>CAYNCM010000033.1:0-31532 GCA_964395825.1 uncultured Planctomycetaceae bacterium
GGGCATCGGCGGCGCGCTGGAAGGCGTGTTCGGTGGCAAGAAGGACCAGGACGACACCGGCGAGTAGTGCCGTGTCTGCCGTTGATCTTCGGCGGGAAGTTCAGCCGCCAGCCGTAGGCGAGCGCGGTGTCGAAGCGCTCTCCCTGCGGGTCGCGGCCAAAACCGATTCCCGAATCTTGGGTGCAAACGCAATAGTCGTCGTCGGCCGCCTGGGCTTGATCGGGCGCATCGGCGGCATTAGCTTCTAGCCCATGAAGTACCGACTGCTTGCGGTGGATCTGGACGGCACGTTGTTCGATTCGTCCGGTCGCGCGCCGCAATGTCATATCGAAGCGATCCACCGCGCGCAGGACGCGGGCATGCTGATCGCGCTGTGCACCGGCCGGGGGCTGAACGAAGCCCGCCCGGCCATTGATCAACTGCAGCACGAAGGCCCGGTCGTATTGGCCAACGGCGCGCTGGTCAGCGATCCGACCACCGGCCGCACACTGCATCGCATGACGCTCGAACCGCACCTGGCGATGGAGATCGTCGATCAACTGGACAGCGGGCGTGACGCGGTGCTGGTGCTGCTGGACCCCGAACCCACCGGGCTGGACTACCTGGTCAAGCGCGAGCAGCTCATGACGGACAACACGCGCTGGTGGTTCAGCGCGATCGATGCGAAGCTCAAGCCGGTCGATGCGTTGACGGTGGAGGATTTGCATCACGCGCTGCGGGTGGGAATCGTGGGCCCGGCCGATCACATGCCCGCGGTGGTGCAGGGGTTGAAGCAACGGTTCGGCGAGGAGGTGTTCGTGCAGCACTTCATGGCGGTCAAGCAGGATGACGAGGATGTGCACGTGCTGGAGGTGTTCACCTCGGGGGTCAGTAAATGGGCGGGGCTGCAATGGCTGGCGGAGTTGCACGACGTGTCGGAAGATCAGATCGCGGCGATCGGGGATGAGATCAACGACTTGCAGATGATCGAGTCGGCCGGCTGCGGGATCGCAATGGCCAACGCGGTGCCGCGGGTTCTGGCGGCGGCGGACCGGCGAACGTCCAGTAACGACGCCGGCGGCGTGTCAGAAGCTATAAGTCACTTGCTTGCAGGGGATTGGTGACGATTCCGACGCGCAAACCCCGATGTTGAATTTCTGCAAGCACCAGCGATTTTCCTTCGCAATTTTCCGTTTGTGTTGGCGTTGGACTTCCGCGCGGGTATACTTGTTCACGGTGAAGAGAAGCGACCGCCAGGTCAAGCGGTTTGCTTATGGAGGCCGGAGAAAGGGCCAGGTAGAGAGCATGAGAGTTGTGCGCATTGAATATGTGTTTGCTTGCGCCGCGGTCATGGTGCTGACGTCGGCCGCGGAAACCCTACGCGCCGATTTGGTCGTCCAGTCCGGCCTCATCACCTTCGACAGCCTCAGTCCGACGGCCAACAGTGTCCTGACCAGCCCCACCCGGACCAACCGACCCGGGGCGATCACGCAGATGCAGATCGCCACGGCCGGTATCACCGTATCGATCAGCCGCGAAGACGGCGCCGCGTTCGACTTGGTCAACAACTTCCTGCTCACGCAGACCGGCAAGCCGGACGAATGGGGCACCGACTTCGATCAAGACGGCGACATGGAAGACGGCACAGCCGATCGTTCGGTCAGCCTCGACGCCTTCGTCGACACGCGGAACCTCGGGTTCATCTTCAGCTTCTCTGATCCGATTCAAGGCTTCAGCCTACTGGCCGGCGATTTCGGCCACGACTTCGATGAACTGAACCTCACGGCCTACACCGGGCCCAATCTTACCGGTACAGTCGTCAACCCCGTGCCGGTGACCGAATACCTGCCAGCCAGACCCAATTCGCCCGAATGGACGCAGGCCCGTTTCGAAATCATCGACCACGGCGGATTCCAGAGCGTGCTGTTCCGCGGCGGACTGAACGACTTCGACGTGTTCGTCGATCGCGTGTTCGTCTCGCTCAGCGGCAACATTCCGCCCGATGACGAACTGGATGACCCGGGCATCGACAGCGACGAGAACCCGCTGGTCGTGCCCGAACCGGTGTCGTTGAGCCTTCTGGCCATCGCCGGTCTTGGCGTTTTGTGCCGCCGGCGGGCATGATGATTCTGTGATGGGCGGCTCGCCTTGGTCGCGCCGCGAGAAGGTGCGCCGATCGCGTTCACCCCTTGCCCTCCTTTGCTTACCCCCCGCCTGCTTAGCCCCCGCGCTCGGTCAGCCATCTTCCCATGGCCATGATGGGAAAGTACAGGCGGTAGAGGTGATACCGCAGATAGAACACACGGGGGAAACCGGTGCCGGTGAACCAAGGTTCATCCCAGGTGCCGGCGGGCAGTTGCGTGTCGACCAGCCAGCGGATGCCCCGGCGCACGTCTTGGTCCTGCGGTCCGTAGACGGCCATCAACCCCATCACCCCCCAGGCCGTCTGTGAGGCGGTCGACGGCCCCTGACCTTTGAGCGACGGATCTTCGTAGCTGTCGGCCAATTCGCCAAAGCTGCCATCGTGTTTCTGGACACTTTTCAGCCACTTGCCGGCAGCCTGCACCCACGGCTGGTCCATGTCCACACCGATCCGCTGCAAGCCGCACAGCACCTCCCACGTGCCGTAAATGTAGTTCACCCCCCAGCGCCCGAACCAGCATCCTTCGGGTTCCTGGGTATGTTGGAGGAACTCGGCGGCGCGGGCGATGTCGGGATGGTCGATTCGCAGGCCGTGATGACCGAGACACTCGAGCGTGCGCCCGGTGATGTCGGGGCAGGACGGATCCTGAATGGCGTTATGATCGGCGAAGGGGATGTACTCGAGGATGGGCCGACTCATGGTTCGGTCGAACGCCGCCCATCCGCCGTCCTCGTTCTGCAGGGCGAGCATCCACTGCACGCCGCGCTGCGATGCTTCGCGGGCTTCGGGCGCGATGCCGTTGGCCGCGTGGTGCAGCGCCATGGCCACCATCGCCGTGTCGTCCACGTCGGGGTAGTAGGCGTTGTTGAACTCGAAGTACCAGCCACTCGGCTCGACCGGCTTCTTCACGTTCGCCTGCCAGTCGCCGGCGTGACGGCATTCCTTGCTCACCAGCCAGTCGACCGCCTTGCGCATGGCCGGATGGTCGGCCCGCAGGCCGCACTCGGCCAGCGCGTGGGTCGCGATGCCCGTATCCCACACGGGTGAGAAGCACGGCTGAATGCGGACGGTGTCGCCGTGCTCGATCATCAGCCGGTCGAGTTGCCGCCAGGCTTCCTGAACGTGCGGATCGTCATCGGAATATCCCAGGCAGCGGAACGCGATGATGATGTAGACCATCGGCGGAAAGATCGCGCCCAGGCCGTCGGAATGTTCTTTGCTGGTCCGTTCGAGGATCCACTTTTCCATGCGCTGGATGGCCGGCTGGCGCAGCGGACGGTTCAGTTTCACCCGCTGGTACACCTTCAACAACTTGTCCAGGCCCAGGAACAGGTTCTTCCAACAGAGCAGCTTCTGGTCGAACTCGGTGAACGGCCGATGCAGATAGTCGTGGTTGGTGTACAACTCCATGATGCCCATCGGCTCGGGCAACTGGCGCACCGGGCGGTAGGTCGTCACGATGCTCAGCGGCATGATCATCGTCCGCGACCACGCCGAGACCTTATCGAGGTGGAAGTAGAACCACCGCGGCAGGTAGACCATCTCGGGCGGAACGGCGGGGACCGAATCGTAATGCATCTGTCCCAGGGCCGCGAGGTAGAACTTGCTGTAGGTATTGCATCGCTCGGCCCCGCCCAGTTTGAGAATCAACTGGCGCGCCTTGACCATGTGCGGCGCGTCGATGTCATCGCCGGTCAGCTTCAGCGCGAAATAAGCCTTGACCGTCGCGCTGAGATCAGGCCTGGCGCCGGGATACTGCACCCACGCCCCGTCTTCGCGGCGCTGCTGGCGGCGCAGGTGATTGGCGATCTTCGGAAGCCGGGGGTCGTCCTCCTGTTCGATGATCCACTTGAGCAGGATGTATTCGCTCTGGAGGATCGAATCGCCTTCGAGTTCGGCGCACCAGAATCCTTCGGGTTCCTGCTGGGCGATCAGTCGGTCGACCGCGCGGCGAACGACGGGGCGGACGGCTTGAACCAGCGCATCATCGTCGCCGGCCGAGCTGTTGAGTTCAGCCCAAACGCCCTCGGAAGCCAGCGTGGATAGGGCCGTGGTTGCCGAGCCGACAGGTTCTGTCATTCGTGCGATCCCCTGGCAGTGACCGGCCGGTCGGGCCGGCCCAGAGCAAGCCATGATTATCGCATCTTCTCCGGCCCGCCGCCAGCCAGGGTTCACAGCGACGGCACGCCCGGGCCGGGCGGCTTCGGGTCATCCCCCTGGCCCCGGACGGACGCGGCGGGCTGCCGGGCATCGGACTGCTGGCGTTCGACTTCAGCACGCTGTGGCAGGGGCGCGTCGCTGATCGGGGTGCCGATCGTGCTGAGGGTGCTCGAACGGATCGCCTCGGCCCGCGCGTGGTTCGGACCCGCTGACCCGGTCAGGCCACCGACGCGGTCACCTTCTTCGCCGCGTCGGTCAGGTCGGTGGCGGTCTGCATGACGGGAATGGCCGAGCGCGCTTCGTCGATGATTTTCCGGGCCGGCTCGACGTTCGTGCCCTCGAGGCGCACGACCAGGGGAACGTTGAAACCGACCTTATCCGCCGCGCTGGCGATTGCCCGGGCGATGCGGTCGCACGGCATGATGCCGCCGAAGATGTTGACCAGCACGCCCTGCACGTGGTCGTCGGACAGGATGATGCCGAAGGCCTCGGTGACGGCTTGCTCGCTGGCGCCGCCGCCGACGTCGAGGAAATTCGCCGGTTCGCCGCCGTGCAGCTTGATGATGTCCATCGTGCTCATGGCCAGCCCCGCGCCGTTGACCAGGCAGCCGATGTTGCCATCGAGCTTGATGTACGACAGGCCGTGCGCTTTGGCCCTTAACTCGGCCGACTCTTCCTCAGACGCATCGTGCATCGCGGCGAGGCGAGGCTGGCGGGACAGGGCGTTGTCGTCCACGTCCATCTTCGCGTCGATGGCCAGCACGCGCCCGTCGGGATTCTGTTCGTCGGCGGGCGTGACGATCAGCGGGTTGATCTCCAGCAGCGAAGCGTCGTACCGCACGAACATGCCGGCGAGTTGCCGCATGATCTTCGCCGCCTGTGGAACCTGCTTGCCTTGGAAGCCCAGGCGGAAGGCGACGTCTGTGGCCTGATACGCTTCCAGGCCACCGAGCGGATGGATGGGGCGGCGCACGATGGCGTCGGGGTTGTCGCGGGCAACCTGTTCGATCTCCACCCCGCCTTCGGCCGACGCGATGAGCACCGGCCGATGCGCCGCGCGATCGATGGTGATGCCCAGGTAATACTCGTGCTCGATCTCCACCGCCGCGGCGACCAGCAGCTTCGACACCTTCACGCCCGCCGGCCCGGTCTGGTGGGTCACCAGCGGTTTGACGAGGATCGCCTCGGCCGCGTCCGCCGCTTCGGTGGCGCTGTGCACCCGCTTCACGCCGCCGGCCTTGCCTCGCCCGCCGGCATGGACCTGGGCCTTGACCACACAGAACGGCGCGCCCTGTGCGGCCAACCGCTCGTACGCCGCCGATGCCTCGGACGCCGATGCGACCATCGCCGCCGCCGGCACGGCAACCCCCGCGTCGGTCAGCAGTTCCCGGGCCTGGTATTCGTGAATCTTCATGTCGATCGGTCCCCTTGCGTGCGTTGGCTGTGATGATACTAGGCCCGGCGATTCGGCAAAACACCGGCTGGCCGAATGGCAAATCGCCCGGCGAAGTGGACAGCGGGGCGGTGGGGGGCCGATACTGGTAACCATGGCGGAACTGATCCTCTTCGATGACAATGACCCGATGCTCGCGCCGGTGTGTGATCTTCGGGCAAGCTTCGAGCTGCGCACCGGTGCCGTGACGACCGCCGAGCGGCTGGTCCGGCAACTGGCGCAGTCGCCGACGGTTATGGTCGCGCCGCCGGCGATCGCGCCGCTGGTCGCCGCACGCCATCACCTGCCGGTCAACCGCGCGCCGGAAGTGGAAGTGCTGCTGCTGAACGGCCGGTGGACGTCGATGGATCACGAACCGCCGGATCGGATCAACTGCGCCCTGGTCGCCAACGACGGCAGCGTGCTTGCGGGCCTGCTCGACGCCGGCACCACGGCGCAGTTCATCGAAGACGACGGCCGTCTGCCGGACGGGGTCCACACCACGGTGATCGAAACGACCTCGCTGCTGCGCCATCCGTGGGACGTGCTGCGGTGCGCCCGGGCGAATCTGGTCTCGGACATCGAGGCAATGACACACCTCAAGCCGTTCGATCCACCGGCGATGGTGGTCGTGATCGGCCATCACGGTGTGCGGATCGGCCGTGGGGCGGTGGTCGATCCGATGACGGTGTTCGACACATCGGGCGGCCCCGTGGCGATTGACGCCGAAGCGCACATCGCGGCGCACTGCGTGCTCGAGGGGCCGTGCTTCATCGGACGCGGCGCGACGGTCAATGCCCGCGCTCACATCCGGGCCAACACGGTCATCGGCCCGATCTGCAAGGTCGGCGGCGAAGTGGGCGGCTGCGTGTTCCAGTCGTTCAGCAACAAGGCCCACGCCGGCTATCTCGGTGACAGCTACGTGGGCGAATGGGTCAACCTCGGCGCCGGCACGACGACCAGCAATCTGAAAAACACCTACGGCCAGGTCAAGATGCAGACCGCCGCCGACGCCGAGCCGCAGCCGACCGGGATGCAGTTCCTCGGCACGATCTTCGGCGATCACGTCAAGACCGCGATCGGTACGCGCCTGCTGACGGGCAGTTGCCTCGGCACCGGGGCGATGGTGGCGCTCGGCGGCTTCGCGCCGAAGTACGTACCGCCGTTCGCGTTTGTGACCGACGACGGCGCGACGCGCTACGACCTGGAGCGATTCTGCGTGGTGGCTGATCGCGTCATGCAGCGCCGCGGCCGACGTGTGACCGCAGAGGTGGCCCAGGCCCTGGCGGCGCTGCACGCCCGCGGCACAACGTGATCACTTGCCCGCCTCGCGCGTCAACGGGTAACGCTTCACCGCCACTTCGGCGGGGATGTTGAAGATCAGCCAGAGGCCCGTCCGCGGCTTGGGGTCGGCCGTGCAATTCCACTTCGCCTCCAGGTCCAGCCCCTTGCAGATATCTTCGATCGTGTCGCCTTCCTGCACCCGGTAGCCCAGCAGGGAGTACAGCCGCTTGACGCATTGCTTGTCCACCTTGATGTGATGCATGGTGGTGGTGAGGATCTTCGCCTGGTACCACTCGCCCTTGTCGGCCGACATCGGGTGATACAGTGGCTTCGGGTTTTTCGATGTGTCCATCCCCCACACCGTCTCGGAGATTCGCACCATGCCGTCGAGATACTCCACCTTGTGCGATCCGCCGTTGCCCGTGCCCCATCCCCAACGGCCGCTCAGCGGCACCGACCCGGCGGCGATCGGCTTGTCCGGTTCGCTCGCCCGGACGATCCGGTAGAACGCATTCTGGTAATGTCCGGTGCCGTCGGACATGTAGTCGGTCCACTCGATATGCAGCAGGGCGGGGCTATCCTTGATGGGGTGCACACGGAGGGTGCTCGGATCGACGCCATCGCGCACTTCGCGCCCGGCGAATTCACTGACGCGTTCCAGGCCGAGGTCGATCGCCTTGCCGCCGTCGATGCGAATGCTGATGCGATCGCCTTCTTTCCATTCGCCTTGCACGTTGACCGGCGTGCGCACGACCTCAAACGACAGATCGTCCGGCAGTCTGGGCGGATCGAAACTGTCGGCCAGCGCAAGCGACAGCGGCAGGGCGGCGATCGCCAGAATCCAGCACGTGCATGTCGTCCGTGACATGTCGCACCTCGCTGCAAGTTGGATTTCGGTCAGTTGAATTCCATCAACACCTTCAGCGCACCGCCGGCGGCGTGGCGGACCGCCTCGACGCCGTGGTCGATTTTCGTGCGTTTGGAGATAAGGCTGATTACGTCGACTTCGCCACCAGCCAGCAGCGAAAGGGCATCGGCGAAGTTGCCGCACCGGCTGCCAATCAGTTCGATCTCGTCAATGACCAACGGCGCCAGGTTCACGCCCGACTGATCGGCGACGGTGGTCTTGAGCAGAATCTTGCCGCGCGGGCGGACCATCCGCATCGCCGCGTCCAACCCCTCGGCCGACCCGGTGCAATCGACCACCACGTCCTGGTCCTTACGCAGCGAGATGTCGCCGATCAGCCGGTGCTGGATGCCCCACTTGGCGCACTTCTCGAGCTTCTCAGGATGCTTGCCGATCACGCGCACCGAGGCGTTGAGCCTGGCCATCACTTGCGCCACCAGCAGGCCCAGCCGACCGTCGCCGAGCACGGTGATAAAGGGTTTGCCTTCGATGTGCAGTTGCTGCTGCGCTTCGCAGGCCGCGGCCAGCGGCTCGGTGAACACCGCCTGGTCATCATCCACGCCTTCGGGCACGGCATACAGGTTCTTCGCCGACAGCGTAAAGCGATCCGCGAAACACCCGTCGCGCCCGTCGATGCCCAAAACCGTGCGGTTGCGGCAGTGGGTGCTCAATCCGCGCGTGCACATGTCGCATTCGCCGCACACGCAGTTGATCGCACCGACCACGCGCCGTCCGACCAGCTTCTTCGCGCGGTCGTCGCAGTCGTCGGCCACGCGTTCGACCACGCCGACGAACTCATGGCCGAGCACACCGGCAAACCCCATGTACCCGCGGCAGATTTCGATGTCGGTCGCGCAGACGCCGGCGAGGGTGGGGCGGATCATCGCTTCGCCTTTGCCCAGGGCCGGTTCATCGTGGTTGGGATCGAAACGCAATTGCTTGCCGTCGAACACCAGTGCGCGCAACGGGAGCCTCCGATCGGGTGGAAGAGAGTTAGGAGGAAGGCGGGTCGGTCAGGTCGCTGGCTTCGAGGCCGCGCGGCTCGCGGGGGTGGGCGGTCTTGGGCTCGCGCCAGAATTGCGCCTTGTCCCACAACGAAGGCGGCTTGACGTACTGTCGGTAATAGTAGGTCTCGGCCTCGGCGAAGAGGTCATCGGTTCGTTTGGCCCATTGCAGCCAGCGTCCGCCCTCGTCGCCAAAGTCCTGACCGGTGAGATTGCCCAGCGCGTTGGCCGCCTCGACCACCACGCCGTAATCGTCATCGCTCAGCGCCCCGATCAGGGCGTCGAACACCTTGCGCTGGCGGTACTGGGCCAGGGCGTTGGCGGCGGCGATGCGAACGTCGGCCTCGTCATCGCCGGCCATGGCCCGGATGAGCGGGTCCACCGCATCGGGATGATGCAGCCGTTGCAGGGCCCGGGCCGCTTCCCATCGCACCACCGGCGAATCGCCGTCGAGGTAACGCAGAATCAGCGACACGTCATCGGTCGTGCCGTGCTTGCCCAGGGCGGCGATGCACGCGGCGCGAACGGTCGGGTCGGGATCGTCGATCAGCAGGCGGTAGGTGCGCAGGTAGGGCTGCTCATCGCCGAACGGCGCGTTGGCCAGCAGGTTCACCGACCGCCTTCGCTTGTCGGCATCGTAGACGTTGAACGCATCGCGGGCCGCTTCGGATGGCGAAGGCGGAAACAGCGGCTGCAGAAATCCCGGCACGCCGGACGTGCGCGATCCGGCACAGCCGCCGAGCATTGAACCGCACATCACCACCGCCGCCACCGCCCTCGCCCGTTGAGTCGTTTGCCTGGTCATCCGTGATCTCGCATGGGCCTGGTCATGGACGCCATTGTACGCCGCCCGCCGCCGCGTTGCACCTCGGCGGGACTGTTCAGGGACGTCCGCCGGCCGTATGCTCTTGACATGGCCGAGATCGTCTACTTCAACGGACAATGGCTCGACGCCGACGAGGCCCATGTATCGGTGCGCGATCGGGGGTTTCTGTTCGCCGACGGCGTGTACGAAGTGGTGCGTTATTACCACGGCCGGCCGGTCGCCATGGCCGCACATCTCGAACGCCTGCGGTTCAGCCTGAACGAAATTCACCTGTCGATGGGCGACGATCTGCCGCCGTTTGATGCGCTGAGCGATGAAGTGATGCGGCGGAACGGCCTGACCGACGCGTCGGCCTACTGGCAGGTGACGCGCGGCGCCGCGGGAAAGCGCGCCCATGCGTTTCCCTCGCCGGCCGTGCGCCCGACCGTGCTGGTGATGGCCCAACCCGAGGCGCCCCTGTCGGACGATGACCGACCCAAAGCCCTCAAGGCAATCGCCCTCCCGGACCATCGCTGGAGCGAATGCGCGATCAAGTCGATCTCGCTGTTGCCGAACGTGCTCGCCCGCCAGGCCGCGGTCGACGCCGGCTGCGACGAGGCGATTCTCCTGCGCGGCGACATCGTCACCGAAGGCACCGCCCGCAGCATCCTCATCGCCGAAGCCGGCCGACTGGCCACCCATCCGCTCGACGGTTCGATCCTCGGCAGTATCACGCGGCAGATCGCCATCGACCTGGCCGAACAGCAGGGCATCGACGTGATCGAAGAACCGTTCTCCTTCGACCGTTTGCGGCAGGCCGATGAGATCATCACCGTGGGCACGACCACGGAAGTGGCGGGCATCGTGAACGTCGACGGTCAACCGATCGCCGACGCGGCGCCGGGCGAACTGACCAGGCGTTTGTGCGCCGCGTACCGGGCGCGGGTGCGGTCGGAATGCGGCATTCGGTAGGGCGGCAGAGAAGCCCCGCCGGTCAGAAACGAATCACGCGGCTTTCAATGCCCTGTTCCTTCAGATGGGCATCGAGCATGGCGGCATAGCTGTCGGCGATCAACTCGGCATCTTCAAGGCCCAACCTCTGGCGAATGGACATGATCGTTGGCTCATCCGGGCCTTCAATTTCCACGAAGCAGCCCAGGCGCGGCATCTCATCCAGTTCGACCACACACCCGCCCAGCCGCCAGCGCTCCCGGCGCTTCTCGAAGCGGATGATTGGTTCGTACCCGAGTGCCGCGAGCAATTCGCCCGCCGCATCGCCATCATCCACGCCGAATTCGATTTCCCGGCGCAATTTCAACAAGCCCGGCTGCTTCGGCCCCTTGAAAGTCATCCGCACGTTGGTTCCACCATCAGCGAGCATCCGGTGGACGCGCAGGCGCATACCCGAGCCCGCCGCCAGCAGTCGCCGATCCGCCGTGTCGTAAAACACATTCTCTTCGAGCATTGCCGCCACCCGCTCGGCCTCGGCACGCTCCAGCGCCGCCCGCACCGGGCGGTGGTCGCCAACGGCCATCTTCGCTTCGTGCTCCACGCTCATCGCGACCATCCTACCCGCCGGCGCCATTCCACGCGACGCGATCCGCGTCTACCCCGGCCCCTGGGCCTGTGACCCCAAGCCAGCCTCTTGGCGCACCGGCGAGCGGAAGTGTCGGATGAAAAGCCAGCGGGGCAATGGTCGCTGACGCAAGCCGCCTGCCCGCGGTCCCGCTGCCGAAAACCGCGTTCCGCGAACCCCAGCCTTGGGCGGAATATAACATAACATGTATTATCGGACGTTACGGCCAGGTCGGGATTCGCTAAAGCCGCCGGCGTGCGATAGAATCGGCCCGGCGGTCTTGAGACTGGAAACACGTTGCCATTCCCGGGTAGCTGTCAAAATGGCCAAAGCGAAAGCCGAAACCGATCCGATCATTCAGCCCTTGTGCGCGATCTTCCGCCGGTTCCTGAAAAAGCGAGGTCTGAAGTTCACCGCCGAACGCGCCACCATCCTCGATGCGGTGCTGGCCAAGGACGGCGTGTTCGAGGTCGACCAGTTGCTGTTTGAGATGCACCAGGCCGGCTACCGCGTGTCCAAGGCCACCATCTACCGCACCATCAAGCACCTGGTCGAGGCGGGCATCATTCAAGAAGTCCTGCTCGACTCGCGCCAGGCGCACTACCAGCTCATCTACGGCCGCAAGCCGATGGACCACCTGGTCTGCATGGAGACCGACCGAATCATCGAGTTCCACGACAAGGCCCTGGCCCGGCTGCGCGAACGCATCGCCCGCGAGCATGGGTTCAAGGCGGTCGGTCATCGCTTTCTCGTCTACGCCGTGCCGGCCGACGAGGACAAGGCCGACGATTGACTATTGAACCCTACCCCCGGCGGTCACGTCGGGCCATCCATCAGGTCTTCCAGATCGTCATCCGGCTCGGTCGGTCGGCTCAAACGGTACTCGCCCTTGAACCAGCGGTTCAGATCCGCCAGCCGACAACGCTGGCTGCAAAACGGATAGTCCGGCGCATCCCCAGGGACCGCCGCGCGGCAGATCGGGCACGGCGTATGCGCGGGTGCTTTGGTCGATCCGCTGTTGGCTGACTCGGTTAGCGGCGTTTGCGAATCCGAAAGATCGTGCATCAACCCGTACAGGCGATCCCGCCAGGCGTCTGGCGCTTGGAACGTGATGCGGCGATGGGCTTCGTCGACGTGGTCAAGCCTGACGTGCAGGCCATCGGCGGGCACTTCATCCGCCATACGATCGGCCCATTCGATCACCGTCACCGAATCGTCGAGCAGTTCGGACGACCAGCCGATCGATTCAACGTCCGATAAGCCTTCCAGGCGGTAGGCGTCGATATGCACCAGCGGGATCCGCCCGGCATACTCCTGCATCAGCACGTACGTCGGACTGGCGACCTGTCGCGGATCGGCCCCCAGGCCCGCGGCCAGCCCCCGCACCAACTGCGTCTTGCCCGCCCCCAGCGGGCCGATCAGCGCCACCACGTCCCCACGTTCCAGCACCGCGCCCAGCGCTCGGCCGACCGCCCGTGTTTCGTCCACACTCGCGGTGGTCAGCGTGATCGTGTTCGCCGGTGCCTCGGTCATCCGCGATGCTCCCAGCCGCCCGGATCGAGCGGTGCTTCGGACCCATCGCGGCGGCGCAGCGCAATCCGCCGGCCCCCCCACTCGCCCCCGTCGGCCGATCGAATCTCGCCGATACGCGTCACGTTCACTCCTTCGATCTCCTCCGGCATGTCCGCTGCCGCACGGGCATCGACGGTGAAACACAGTTCGTAATCCTCGCCATCGCCGAGCGCATGGGCCAGTTCCGCGCCCGCGCGACGCGGCACGGTCTCGGCGTCGATCAGGGCGCTGACGTTTGACATTTCGCAGATATGCCCCAGGTCGCGCCCCAGGCCGTCCGACAGGTCGATCATGCTGTGCAGGTGCTCGGTGAATCGCTCGGCCAGCGTCCGGGCGACGTCGATGCGAGGTTCAGCGGTCAGGTGAACGCCCCCGCCCTGCTCGTTCCAGGCCGCGCCGAGTTCGCCGGTGACGAACACCGCATCGCCCGCCTGCGCCCCGCTGCGCCGAACCGGGCCCAGGCCGGCTGACTCGGCGAACACCGTCACCGTGACCACCAGCGGGTGATCCCAGATACTGATGTCGCCGCCGATCAGCGGACAGTGGTATCGTTCAGCGGTCTGCCGCATTGCATCGAACAGTGCGCGGGCACGGGGCTCGCCGAAACCGCGCGGCAGACTCACCGCCGCCACCGCCCCGACGGGTCTGGCCGCCATCGCCGCCACGTCCGACAGGTTCCGCACGATCGCCTTGCGCCCGATCAGTTCCAGCGGCGTTCGATCGACCCGCACGTGCACGCCGTCGGCCACCTGGTCGACCGTCACCAGCACCACCTGATCGCCCAGGCGCACCGCGCCCATGTCATCGCCCGGCCCGATGACCACGCCGTCGCCGGGCGACCCGCCGGTCGCGTACACGTGCTGGAGCAACTCGAATTCACGCATACCGCCATCGTATCACAACCCTCGCGGCGCGGCGTGGGATTCATCGCGTCAGGCGAAGCGCCGGGCGTTGCGATATGCTTGGGCAGATGTTCACGGGACTGGCGATTCTGTTTGCGGTGGCGTTGGGGGTTCTGCTGGCGGCGCAGACAGCGGGCGTGGTGCATTCGATTCTGCATCCGCGGCGGCTGACCGACGGCGTGGCGCTGGCGCGGGGCTGGGCGGCCGACCCGGACCAAGCGGGCGCGACGTGGCGGGCCGAACGGGTGGTCGGCCACGATGCCGAACCGGTTGAGCTTTGGCGTATCACAGGCAAGAGCACTTCGGACGGGCCGATTGTCGTGATGGTGCATGGCTGGGGCGACTCGCGGATCGCCGAGTTGCAGTGGTTGGACGTACTGAGCGAGGCGGCGGCGCAACTGGTGATGTTCGACCTGCCCGGCCACGGTGATTCGCCGCGCCCGCGATGCACGTGGGGCGTGGTGGAAGTCGACCTGATTCGAACGGTCGTTCGACACGTCGCGAACGACGGCCGACCCGTCGTTCTGCACGGTGCGTCGATGGGCGCGGCGCTGGCGATCGAGGCGGCGAGCGAGCGGGGGTTGAACGTCTCGGCGGTGATCGCGGATTCGCCTTATCGTCGGCCAACCACGGCTATCGCGGGCACGATGCGGGACCAGGGGTTGCCCGGTTGGCCGAGCGCGAACCTGGCATGGGCAGCGATGGGGTTGGGCTGGCCCGGGCGGTGGCGGGCCGATACGGCGCGATTCGCTTGTCACGTGACCGCCCCACTGCTGCTGTTGCACGGCGAGGCGGACACGGTCAGCCCCCTGCGTGATTCACAAGACGTGGCCGATGCCGCGCCGCACGCCCGGCTGGTCACCTTTTCCCGGATGGGTCACACGCGGGCCTGGTGCGATCAGCCGGAGGCCTACCGCCGGGCGATCGCCGATTTCCTTCACCGCCACAACCTGCGTGGCGAGCCGACGCCATCGCCTGTAACCTCTGCTTCGTGAACGTGTCCGAACCACAAGACGACGCGCGGCTGGTCGAACGGGCGCAGGGAGGGGATTTCGAGGCGTTCGACGCCCTGGTCGCCCGGCACGAACAGCGGCTGTACCGCCTGGCCATGGGCATCGTCCGCCAGCGCGAAGACGCGGAGGACGTGGTGCAGTCGGCGTTCCTGTCGGCGATGGAGCACCTGAGCGATTTCCGCGGCGAGGCGTCGTTCAAAACGTGGATTCGGCGCATCGTGACCAACAAGGCGCTGAACGTGCTGCGCAAGCGACGGGGCCTTCGCATCGCGCCCAACGATTGCCCGGACGATGACGAGGATTGCCTGCCCAAACCGGAGTACATCGCCGACTGGCGCGACGGCGTGGAGCGAACGATCGAACGGCGCGAGCTGCGCGACATGCTCGACGAAGCGCTGGCCGCGTTAAGCGATCCAATGCGGGTGGTGTTCGTGTTGCGGGATGTGGAGGGCCTGAGCACCCGGGAGACCGCCGAAGCCATGGGCATCACCGAGTCGAACGTGAAGGTGCGACTGCTGCGAAGCCGCCTGGCGCTGCGCGAACTGCTCACCCGGAAGCTCGGCGATCCCGACCGGCAGGTCGACCCCCGGAAGGTGATGCAGGCGCAAAACCAGGGCCCGGCGCAGGAGAAATCGCCATGACCGACCCACCGGCCGAACACTTCGTCCGCACCTGCGATGAGTTGCTGCACGTGATCAACCAGTACGTGGACGGCGACATCGACCCGGACCTGTGCGAAGGGCTCGACGCTTACATGGGCCGGTGCAATCCCTGCAGGGTGGTGGTGGACAACATCCGCCGCACGGTGCGGATGTATCATGATGAGCAGATCTACGAAATGCCGCTCGACTGCCGCCGTCGGCTGCACGAATGCCTGCGCCAGCGATGGAATCAGATTCGCGACGGTTCTGATTGACCATCCAAACGCCAGGTGCGCCGGGACCGTATACCCGCCAGAGTCTGTAACCATCCGGGGTTCTCGGTGTCGGCATGGATGAACAACCCAGGAGATCTTCCATGACGATGGAACGGACGTTGCGGTTGATGGCGGGTTCTTTCGTGATGTGCAGCGTCGTTCTGGCGGTGTGGGTCAGCCCCTGGTGGCTGGCGTTCACCGCGTTCGTCGGGCTGAACCTTTTCCAGTCCGGCCTGACCAACTGGTGTCCGGCGATGTGGATTCTGGGTAAACTCGGTATGAAGCCGTGCCCGGCGGCGCGGGTGTAAGGTGGTCAATCCCATGAGCCGACCCGGCAATTCCCTTGTGCGGTTCTCGGTCGATCATCCGGTCATCGTCACCGTGGTGATGCTGATTCTGACGGTGGTGCTGGGCCTGGCCGCCGCCCTGCCGACCCTCTGGCCGGGTGCGTTCGGATGGCTCCATCCGCTGAAGGTCGACACCGATCCGGAAAACATGCTGGCCACCGACGAGCCGGTCCGCCTGTTCCATCACGAAGCCAGGGAACGGTTCAGCCTCAACGACATCATCGTGCTCGGCGTGGTGAACGAACAGCACGCGCACGGCGTGTTCAACGTCGAAACGCTCGGTCGAGTGTACGAGTTGACCGATTTCGTCCAGACGTTGCGCGGCGAAGCGATCGGGGCCGCCGAAGACCAGGGCGTGGTCACGGTGGATCTGATCGCGCCATCGACGGTCGACTACATCGAAAACGCCGGCCTGGGCACGGTGCGGTTCGACTGGCTGATGTCCCGGCCGCCCGAAACGTCCGGCGAGGCGCTGGCCGTGCGCGATCGCGCCCGCCGCATCCCCTTCCTCAACGGCACCCTCGTCGCCGACCAGACCGACAAGGCCCTGGCCCTGTACATCCCCCTGACGAAAAAGGACCTGGCCCACCGGGTGTCGATCGAACTGCGCCGGAAGATCGCTGAATTGGGGGGCGACGAACAATACCACATCACCGGCCTGCCCGTGGCCGAGGACACGTTCGGGGTGGAGATGTTCAAGCAGATGGCCATCAGCGCGCCCCTGGCGATGGTGGTGATCTTCATTCTGATGTGGGTCTTCTTCCGCAAGCTGACGCTGATCGTGCCGCCGATGATCATGGCCGCGGTGACGGCGATCCTGACCATGGCGCTGTTGATCGTCACCGGGAATACCGTGCACATCATGTCGAGCATGATTCCGATCTTCATCATGCCGATCGCCGTGCTCGACGCGATCCACATCATCAGCGATTTCTTCGACCGCTACGGATCGGCCGGCGACCGGCGGGAAACCATGCTCGCGGTGATGGACGACCTGTTCCGCCCGATGCTGTACACGTCGCTGACCACCACGGCCGGGTTCGCGTCGCTGGCGCTGACGCCGATTCCGCCGGTGCAGGTGTTCGGTATCTTTGTGGGCGTGGGCGTGATGCTGGCGTGGTTCTGGACGATCACGTTCATCCCCGCGGCGACGATGTTCATCCCCGAGCGGCGACTGAAGAGCATCGCCACCGCCGAGTCGCACAAAGCCGAATCGCACGGACCGATGGGTCGCATGCTGAACGCCGTCGGGCGATTCACGTATCGCTACGCCTGGCTGATTCTCGCGGCCACGGCGATCGTCGGGGCAATCAGCGCGTGGGGTATCAGCCGGATCAACATCAACGACAATCCCACCAGGTGGTTCGAGCCGTCGCACCCGATCCGCGTGGCCGACCGCGTACTGAACGAACACTTCGGCGGCACGTACATGGCGTACCTGCAACTGGCCGCTGCTTCGGACGCCGACATGCTGGATGCCGGGGACGCCGAGGCGATCGTCGAGCGGGCGCGACAGGAAAAGGCGCGCGTCGGCCAGGAATACGCCGCCGATCAGTTCGAGCAACTGGCCTCGGAAATCGAGCGCCGCGCCACGACACTCGACGGGCCCGTCGAAGCAGAGGCGTTTTTCGAACCCCTGAAACAGTGGGTCGAGCGGAGGATCGCCGCCGAGGATGAGCGCTTCAACGAATGGAACGAAACCGCGCTCTTCATCGAGGCCGAACTGCAGCGCAGCGAACTGTGCAAGGATCCCCAGGTTTTGCGATGGATGCGCGACTTGCAGGATCATTTGGAAACAGTGACCGGACGGGACGGCGAACCGATCGTCGGCAAGAGCAATTCGCTGGCCGATATCGTGATGACGGTGCACCGCGACCTGCTCGACGGTTCCCAGGCGCAGTACCGCGTTCCCGACCGGCGCGACATGGTGGCCCAGACGTTGATTCAGTATCAGTCCTCGCACCGGTACAACGATCTGTGGCATTTCGTCACGCCCGACTACCGCACGACCAGTCTGTGGTTGCAGTTGACCAGCGGCGATAACCGCGACATGGAGCGCGTGGTCGGGTCGGTCGATGCATACGTGGCGGACAATCCCGCGCCGGCCGGCCTGCAACACGACTGGTTCGGCCTGACGTACATCAACGTCGTCTGGCAGGACAAGATGGTCAGCGGCATGTTGCAGGCGTTTCTGGGCAGCTTTCTGGTGGTGCTACTGATGATGATTCTGCTGTTCCGCTCGGGGCTGTGGGGGTTGTTGTCGATGGTGCCGCTGACGGTGACGGTGGCGTTGATTTATGGCCTGATCGGGATCGTCGGCAAGGACTACGACATGCCGGTGGCGGTGCTCAGTTCGCTGAGCCTGGGTCTGGCGATCGACTATGCGATCCACTTCCTGGCGCGGGGCCGGGCGGCGGCGGCGCGGCACGGCTCGTGGCAGGCGGCGGTGGGACCGATGTTCGGCGAACCGGCGCGGGCCATCACCCGCAACGCGATCGTGGTGGGCGTGGGATTCGGGCCGCTGCTGGCCGCCCCGCTGGTTCCCTACCAGACGGTCGGCATTTTCATCGCGGCGATTCTGCTGACCGCCGGCGCGGCGACGCTGCTGATTCTGCCGGCCCTCGTGCGCCTGTTGCGGCGGCTGCTGTTCCCGACCGGCCGGGCGGCGACGGTCACCTGCAACTGCGGCACGTGCATCGTGGCCATGGCAGCCCTCGTCGCGGCGGCGGCCATCAACATCCACCAGTTCCTCCACCAGGATTACACCCACCTGACGTGGTACAGCCTCGCGGCGATCCCGGTGCTGGCGGCGATCTGTTTCATCGCCTCCCGCCGCGCCGCCTGCCGGACCGACAGCAAGACGGCATGATCACAGAAGACGCACCAGAGTCTCACAATGAAAACAATGCCCCTTTCCATTCTGATTGTGGTGATGACCGCCGGCGCGGCATTCACCGAAACCGATCCGACCGTTGACGAAATCGTGCACCGCACCAACCACACCGCTTATTACCAGGGCGATGACGGGCGGGCGCAGGTGTCGATGACCATTACCGATTCCCAGGACCGCCAGCGCCAGCGCCGGTTCATGATTCTGCGCTGGGATCAACCCGCTCCCGAAGACGCCGCCGCCGCCGAACGTTACACCGGCGAACAGAAGTTTTACGTCTACTTCCAGCGTCCGGCCGACGTGGCCAAGATGGTCTTCATGGTCCACAAGCACCTGGACCGCGACGACGACCGCTGGCTCTACCTGCCCGCCCTGGATCTGGTCAAGCGCATCGCCGCCTCGGACAAACGCACCAGCTTTGTCGGATCGGATTTCTTCTACGAAGACGTGTCCGGCCGGCAGATCGACCTCGACACACACGAACTGGTCGACACTTCCGAGGACTACTACAAACTCAAGAACACGCCCAAAGATCCCCAAACGGTGGAGTTCAGTCATTACATCATGTGGATCCACCGCAAGACCTTCATCCCCGTCAAGACCGAGTACTATGACAAGACCGGCCGCAAGTACCGCGAATACACCGCGATGAAGGTCGAAACCATCGATGGTTTTCCCACCGTCACGAAGTCCAGCATGGCAAACCTCGACAGCGGCTCGAAGACGGTCATGGAATACGCCAACGTGAAGTACAACGTGGGCCTGGCGGAAGAGATCTTCCAGGAACGCTACCTCCGCCGCCCCCCGCGTGAGTACCTGCGATAGGAATGAATGGGATGGAACAGCCAAGACCCCGCGACCGCCCGGAGATTCAGGGTGTGAAACGCACGCCCCGGCCCATCGATCTGATTGTTGGGGTTCTTGGTGTTCTGGCGGTTTGTACGGCGACCGCGGCGCAGGAACCGGCGCTGCCCGCGGGACTTGGGGAGGAAGGTCCAGCCCTGCCCGCGGGATTGGACGGCGAAACATTCGACGACATCGCCCCCGACCTGCCGAGCGGTCTGGCCGGTGGGTCTGATACCTCCGAAGCCCCAGCCCAGAAGGCGGATATTCCCGGGTGGCCGTTCCTGCTGACCGGTTTCTGGGAAGTGCGGGGTGGCCTTCGCACACAGCCCGACAGCCATGCCCGCGATGCGTCAGTGGGTGAAACGCGCCTGCAATTGGACGCGGAAAAGACCTGGCCCGGCATTACCGCTCACGTGGTGGCTGATTTTCTTTACGACCCCGTCCTCGATTGTCACACGCCGGACCTCGAAACGGGCGAGGGCTTCGCGGACCTGCGCGAAGTGAACGCCGCGTTCACCCCCCTCGACAACGTCGACCTCAAAGTCGGTCGGCAGATTCTCACCTGGGGCACGGGGGATCTGATCTTCATCAACGATCTGTTTCCCAAGGACTGGAACTCGTTCTTCATCGGACGCGACGAGGAGTATCTCAAGGCGCCCTCGGACGCGCTGAAGCTGTCGCTGTTCACCGACGCGGTGAACGTGGACGTGGTGTACGCGCCGGCCTTCGACGCCGATCGTTTCATCGACGGTCGGCAGGTCTCGTACTACAACGCAAACGTCGGCCGCCGCGCCGGGCGCGACGCGGTGGTCCAGGCGAAGCGACCGAACGTCTGGTTCAGCGACGATGAGATCGCCTATCGGTTCTACCGGCGGTTCGGCGCGATCGAAACGGCGGCATACGGTTATCACGGCTTTTGGAAGAGCCCCGCCGGCCTGGACCCCGGCAGCGGGAAGGCAACCTTCCCGGCCCTGAACGTTTATGGCGCTTCGGCGCGCGGGCCGATCGGCGAAGGCATCGGCAACGTGGAGTTCGGCTTCTACGATTCGGCCGCCGACCGCAGCGGCGCCGATCCCTTTGTGCGAAACAGCGAATGGCGCGTCCTGGCCGGCTACGAGCAGGAGATCATCGCCGACCTGACGTTGGGCGTGCAGTACTACGTCGAATGGATGCTCGACCACGATGCCTACACCGGATCGCTGGCGCCCGGGAGGGTGCCGCGCGACCAGGTCCGCCATCTGCTGACCTGCCGCGTGACCTATCTGACCATGCAGCAGAACCTTGAGTGGTCGCTGTTCGTATTCGTCAGTCCCAGTGATCGCGATGCGTACCTGCGGCCGAAGGTCAGCTACAAGATCGACGATCACTGGTCGTGGGAGATCGGCGGCAACGTGTTCCTCGGAGCCGACCGTGAAACCTTTTTCGGCCAGTTCGAGCGGAACACGAACGTGTACGCGGCGTTGCGGTACAGCTTCTGATGTTTCACCCCGCCCGACCGCTGCCCGTGACCCGGGAACGTCCGGGCGCCACTGGCGTGGGGCCTGCCGCGAGTCTATCATGGTGTCGTTCCGGGTGCTTACCAATCAGGAATTAAACCATGGCTGAAAACACCGAACAGAGAACCCTTCACGCGCGGGTCGAAGAGGTGGTCGATCTCATCCGTCCGGCCATCCAGTCCGACGGCGGCGATGTGGAACTGGTCGATGTGACCGACGACGGCGTGGTGCACATTCGCTTCCACGGCGCGTGCGTGGGTTGCCCATCGGCGAACATGACGCTGCAGATGGGCCTGGAGCGCAACATCAAGGCCCGCGTGCCGGAAGTGACCTCCGTCGTGCCCGTGCCGTAATCGGGTTTCGCTGGTTTTCCGTTACCGGTTCGCCAGACGCGCGTCCGGTGAACCGGGCGCCGCCGAAGGGCCACCATCGACCGGCGACTACTTCCCTAATTGGCGACCGCGTTGCTCGGCCTTGCCGAGGGCGTCGGCGATGTTTCGGCGCACCCCGTGCGATTCCATGTGATTGATTGCCGCCTCGGTCGTGCCGCCGGGACTGGTCACTTTGCGGCGCAGGGCGGCGGGCGATTCGCTGGTTTCGCTCAGCAGTTTCGCCGCCCCCACGATCGTCTGTCGCACCAGCAGGTCCGCTTCATTGCCCAGGCCCAGTTCCTTCGCCGCTTCGGCCATCGCCTCGGCCAGGTAGAATACGTACGCCGGCCCGGAGCCCGACACCGCGGTTACCGCGTCGATCAGGCTTTCCGGCACGACGAGCGCTTTGCCCGCCGCGCCCAGCAGCCGCATGGCCAACTGCTCATCACCCTGTCGGGCCTGATCGCCCAGCGCGACCCCCGCCATGCCCTCGCCGATCATCATCGGCGTGTTGGGCATCACGCGGATCACCCGAGCCGGACCGCCGATCGACGCGGCGATCTGTTGCGAGGAAATCCCCGCCATGATCGACACCACGATCTGTTCATCGAAGTCCAGATCCCCGAGTTGCGGCGCGACGGTCGCGAACATCTGCGGCTTGACGGCCAGCACAATCTGACGGGCCTCGGCGATCACCTGCGCGTTGTTCGTGGTCGTCGTCACGCCCAGCGCCTCGAACACCGAGCGCCGCTCGTCGGCCGGGTCGGCCACGATCACGCGGTCGGCCGACAGCACTTCACTGGTCAGTCCCGCCCGCACCATTGCCTCGGCCATGTTCCCGCCGCCGATGAATCCGATCTGGCATTGCATGTCGCACCCCTGTCAGGTTCGATCTGGCAGATGCTCGCTCAACCACGCGTCTCGCTGCTGCTTAACGTGATCGAGCAGCTCGCGAAGTTCATCGCGCCGGCCGTCGGCGACCATCCGCCGGAAGTCACCGATCGTCTGTTGCAGTTCGTCGATCACGTCGATGATCGACGCGTCATTTTCCATGAAGATATCGGCCCACAGATCGGCATCACCGCTGGCGATGCGGGTCACGTCGGCGAAACCGGTCGAGCAGACGTCCAGCCCGCCGAGGCGTTCGGCCATCTCGAACAGCAGCACCGCCACCGCGTGAGGCACATGGCTGATCCGCGCCGCGGCACGATCGGCCTGTTCGACCGTCAGGTGCACCACGTTCATGCCCAGCGACTGCCAGAACCGTTCGACGGTCTGCCGGGCCGCCGGGTCAGTGCCGTCGGTGGCGGTGATGATGACGGGCATGTTGGCGAACAGGTCGGCGCGGGCGACCGCCGGACCGGTTTTCTCCGCGCCGGCCATCGGGTGGGCGCCCACGAAACGTTCGGGGTGCGGCAGGGCGCGCTCAGCGGCGCGAACGATGGTCCGCTTGGTCGAGCCGGCGTCGGTCATGATCGGCTGATCGCCTTTTAGTTCGGCCAGCCTGGGCAGGACGGCCATGATACCGCTGACCGGCGCGGCCAGGACGATCAGGTCGGCCCCGCGACAGGCGACGGCCAGGTCGCGATCGCCATCATCAATGCAACCGCGTTTTCGGGCGATATCGAGTGTGGCCTGTGTCCGCGCGACGCCGGTGATACGCCCGGTGTATCCGCCCTGTCGAAGCGCCAGGCCGATCGACCCGCCGATCAGCCCCGTGCCGACGATCGTGATGTGGTTGATATCATCTTCGAGCATTTCATCGTTCCGCTGCCGACGTTGCCACGGGCCTTGTCGAGGGGTTATGCTAATGGATTCGCAACGTTGCCGCGACAGCGGCCCCCAGCGCCCGAACCCGCCGCCCGGCGACGGAGAGGACCCCCATGGCCAACGCCTCGACCTATAACGGCACGTATCAACTCGAATTCGAAAGGCCCCTGCTCGAACTCGAAGCGCAGATTCTCGAACTGGAAAAGCGCCAGGGCGACCGCGGGGTGAACATCGGTTCGGAGCTGAGGAGCTTACGCGCCAATCACACGAATCTGCTGAAGAAGACCTACGCCAAGTTGAGCGCGTGGCAGGTGGTGCAGGTGTCGCGCCATCCCGGCCGGCCGCAGGCGTCGGATTACATTCGCTACGTCGTCAAGGATTTCGCCGAGTTGCACGGCGACCGGCGGTTCGGTGACGATCCGGCGATCATCACCGGCTTCGGGCGCATCGGCCCGCACAAGTGCCTGATCGTCGCCCACCACAAGGGCAAGGACACCAGGGAGAAGATCACCTGCCACTTCGGCTGCGCCCATCCCGAAGGCTACCGCAAGGCAATGGCGAAGATGAAGCTGGCCGAGAAATTCGGCCTGCCCATCGTGACCCTGATCGACACCCCGGGCGCGTATCCGGGCATCGGGGCCGAGGAGCGCGGGCAGGCGGAGGCGATCGCTTTCAACCTGCGGGAGATGAGCACGCTGCGCACGCCGATCGTCTGCTGCGTGATCGGCGAAGGCGGCTCGGGGGGGGCGCTGGGCATCGCGATCGGAGATCGTGTGGCGATGTTGCAATATGCCTGGTACTCGGTCATCAGCCCGGAGGGTTGCGCGGCGATTCTGTGGAAGACCGGCGCCGAAGCCGAGGCCGCCGCCGAGCAGCTTCACCTGACCGCCCGGGAGAACCTCAAGCTCGGCGTGATCGATGAGGTGATTGGCGAACCGCTGGGTGGCGCCCATCGGGACCCGCAGGCGACCGCGGAGAAGCTCGAAGAATGGCTCGCCCTGAACATCCGGGAACTCAAGCGGTACAAAACGGACAATCTGGTCAAGCGGCGGTACGAACGTTTCCGCGAACTGGGCGAAGTGATCGGCGGGTGACGGCCGCAGCGGCACAGCGGCTCGGGTTGGTCGGCTGTCGCCGATGCGGAGCCGGGACAATTGACGCAATCCAAACCGGAAATGTCTGGATAAGAAGGTTTGGTATGCGATCATGGTCGCTCGTTCAACGACTGACCTCGAGAGGGAGAGAACCCATGTCGGTTGCTAGGCTTGTGGTCCGGGCGGGGTTGCTGTGCGCGGTGTTCATCCTGGCGGGCACGCCGGCGGCGTGGGGGTTCGTCGGCTACCGCGTGGAGACGATCACCGGCTTCACGCCTGAATCGCTGAACAACCACGGCGAGGTCGTCGGCACCGGCAAGTTCTCCAACAGTGCGGTCATTCCGCAGGGCTTCTACTGGAGCGCCCGGACCGGCAGCGTGCGGTTGCCGATGTACAACGCCACTCACGCCTACCACACCTACTCGCACGACATCAACGATGCGGGCCTGGTCGCCGGTAACCGAAGGCACGGCCGACGTGTCGGTCATTGCCGATCCGGCCGATGCGGCCAACTACCTGGTTCACCTGCAAACCGGTTCGCCGGCGGCGATCGCGCAGACCATTGACACGCCCGATCAGCCGTTCGATATCGCATTGGACTATGAGTTTCTCACCGATGCCGGCACGATCACCGTCAGCCTGGACGGTGCGGACCTGTTCACCCTCGAACCACCGGAACCCTTCGCGGCCGATCGGCTGCACTTCGCCGGCCGGGTGGACGATGCGGCGTGGTTCGGGCTGACCGATGTGACGCTGGCGATCACGCTGGACTCGGCGACCGCCTCGCAGGCGTACATCGACGAGGTGGACCTGGTGTTGCAGATTCCCGAGCCGGCGAGCGTTCTGCTGATGGCCGGCGGGGCTGTGCTGGGTGTCAGGCGTCGGCGCTGACCGCCTGGTGAATGCGCTTGAGGTCGGCCAGCAGTTCCAGCGTCGCCTCCAAGGGCAGCATGGTCGCCGCGTCTGAAAGGGCTTTCCGGGGGTCGGGGTGGGTTTCAATGAACAGGGCCCCGACGCCCGCGGCGACGGCGGCTTTGGCCAGCAGCGGCGCGAGATCGGGCCGGCCCCCGCTCCGTCCGCCTTGTGCGCCCGGTTGCTGGGTCGAGTGGGTCACGTCGAAGCACACCGGCGCGCCGAGTTCCATCAGATCGCCCAGCCCCGCGAAATCGTTGACCAGCCGGTTGTAGCCGAAGAACGTGCCGCGCTCGGTGAGCATGACGCCGGCACACTTCGCTTCGCGCAGCTTGCTCAGCACGTGGGTCATCTCGGCTGGTGACATGAACTGGCCCTTCTTCACGTTGACCGGCTTGCCCGTCTCGGCCGCGGCCACGAGCAGGTCGGTCTGCCGGCAGAGGAACGCGGGAATCTGGATCAGGTCGCATACCCGTCCCACTTCCGCCGCCTGCGACGGTTCGTGAATGTCAGTGGTGACGGGCAGACCGAGCTGGTCGCGCACCGCCGCCAAAGTCTTGAGCCCTTCGTCCAGGCCGGGCCCGCGCGGGCTGGTGATGCTCGTGCGGTTGGCCTTATCGAAACTGGCCTTGAAGATGAAGCCGAGGTCCAGTTCGGCGCAGCGCGTCCGCAGCGGTTCAGCGATGGCCAGACATTGCGAGGTCGATTCGATCACGCAAGGCCCGGCGATCAGCGCCAGCGGCGCATCCCGCCCGATGGTCACGTTCTGGAGGGTCAGTCTCTGCATGGAGGTCATCCGTAGGGCCGCCGTCAGCTACCGCGGGGTGGCGAGGACGAGGTTGTCGCGGTGGATCACCTCGTCGTAGGCCTTTCGGCCAAGCAGTTTCTCGAACTGGCCGGATCGCTTGCCCATGATGATCCGCGCCTCGTCGTCGGGATAGTTCGACAGACCCCGGGCCAGTTCGCGGCCTCGGCTGTCGCGAACGACCACCACATCGCCCTTGACGAAGTGGCCGGTGATTTCGGTGATGCCGCCGGCCAGCAGGCTCTTGCCCCTTTCGGTCACGGCGCGGGCGGCGCCGTCGTCGACCACGATCACCCCGGCCGGGCGAACCGTCATGCCGATCCAGCGCTTGCGCGTTTCCATGCGCCGGTTGGCCGGAAAGAACGCGGTGCCGATTTTCTCCCCGGACAGCAGGCGGGCGAGCACGTCGGGCGTACGGCCGTTGGCGATCACCGCCACTTCGCCGGCGTCGGTGACGATGCGGGCCGCTTCCAGTTTCGTCTGCATCCCCCCGCTGCCCATTTTCGACTTGCCCTTGCGCACCAGTCCCAGGGCGTCGGCCGGATCGTGAATGAAGTCGATGATTGCGCCCTCGCTGTCCAGCACGCCGTCGATCACCGACAGGATCACCAGCAGATCGGCCGGCAGCGCGTTGGCCAGCATCGCCGAAAGCACGTCGTTTTCGCCCAGGCGGATTTCGTCCACCGCGACGGTGTCGTTTTCGTTGACGATGGGCACGGCCTTGTAGCGGTGCAGTTCGGCAATGCAGTTGCGAATGTTCAAATAGCGGTCTCGCTGCTCAAAGTCATCGCGGGTGACCAGGAGCTGGGCCACGTTCATGCCCACCGCGGTGAAGGCTTCGTGCCAGTAGGTCATCAAGCCGCTCTGACCCACCGATGCGGCGGCCTGGGCGGCGGCGATGTCTTTCGGCCGTTTGGCCAGATCGAGCATTCGGCAGCCGATCCCGATCGACCCGCTGGACACCAGCGTCACGTCCTTGCCCTGCTCGACGAGCGCGGCGATCTGCCGGGCGATCGACGCCAGCCGTGCGGTGTTCACCTGCCCGTCGTCGTCGAACAGCAACTGCGTGCCCATCTTCACGACGATGCGCCGGGCCTTGGTGATCACCTGCTGTCGCAGTACGGTCGAGGGCATGGTGCAGTAAACCCGAAACTTGAAATCCGAAGCTCAAATCACCGAGACATGACCGAATCGCCTCGATGCCTGTGCGCCTTGCTGTTCAGGAGACGTTCGATCAAATCGGCGTGACGCCGGGTGGCGCCTTGTTGCTGGAGGATAACCTTTCGGCCGTTCGATGCCAGTTCCCGGCCGCGGTCGGTGTCGAGCAGTTCGGCCACGACGCGACGCACCTGGCCGATCTCGCCGACCTGCACGATGCCGTCGCCGGCCAGCAGGGCCTTCATCGTCCCGGCGAAATCACCGGTGTTCGGCCCGACCACCGTCGGCTTGCCCAGGGCGATCGGCTCCATCATATCGCTGCCGAACAGCGGACAGAAGCTGCGCCCGACCACCACCACGTCTGCCAGCGCGTAGGCCTTTCGCTGCTCGCCCATGGTGTCGAGCAGGAACCGTGAGGCCTGAGTCTTGCGTCTTGCGTCATAGGCCGTGGAAGCGCCGGGCGGAAGCCCGGTGCCTGTCTGTGTCCGCCGCACGGGGCTGCCCATCGCTTCGGCGGCTTCGTCGAAACGCTCGGGCTTGCGGGGGACGATGACCAGTTGGGCCGTTCGCCCGGCGCGGTCCGTCAGGCCGCCGAGCGCTTCGACCAGCCTCTTCTCTTCGTCCGGCCCTGTCGAGCCGCACACGATCACCGGGCGGTCGCGGTCGATTCCCATTTCCGCGGCGAGTTGATCGGCGCCTTCGACGGTGTCCTCGATCACCGCGGTGTCCCATTTCATGGTGCCGGTGACGGTCACGCGGTCGGCGGGCGTGCCCATCTCGGCAAACCGCCGGGCGTAGTCTTCATCCTGAACCGCTGCGGCGGAGAGCGAGGCGAACGTCCGCCCCACCGCCCAGCGGAACCGGCGATAGGTTTTGAAACTCCGCTCGCTCAGCCGCCCGTTGATCACGCACACGGGAATGTCCCGCCGCACGCATTCGCCCACAAACGTCGGCCACAGTTCCAGTTCGACCAGCGCGACCGCGGTCGGGCGGACACGATCGAGAAACCGCCTCACCGCGCCGGTGAAGTCGAGCGGATAGCGGACGACTTCGTGGCGCGTTTCATAAAGCTGCCGGGCCCGGGCGATACCGGTGTCGGTGGTGGCGCTGATGACGATGCGTAAATCGTCGCGCCAGCGCGCGGTCAGGGCGTTGACGAGCCGGCGGGTGGCGTTGACCTCGCCGACGCTGACGGCGTGGATGAGCAGGGTCGGCCGGTCGACGGGCGTCAGATGGGTCTTGCCGAATCGCGCGGGCCAGTCGGTTTGCCACTTGCCGGTGCGCAGCAGGCGCGTGCCCCACAGGGGGCTGAGGGCGACGGCGGCGGCGGCGTAGGCGAGGTCGCGCACGAGGGGCATGGCGGCCATTCTAGGTTGCGACGGAGAAAGTCCAAAACCCGCCCCTACCCCCGCTTGCGTTCAATGCGGCTTGGCCTACAATGGACGCTTGACTGGGCAGAAGAACCGCATTTTCGGCTAGTGTTGCCGACGTCCGGCGAAAAACGCCTTCCGACACCGTTTCCCCGGCGGTCTCGGCGTCCGGCGGCCCCGATGGTCTTGTCGAGTCTCGAATGCATGACTGTGGCCACTTGCGCGAAGCGATTCGTGCGATACCGGTCCATCCAGCCGCCACACCCGCGTGCCGCCATGGGCGCGCGGTGCGACCAATGTCCCAAGCCGTGAGCAGGAGTAGACAATGACCTCAGCGCCAAGCGCAGCGGACCCGACCCAGCCGAAGGTGATGAACCGATGGCTGGTGGTGGTGGGAGCGATTCTGATTCAGTTGTGCCTGGGCGCGATCTACGCCTGGAGCGTGTTCACCGCGCCGTTGGACGAAGCGGGCTGGACCAAGGCCCAGACGCAGGCGCCATTCGCGGCGGGGCTGGCTTCGTTCGCCGGGGTGATGTTCCTGGTGGGCATGTTCTTGCCCAAGGTATCCCTGCGGATGCGGGCGGTGGCCGGGGCGATCCTGCTGGGCGTCGGTTACGTCTTGGCCGGTCTGCTCGGACCGACCGATCCGACCATGGTGTTCATCTGCATCGGCCTGATCGGCGGGGCGGGCATCGGCCTGGCGTACGTCGTGCCGATCGCGGTGGGCATGGCGTGGTTTCCCGACAAGAAGGGCCTGATCACGGGCCTGGCGGTGGCGGGGTTCGGTTTCGGGGCGATGCTGTGGGTGAAGTTGGCCGGGGCATGGGGCCACCTGATTGAGAACATGGGCCTGGGCCAGACGTTCATGGTGTACGGCGTGATCTTCACCGCAGCGTGCCTGATCGGCGCGATCTGGATGGTCAAGCCCCCCGAGGGCTGGATTCCGGCCGGTTACACGCCGCCCGAAGCGGCGCCCGACGGCACGGCCGCAGCCGGCAGCGTGGACTACACGCTCAAGCAGATGCTCGCCAAGCCGCAGGCCTACATGATCTTCCTGTGCTTCTTGTTCGGCGCGGCGGCAGGACTGATGAGCATCGGCCTGATGAAGCTGTTCCCCGGCGAGGCCCTGGAAGCCAACGGCATCGAAGCCGCCGAAGCCAGCGCCATCGCCGGCACCGCCATGGCCGTATTCTTCTCCCTGGCCAACGGACTCGGCCGCATCGCCTGGGGCGCCATCAGCGACAAGCTGGGCTACAAGGCTTCGGTGTTCCTCATGCTCGCCACGCAGGGCGTGTTCGTGATCGTCTTCCAGTGGGTCGCCGGCACCGAGCACCTGCTCTACCTGTTCGCCGCCCTGATCGGATTCAACTTTGGCGGCAACTTCGCCCTGTTCCCCGTGGCCACGGCCGACACGTTCGGCAAAAAGTTCATCGCCCAGAACTACGGCTTCATCTTTCTGAGCTATGGCGTGGGCGGGATTTTCGGGCCGATTCTCGGGGGCAAGCTGGGCGATATGGAGCGATTCCCCCTGGCGTTTACGATTTGCGGCGGGTTGTGCCTGGTCGCCGCGGTCATCGCCGCCCTGATCCGGCCGCCCAAGCATGCATGACCTGACCGTTTTCCCCGGCCCGATGGCCGGTGCGTCCGAATGATGTGACTGACTGAAAAGCGATTCGCAACCCGTACCAAGGAGATTCGATCCCATGAGTGTTCAACAAGCCGCCAACGAGGGCCAGAAGTTTCCCCCGCCGGCCGACTTCGCCCAAAACGCCTACATCAGTTCCTTCGACCAGTATCAGCAGATGTACGACCAGTCCATCAGCGACCCCGAGGGGTTCTGGGGCAAGATCGCCGAGAACTTTGTCTGGAACGAGAAGTGGTCCAAGGTCCGCGAGTACAACTTCATCGATCCCGTCGAGATCAAGTGGTTCATCGGCGGCAAGACCAACATCAGCGTCAACTGCCTCGACCGGCATCTCGAAAAGCGCGGCGACCAGACCGCGATCATCTGGGAAGGGAACGATCCCGGCGAAGACGACAAGCTGACCTATAAGCAGCTTCACGCCGAGGTTTGCAAGTTCGCCAACGTTTTGAAGGACCTGGGCGTGACGAAGGGCGACCGGGTCTGCATCTATCTGCAGATGATTCCGCAGGCGGCGATCGCCTGTCTGGCTGCGGCGCGCATCGGGGCGATTCACTCGGTCGTGTTCGGCGCTTTCAGCGCCGACAGCCTCCGCGACCGCATCCAGGATTCCGAATGCAAGGTGCTCATCACGCAGGACACCGCGCTGCGCGGGAAGAAGAACGACATTCCCATGAAGACGAACGCCGACAAGGCTGTCGCGGAATGCCCGAGCATCGAGAAGGTCGTCGTCGTCAAGCGCACCGGCAACGAAGTGCCCATGACCGAAGGCCGCGACGTGTGGTATCAGGAATTGATGGACAAGGCCTCCGACGCATGCGAGCCTGTCTGGCTCGACGCCGAAGACCCGTTGTTCATCCTGTACACCTCCGGCTCGACCGGCAAGCCCAAGGGCGTGCTGCACACGACCGGCGGGTACATGGTCTACACCGCCACCACGTTCAAGTACATCTTCGACTACCACGACGGCGACGTCTGGTGGTGCACCGCGGACATCGGCTGGATCACCGGCCACAGCTACATCGTCTACGGCCCGCTGGCCAACGGGGCGGTGAGCCTCATGTTCGAAGGCGTGCCGACCTATCCCGATGCCGGCCGCTTCTGGGATGTGTGCGATAAGTATAAGGTCACCCAGTTC
>CAYNCM010000034.1:0-31481 GCA_964395825.1 uncultured Planctomycetaceae bacterium
CAACCCGCGCCCCCACCAAACCGCCGCGCTCACACATCCCAAGCCCGACAGGCTGTTAGCTGGTCGATGCGTTTAGCAACCGTGAGACCGGGCATCGCACCGCCACCGACAGCGCGTTGTGCCTGGACCTGATCGAAGTCGAGGATCATGGCGATCCCCGCTTGCTCGTGTCGAGGCCGGCGGGGGCGCCGCGATAATCCCTCATCCCCCCGAAGCCCTGACCCGGCATCGCTCGGCGAGCCTCCGCTGCGGCTGGGGTCTGCGCCCCCCCGCCTCCGCTCCAGCCGGCCGCGCGAGCGATCGAATCCCCAACCCCGACGCTCCTGCAGGCTGGCACATGACACGGGGGCAGGTGGTCCGCAGGGATGGGCGGGGCCGGGCGCTCACGGGCTGATCGGCGCCGGTTGAGGCAATGCGTAGCCGGCCAGGCCATCCTGCTGTGCACGGATCTTGGCCGCGTGTTCGCGCTGCGCCTGCGGCGCGTCGACGAAGCCGGCCAGCAGCGGATCGTTGGTGTCGCGCATCCAGCGATCCACGCGGCCTCGGAAACCCTTGAGCGTCGCCGCGTGCTGCGGGTCGTCCGCCAGGTTGTGCTGTTCCAGCGGGTCGGCGCCGAGGTCGTACAACTCTTCCGCCGGTCGCGTGCCGGTGACCAGGTCCTTGGTGAACGACGACGCCCCGGCGTGTCCGGCCATCACATCACCGGGCACATGCGCCCGGGGTCGGTCCGTGAAGTTGCGGATGTACTTCCACCGGTCGGTGCGGATCGAACGCAGCGGATTGTAAAATGCGTGATAGGTCATCTCGCTGACGACGTGATCCCGCCGCCCCGGACCGGTCCCTTCCAGCAGCGCGCGGAAACTGACGCCTTCGAGATCGCGCGGCGCTTCGCCGCCGGCGACCGCCACGAGGGTCGGCGAGACATCCATGTGGCTGACCAGGTCCGTCACCACGCGTCCGCCATCGATCCGGCTCGGCAGTTGGGCCAGCAGCGCCACCTCGATGCCCGGGTCATAGCAGGCGCCCTTGGCGCGCGGCATGGCGAGCCCGTGGTCGGTCGTGAAGACGACCAGCGTGTTTCGCCGCAGGCCCGTTTCGTCCAGGGCCGCGAGGGCCAGCCCGGCGCTGCGGTCCAGCTCGCGCACCAGCGCGTTGAGCCCGGCGGTGTCCCGGCGCAGGTGCTCGTCGTCGGGCAACCAGCGCGGCAGCGTCACGTCGGCGGGATCGTCCGGCGTCAGACTGAACTGCTCAACCTCGAACGAGCGATGCGGCTCCGTCGTGCCGATCGAGACGAACCAAGGCCCATCGTCCGCCGCGCCACTGCGCACCCAGTCGGCGAACCCGCCCAGGCCCATCTGCGCCCGGCCGCCGGTCTTGTGCACGTGCTGATACTTGAGCCGGGCGACGGGGTCGCCCTCGTGCTGCATGCCGAACAGATGCGTCGCGTAGCCCAGATCGTTCATCCGCTGCGGCAGCGTCGGGATGCCCTCGCGGATCGACCAGCCCATGTGCGTCAGCCCCATCAGGCCGTTGGCGTGCGGCGAGAGCCCGGTCGTGATCGAGCCGCGGCTGGGCGAGCACTGTGCAGCCGTGCAGAACGCGCGCTCGAACCGCACGCCCTGCCGCGCGAGTTGATCGAGATTCGGCGTCTGGATCGGGGCGCCGTAGCACCCGAGCCACTTGCCCAGGTCGTGGGCGATGATGAACAGGATGTTGGGGCGGTCGTGATTCATTCGCGGCGCTCCGGCATGTCGCCCGTGTTCAAGGTGTTGGATGCTGACTGCTCTGAAAATACCGCTACGCGGCCCGGTCCACCGGACGGAGTGTAACCTCGTGGCCGAGCGACTCCAAGCGTTTGACCAGGTAGTGCGTCAGACGCTGCGGCTGGAGTTTGTCCAGATCGTCGTGGCCCAGTTCCTGGTAGTCCACATCGTCCCGCAGGATGTGGTACATCATCTCGAGCATCGTGTGGCCCACCGCGACGATCACCCGCTTCTTGCCACGCCGTCCGGCCAGGCGACGGTAGTGCGAGGACAGGTACGTGTTCCTGCTCCGGCTGGCCGCCCACGAGGCCAGATGCCCGGCGCTGGGGAACCGGCTCATGTCCGCGCCGATCTCGGCCAGCACGTTCTGGGCTGTCCGCCGCCCCACGCCCGGCATCGTCATCAGGCGGCTGACAGCTTGCTCGAAAGGGATCATCAACGCCTCGATCCGCTCGTCGAAGTGGCCGATCTGCTGATCGAGGTACGTCAGGTGATCCATCAACTGTCCGAGCATGAACCGATGGTGGTCGCTGAGATGACCGCGCAGCGCCTCGCGCAGTTGCGGCCGCCAACGCCAGAGACTCCTCATGCGATCCGGCGCGGCCGGTCCCGGTTTTCCATAACCGCAAGGGCATGATTTTGAACGGGCCCTCTCCACTGTGCGCTGGGATCAACAAGATGCGAGCTGTTCATGTCCTCGCGTTCGGCGTGGCTGCGGCCATGATCCATCGCGGCTATGATAGGTTCGGCGTGCGCTCCGTTGAACCGACATTCTGAGCCGCCAGGTGCACCATTGATGTTATGGTACAAACAGCCGACAGGCTGGGACTGGAACAAGGCCTTGCCGCTGGGCAACGGGTCGCTCGGGGCCATGGTCTTCGATAACCCCGGCTCGGAACGCATCGTTCTCAATCATGACACGGTTTGGGCGAGATCCGCCGCCGACCCCACCAATCCCGCTGCGCTGCGCTACCTGCCGGAGGTGCGGCGTCTGTTGATCGAGGGCAAACCGGCCGAAGCCGAATTCCTCGCCCACGCCACCCTGATGGGCAGTCCTGGGCGACTGCAGCCCTACCAGATGGTCGGCGAGTTGCACCTCATGTTCGCCGAGGCCTCACCGCAGGCGGACGAGGATTATCGCCGCAGCCTGTCACTGCGGGAGGGTGTGGTCCGCATCCAGAACGAGAGCAACCACGGCCCGGTCCGGAAGACGGCGTTCGTTTCTGCGCCCGACGGCGTCATGGTCTACCGGCTCGAAGCGACGGACCAGTCGCTGAGGTTCATCGCCGAACTGCGGCGACCGGCCGACGCGGATTCGCGTGGTGCTTCCGACGCCACGATCCAGCTCGTGGGGCGTGCCGGCGTCAACGGGACTCGCTTTCAGGTCCTGGTCAAGGCGATCCCCGAGGGCGGCGAGGTGAGTGTCGCCGGCGGCAAGTTGCGTGTGGAGCAGGCCGACGCGGTCACGCTGCTGGTGGCTTGCGGGACGGACTTCCACGGCGGATCGCCGGAGGCCCTCGCTCATTCAACGCTCGACGCGGCGTCGCAACGGCCGTACGGAGAACTCCTCGAACGCCACCTTGAAGCGCACGGGGAGTTGTTCGATCGCGTGTCATTGTCGCTACCGACCGACGAGGCGCTCGAGGCTCTGCCGATCGACCAGCGTCTAGAGCGCGTCCAGGAGGGGCACACGGATCCCGGGCTGGTGGCGATTTACTTCCAGTTCGGCCGCTACTTGCTGATGTCGTCGTCGCGCCCCGGCGGGTTGCCGGCCAACCTGCAGGGCATCTGGGCCAACAGCCTCACCCCACCGTGGAACAGCGACTACCACCTGAACATCAACCTGCAGATGAATTATTGGCCGGCCGATGTGACGGCCTTGGGTGAATGTCACGAGCCGCTGTTCGACTGGATGCGAACGCTGGCCGAGCAAGGGGCCCGCACTGCCGAGGTTCATTACGGCGCCCGTGGCTGGGTCGCGCATCACCTCAGCGACCCCTGGGGCTACAGCGTGCCGGGTGACGCCGCCGGAACCGGCCTGTGGCCCACCGGGGGCGCCTGGCTTTGCGATCACATCTGGGAGCACTTCCTGTTCACCCGCGACCGGGCCTTTCTCCGCGAAACCTTCCCGTTGATGCTCGGCGCCGCCACCTTCTTCCTCGACTACCTCGTGGAAGACGGGCAGGGCCAATTGCTCAGCGGCCCGAGCGTCTCTCCGGAGAATCGCTACCGTCTCCCGAGCGGCGAGATCGGCAAGCTGTGCATGGGGCCCACCATGGACAGCCAGATCATCCGCGAACTGTTCGAACAGACGATTGCGGCCGCGGAAGTCCTTGACATCCATGAGCCGGCGGTCGAGCAGCTCCGTGCGGCGCTTCCGAAGCTCCCGCCGAATCGGGTCGGGGCGGACGGCCGACTCATGGAGTGGGCCAAGCCGTACGACGAGCCCGAGCCGGGGCACCGTCACCTCTCTCACCTGTGGGGGCTGCACCCCGGCGACCAGATCGACCCGACGCGCACCCCCGAGTTGGCCGAAGCTTGCCGGGCGACGCTTCGGGCAAGGCTGGAACACGGTGGCGGCCACACCGGCTGGTCCGCCGCCTGGCTGATCAACATGTACGCCCGCCTGCACGACGGCGAGACCGCCCGCGACATGCTGCTCAAGCTGCTGCGCAACTCCACGCTGCCGAACCTGTTCGACAGCCACCCCCCGTTCCAGATCGACGGCAACTTCGGCGGCACCGCCGGCATCGCCGAGATGCTCCTGCAGTCGCGCTACAACCCAATCACCAATGTCACCGAGATTGAACTGTTGCCCGCGCTGCCCGAAGCATGGCCAAGCGGATCGTTCCGAGGCCTTAGCGCTCGGGGCGGGATCACTGTCGCCGCGGCTTGGAGCGCGAGCCGACTGCAGCACGTTACGCTACAGACCGATCATCCGACGACCGTGATCCTGACCTGCGACGGCAACACGAGTGAGCGGCTCGCGCTTGAGGCCGGAGAAGTCCGGATCATCGAAAACGTCGTTCAGCGCACGCCGTGAGTGGAACGAACCATCTCAATGCTTGGCGACCAGGGATTGCTCGACGGCCTGCTCAACCACGACGAGCGAAAAGCCGCATGAAATGCGAAGAAGCAGGGGAATGCCCGACATTTTGCACCACCGCCGAGGAGTTGCGCTTCTCGCGGCTGGCGATGGTTGAGGTTGTCTGAAAAACTCCTTGACAAGTCGGTCATGCATGCTGCACTTCCAAAGTGTAGCGGTAAACCTGCGCGAAGGGATACGATTGTCCGTCACACTGCAAGAGGTCGCCGAGCATCTGGGGGTCAGCCGCATGGCGGTCTCCTATGCCCTGCGGGATCAAGGCAAGATCAGCCTCGACATGCGCCGGCGGATCGCCACCGCCGGAGCCAACCTCCGCAAACTCCTGTGGCGGTTGCCATGCGCCGGGCCAATCCGCCTGCTGGTCAGCGTGCTGCGACGCTTGCGGACCCGGGTCCATCAACAGACCACACGCCACCCGTTCCCACCGCTCACCTTCGCCGCCTGAGTCACGACTTTTTCAGGTTCGACTAAGTAGGCCCGCCGACGCTCGTAGCTCTGCCCGCAGCATCCTGACGTATCGCCGACCGTCCGACTGCTCCGGGCTCAACCGCGGACCGGGTGAGATCGATCGCCTTCGGTGTATCGAGCGTGGGCTCTTGGCATCAGGCAACCCTCAACACGGCCCGTGCGAGGAACATCGCCGGGACGTAGGCGGCGATGTAGAGGATGAGCCAGGCCCAGTTGGCCGTGGCCCAGTTCAGCGGTGGCCAGAAGATTTTCTCGGCCGGCGTTCGCGGGTCGGTGTAGCTGGCCTTGACCCAGTGAATCGGCGCCCCGCTTTCACCCGAGCGGACGATCTGCTTGAGCCCCTCGGGCAGGGGTAATGCCTCGCGCGGCTCTGGGGCGGCGGCATCGCCGACCACGGCATGGGTCGTCAGTTGATATTCGCCGCCGTTGACCGTGATCGGATAGCGTGCGCTGGGCGGTTCGGCGGGCGTTCGCAGTTGCCAGCCAACGATGCGCGGCGGCATCGGCTGCTGGAGATAGGCCGCCAGATCGGCCAGCATCAGGCGGCTGGCCCACTCGGCAGCGGCGCGGGCCGACCAGGGCCGATCGTCTGGCAACGGACGGTCGGCCGACCATTCGGCGTGTAGCTCTTCCAGCACCGGCCGAATCTGCGGGATACGCTGGACAGCCGGTGTGGCGTCGGCCAGCGTTAGCGCCGGGTCGTGTTCGAGGGTGACCTGCTCGACGCCTTCGCCGGCGACTTCGGCGGTGATGAAGACGGTGTGGCCGGCCGGGGCGTTCCACATCGCCGGCGGCATGCGCTGGCCGGCCCAGATGAACAGCCCAATCATCGGCCCCAGCAGCACGCCCAGCGGGACCATGGCCGCCAGCAGCCCCCGGCCTTGTCCGGGGCGGGCGGCCCGGAGCATCGCCTCGCGTCGCGCGCTGTCGACCGGCAGTTTCTTCACCTCGCGCTGCAGTTGTTTGGCGCGGGCCTTGGCCACGAGCAGTCGACGGTTGTCGGTGATCAGCTTCTGCAGCACCATCAGTCCCACGCCGAGCACGACGGCGGTCAGGGCGATGAATGCAGGCCGGCCCATCGCCGCCGACACGGGCAGCAACGCCACGTCGAACAGCCGCATCACCGGATGATTCAGCCACTCCGGCGGTGCCAGCCACCCGACCAGCAGCAGCGCGGTCCACGCCAGGGCCAGCGCCCCGGCCAGGCGTGCGTCGCGCCGCTCGCACCGGCTGATCGGCGGGGGCAGGATCGTGCGCGGCAACGTCGGGTCGTCGGGATCGGCCGCCGCGGCTTCCGACGAGGGCTTATCGGCATCTTCAACGGCATCACCGGACAAGACGCCGCCCCGGTCGGCGTCGACGTGAATCGTCGCCCCGTCGGTCAGCCGCTTCGTCGCGTTTTCCAGGACGACCGCGGGCAGGCCCATCTCCCGGGCGACCACCGCGCCGTGGCTCAGCGTCCCACCGCGCTCCATCACCACCGCCGCGGCCCGGGCGAACACCGGCGTCCAGCTCGGATCGGTGCTCGGGCAGACCAGCACGTCGCCAGCCTCGAAGCGATCGGCGTCGGCCGGGCTGTGCAGGATGCGGGCCGGCCCGCTCGCCCGCCCGCCGGTCAGCGCGAACGCCTGAAGACCGCCGGCTTCACCGTCGGTCGCCACTTCCGGGGCCTCGCCCAGATGGTCGATCGCGTCAGCGTCGATCAACACCGGCAGAGCGAGTTGTGCTTCGGCATGGCGTTGGCGGCGTCGGGTTTCGATCAGCTTCAACGGCGCGTAGCCGATCGCCAGGGCGTCGTGCAGTTCCTCAAAGCTCAGCAGGCAAACCTCGTCGCCGACGCCCAGCCGCCGACCGGCGTCGACGATCATCTCGCGCAGCAGCGCGTAGCCGCGCATCAGTTCATGTTTGCCATCCTCGCGAAAGCGGACGTACCGCCGCAGCAGGTCAAGCGACTGGTCGAACTCGCGCCGGGCCTTGCCGGGCAGTTGCTGACGGAGGACTAAGGCGCGTTGCTCGGCTTCGGTGAACCGTTGACGATGCATCTGCTCGGGATCGCGGCCGTCGGCGGCCTGCTTAGCCGCAGCGAGGAATTGCTCGGGCTGCTCGTTCCATCGCGGCTGGGCCAGTTCCATCTCGCCGGGGCCGCGATGACCGAACTCTGCCAGCCACGCTTCAGCGCTCGCCTCGCTCCGACCGACCGCCGCCATCATCGACGCGGCCCGCACGGAGCTGTCGGCCCGCGGCCCGGTCGCCAATTGATGCACCAACTGATCGGGGGCGTCATCCCACAGATGCTCGGCCAGTACCGCACGCAGACGTTGCTGGGCGTAGCCGGCGATCAAGCTGGGCAGCAGCGACTGCGGCGCGAACTCGTCGAGCACCTTCTTCTCCCGAGCCCGGAAGGTGTCGATCCAATCCCGCACGTCCAGCATCGCTGGATCAATCCGTTTCTGCTCATCCACCCACCGCCGGAAGTCCGGCGCCTGGTCCTGCTCGAAGCGTTGATCGGTGTCGGCAGTCAGTTCGGCCATGCGCCGCTGCACTTGGGCCAGCTTTCGGCCGGCTTCGATGCGCCGGGTCATCGATCCGGTCGGCAAGGTCGGCGGTTCCTGCGCTCGCTGCGGCTGCTCGCGCAGCAGATCGGGGTCGTAGGCGAACGGAAAGTCTTGGAAGAACAACTCCGGCGCCAGGGACAGATCCTGATAGATTCGCCCGGCGATGCGATCGAGGAAGCCGCGCTCCATCACCGCCGGTCCCGGATTAAACCCGGCCATGCGGTACAGCTCGCCGAAGCCGCCGGCACCGGTTATGAACCGGCGGATCACCGACCAGGTCAGCGGCGTGGGGTGGGGCAAGGTCTCGGCCAGATTGTGGACCACCCAAGGTCCCCGGCCGGCGTCCAATGCTGCGGTTGTTTCCTGCCGCGTGTCGCGCAGCAGCCCTTCGTACGCCTCGATCTGATCGAGCGTGGTGATCGGGCGGGTCTGGACCAACCACACGTGTTCGCCTTCGATGGCCCATTCGATGTCCTGCGGGCCGGCCATCTTCGCCGCCACGTCCAGGCCGAGGCGATAGAGCCGGTCAAGCTCCGTCGCGTTCAGGCAGGGCTCGCGCCGACGCTCATCGGGCAGCGGCTGCCATTGGCCGGTTTGTGGATCGAGCCGGTGATGTTTATCGGAAATGCGAGATTCGCGCACCGCTCCGGTGGCCCGGTCGAGCACCAGGGTGTCGGGCTGGACCTCGCCGCCGACCACCGCCTCGCCGAGACCGAACGCCGCCTCGATGAGCATCTCGCCCGTGCCGCCGGCACGGGGGTTGGTGGTGAACAGCACGCCGGCTTTGTCGGCGTGGACCTGGCGCTGGACGACGACGGCCATCGCCGCCTGCTGCTCGGTGATCTTGCGATGTTCGCGATAGGCCGACGCCCGCTCGCTGGTCAGGCTCGCCCAGCATTGGCCGATCGCCTTAAGCATCGCCGCCTCGCCCCGGACGTTCAGGCAGGTCTCGTGCTGGCCGGCCATCGACGCGCCGGCTGCGTCCTCGGCCGTGGCCGAGCTGCGCACCGCTACGGTCGGCGACCCCATCGCCTGATACCGCGCGCCGATCGGTGCAGCCAGCGCGTCGGGCACCGCGTGCAGGCCCGCTGCCATCGCGGCGCGATGGGCTTCGGTGGTGACCACGAAGCCCTCGGGCACGGGCAGATCGGCGCGGATCATCGCGCCGAGCTGCACCGCCTTGCCACCGCAGCGGGCGACCTCGTGACACGCACTCAGCGGCAGCACCGCGTCGGTCACGTTCATCGACTCGCCTTGCCCGCGAAGCATCGCAGCCCTCCGGTTTCACTGCCCACGTACACGCGCCCGCCGGCGACGATCGGCGAACTGATCGTCAACGACCGCTCGCCGGGCTCTTCGTTCAGGTAATGTTTCTCGATCAACGCCCCGTCCTGTTCGGGGTCCAGTACCAGCAGGTACCCGTCGGCCGAGGTGAGGTAGACGCACGCGCCGGTGAATGCTGGGCTGCTCATCAACAGCCCGTCTTCGTGCGGTTTGCTCTTCCACAGCAATTCGCCCGTCGCCGCGTCGAGGGCGATCACCTCGCCGTTACGGATCGCCGCGATGGCCACGCCGTCTTTCACCGCGATCGCGCCGAGTGCGGTGTCTTCGGTCTCGTACCGCCAGCGTTCTTCGCCGGTCGCCCGATCCAGTGCGATGATCAGCCCGGTCGGGTCCGGGGCGGCGAAAACGAAGTTGCTGTTGCCGCAGCCGACGATCGTCAAGTCATCGGTCAACGTGATCGGCCCGACCGCGGGGAAGGGCGTGTCGGTCTTCCAGACCAGTCGTTGTTCCCCGGCTGCTTCCAACGCTTCCGGGGCCGCGATGCGCAGGGCCATCACCGCCCGGCCGTTCAACCCGCTGCCGACGTACGCCACGCCGCCGTCCACCGCCGGCGAACTCTCCGGGTCGTTGACCTGGTATCGCCACAGTTCCTCGCCGGTGTTGATGTCGACCGCGAAGACGTAGCCGGGATGACCGGCGCCCTCGGGGTCGCCCTGCGGTTGATGGTCCGGGCCTTTCTCGACCGCCCCTGCGCCCGCGACGACGATGTCGCCTTCGATCGCCGGCGAGCTTTCCACGTGCAGCGGCGTCGGAACCGACCAAGCCACATTGCCGGTATCGGTCTCCACGCACACCAGGTAGCAGTCGTAGTCCAGGTGCAGGCCCTGGCCGATCACGACGCGCTTGCGGTCGGCGGTCATCGCCGGTGAACTGAAAAACCCTTTAAGCAGCGTGCCGTCGAGCAGTTCATCGGTGTACCACTGCTCGCCGCCGTCGGTCGCGTCGAGGCGGAACACCCCGCCGCCGCTGCCCCCCGGAAGCAGGTAGCACGATGCGCTGTAGACCGTGCCGTCCGCGACCAGAGTTGAACTGAGATACATCGTTCGCGCATCGCGGTACTGCCAGAGCTCAACCAGGTCGATCGGCGAAGGTCCGCCGCGGTAACCGCTGCGGCCGATGTCCCCCCGGAAGATCAGGGCCTCGGCCGCTGGCTCATCGCCCGCGGTTGGCCCGTCGTGTTCATCCGGCGCAGCGGTTTTGATCTGCCCCATCGCTGCCGCCCGCTCGCGCTGGCGGATGATCGCCATCGCGACTTCCGCCCAGTCCGTTCCGGCCCCGCCCCCGGAACCGGAATCGGCGGCTGTCGGTCGCGCTCCGGTGGCCGACACCGCGCCCGCCGGACCGGTCAGGCCACGGATCGCATACCACCCGCCCACGCCGACCACCGCGCCGACTAGCAGCACGGGAACGAGCGTTTTCGGTTTCGCCAGCGCTGCGGCCACGCTAGCCAGTGCGCCGACGACGGCGGGTAACATCGCCGCCCCGGCGTTGACAAACACCGGCACCACCCCCAGGGTGGGCAACCCGTCAAACCAGGTGGATTCCATCGAGTGCTCCAGAGCCAGAACCGTGCCGCTGATTTCGCCGGCCCGATCCACTGACGTTGATATCAGCAAACCGGCAGCATCGTCATCGGCTCAGTTCGACGACGAACACCGGTTTGTCCGCCGGTATCCGAATCGCGCCATCGGAGACGACGCCTTTTGCGATGGTCCGCATGTGAAAGTCCTTCAGCACGTAGCTCATGCCGTCGAGCGAGGGGCTGGTGATCGTGGCACCAACGCGGGCGACGAGGACGGGCTTGTGACCGCGGCTTTCCAACAGCAGTTCGTCGCTCCACATCTCCCGCATCGACGTCTCCCGGTGTTTCGCAGCCCGGTCTTCGCGGAGCTTGAAGCCGGTGTTGAACCCGGCGCTGGCGGGGCTGATCATCACCTTGCCTGCTTCGGCCAGAGGTTTGCCGTCGGCGCTGGCCACGGTCAGGTTCAGGTACAACTCGTCCTCGATGACCGGGTAGGGCATGTTCGGGGGATTAATCACGGTGATGCCGCTGAAGGTCACGCCGGCGTTGGGCAACTCGACGCGATCGTCGGGGTAGTCAGCGAAGAAGCCGGTGTAGCTGGCTACAGCCGGTGAATCCAGAATCAGACACCCGTGCTGGTGGTCGAAGACGATCTGATCGGTGGGGCGAACCGGCGAGGGTGCGAAAACCCCGGGCTCTTCGTACGGACCGATGACCTCATCGTCTTCGCGGGTCGGGTCGACCCGCACCTGGACGCCGTAACGGTAGGCGGTGGGTACGAAGCTTCGGCCGAGCTCGCCGTAGCTTCGGCCGTAGTCCATGCTGACCGGGTCGTAAAGCGAGCGCCTGCCGAAGACGAAGGTGGTCGGCTGCGCGACCGGATCGAGCAGCCGGTGTTTGAATATCTCAGCCGCGGCTTTCATGGCCGATAGCTGCACCTCGTCGCCGCGGAAGACCAGGTTATCGCCGCCGACCGCCAGCTTCAGATCGAACGGGTTGTCGACCAGCATGTCCGGCTTGCCGGAGTAGCTGTGCCAGCAGACGATGTCCCACCGGTTGATGCTGCCGAGTGCGGCGAGGATCATGGGGTACTCGGCCTTGAACTTGCCGCGCGTGTCGGTGTTGGTTTCGTAGACGAAATGCGCCTTGCCCTTGACCGGGGACTGTTCCAGCCAGGGCACCCAACCGGTGGGCGTGCTCGGCTGATCATCGAGCAGGGAGTGGAACGGCCAACGGCGATGGGTCGGATCGTGCCCGATCGATTTACCGTAGGAGCAGGTGCTGACCGCGTCGGCGAACTGGTGGACATAGCTGGACTGGATGCGGAAGGAATTGCCCGAGTCGTACACGGTCGGTGAAAGGCGACAGCTCTTGCCCATCGTGTCCAGCGCGGCTTCGAGCCGCTGCTTGTGGGCGATCACCAATTGGGTGAAGAACTCGATCACGTCGCCGCCGCGCTGGCGGGTGAAGTCGTCGCGGGTGTATTCCGCGTCGTGGACCTGCAGCGTTTCGATCACGTAATCGTTGGTATCGTTCAGCGCCGCTTCGGCGCCGATCGGATTGGCCAGGGGAGCGAGCATGACCGAACGCTTGGCCAGACTTTCCCCCGGCAGCAGAAAGCCCCATGCCCTGGTCACGGCTTCATCGGTCTTGTACTTGGTCTTAAGATAGTCGTGCCACTGATCCAGCAGGCCATTGCGGAAATAGGGCGGCAGCGCCTTCCACTTACCATTGAACAGGCCGCGGAAGGCGAATTCCTCGTTGGTCATTTCCCAGACCACGACCTGGGGGTCATCGCCGAGCCGCAGCCCGCCTTTGTAATGGTTGGGAAAGTCGGCCAGCATCCCCAGCCGCTTGATCCACATCGCTTCCCACCGCGGGTCCCACATCTGGATCAGCCCCTCGGGTCGGCTGGAACTGCTGCGAATGGAGAAGGCGTCTCGGCCGGTGACCTGCTGCAGTTGCCGCATCGCCTGCCGCCATGCGTCGGCGGTGGCCGGCTCGTCGATGATGTCCACGTCATCGGGCGTGATGAAGCCCATCCGGTTGGTCGAACTCATCCACAGGCGAATGCCGCGCTTGCTCAGTTCATTGAAGTAGAAGGCGATGCGGTCGGATTCCGAACCATCGCCGGGCGTGTAGTCGTGGAGAAAGACGAACGTGTTGGGTTCCTTGTATCGTCCTTCCCAGACACGGACGAGGTTGAAGCCCAGGTCGTCGATGCGTTGGACCATGCGGCGGATCGATTCGTGCTGATCGTCGATCCATTGCCCGCGGGCTTCGGGCGTGTCGCCGGGCACGTCGGCCGCTCGCTTGGGCCCGCCCGACGCCACGCCGCCGATGAACCCCCAGTACCGCACCAGTTGGCCATCGAGTACCAGGTCGCCATCGGCGTTGACCTGAACGTATTTTGAATCGGGGATGTTCACATCGGCACGCTCCTGCGCAGGTGAGGCGGCGGCGATGGCCAGTACGGCCGCGATCATTGAACCGGTGGCCGGAGTCCGAGCGAGTTTTTTCGATGGCGGATCGAACGCGTGGTGCATGATGGGGCTCGAGCCTTAAATATTTGGCACGTTACAATATCAGGTTCGTTCGGGGTTGTCAAAACCGCGATCGAGTGAGTCGGCGGCTGATTGGCGGCGTTTTTCACCCATTGTTTGTTGACAGACGATATTTGTGGCGGTTATATTTTTTGGCACGCTACAAAAAGGTGCTCGCCCAAGCGACCACCGTGTCGACGGATTGCAGCGTAAGGTGCAGCAGATTGGCAGACCAACGACTGAACATCCTGTTGATCGTCGGGGAAGACACCGGGCGGTTCCTCGGCTGCTACGGTGATCCCGTGGCCCGGACGCCTCACCTGGATCGACTGGCCGAAGGCGGCTGCCGGTTCGATCAGGCCTTCACCACGTATCCGGTCTGCAGCGCCGCCCGCTCGTCGCTGGTCACTGGTCAGTACCCAATGAAACTGGGCAACCATCAGCATCGATCGAAACTGACCCGACCGCCGCGGCTATTCACTCACAACCTGCGTGAGGCGGGGTATTTCGTGAACTGGTTTGGCAAACTCGATTTCAACTTCGAGCCCGACGCGGCGTGGCGGGACGCCGACGCGGAGTGGCTCGACGATCTGGCCGCCGGCCGCCTGCCCGATCAGCCATGGATGGTTTACCGCAACCTCGGCATCACGCACGAGAGCAATATCTGGCCGGACAAGCGGTTCGCTGACGGCCGACGTCGTCCCGACGCGGTGACCGATCCGGATCTCGTGCCCGTGCCGCCGTACCTGCCGGACATTCCGATCGTCCGGGCGGACCTGGCCCGCCACTACGACAACGTCGCCGCCCTTGATGCCGAGGTCGGCCGAGTGCTCGAGGCGCTGGAAGCGTCCGGACAAGCCGACCGCACCATCGTGTTGTTCCTGTCGGACCACGGCCGCGGCCTGCCGCGTGAGAAACGATGGTGCTACACCGGCGGCCTGCATATGCCGCTGATCGTTCGCGCCCCGGGCCTGATCGAAGGCGGTACCGTGGATGACCGACTGGTCTGCTGGGTGGACATCGGCCCGACGCTGCTGTCGCTGGTCGGCCTGTCACCGCGGAGCGAAATGGACGGCCAGGCGGCGTTCGGTCCGGAAGCGGCGTCGGCGAGGGAATGGGTTTTTGCCGGCCGGGACCGGATGGACGAGCAGTTCGATCGGGTTCGCGTCTGTCGCAATCATCGCCATCACTACGTCCGCAATTTCTATCCGCAGTTGCCCTGGTCGCAGCGCAACGGTTACGCCGAGCGCAGTCCGACGCTTGCGGCAATGCGTCGGCTCAACGCGTCGGGCGAGCTTCGCGGCGATGGGGCGGTTTTTATGCCGCCACGAAAGCCCGCCGAAGAACTCTTCGACCTGACGACCGATCCGCACTGCATCCGCAACGTCGCCGGCGACAGCCGGTATGCCGACGCGCTGGCGGCGGCGTCATCGGCGCTGACGGCGTTTCTCGATCGGGTCGACGACAAGGGCGCGATCGCCGAGCGCGAGTTGATCGCGCGCGGCGTCGTGGAAGATTCCCTGGCGAAGCTGCGCCCCAATGTCAAGCCGTTGCCGCCGGAATATCGCGTCGGGATCGACTGCGGCGTGCTGGAGATGCACGAGGCGGAGGCATTGGCGGCTGAGCCGTCCGCCCAACGTTCCGGGCCCGCGAACACACCGTGACGAGGAACCGCTATGAGCAAACGGGCCATACCGTGGATGGGGCTGGGCATGGCGATCGCGCTTCTGATGCTGATGGTTCATCAGGCGCCGGCGCTGGTGGATGCGTCGCTGCAGCCAGCCGATCTTTACGCCAGCTACCAGACGGTGCTGACGCTTCGTGTGGCTGAGATCGACGAGGACGATCCGGCGATCATGCTGAAAGTGATTGACCGGCCGAAGGGCCAATTCGCGCCGGAAACGTTGCGTCTTGAGGTGGTAGGCGATGAAGCGACTGATGCGTTTTACGAAGCCGTCATGCCCGATGCCGTGATGGTTGCGTTCCTCGACCCCGTCCGGCGGCGAGGCGGCGAGGGCATGCTTTTCTACCTCGGCGAGGGTCACTGGGCCATCGCCGAGCCGACTGACGATCCGGGACGCCGCCGATGGACCACCCACCTGGATCCGCAGGGCCCGCAAACGATGTTCGGCGTGTTCAACGGAAAAGGCATACGGCTGTCAGAGATGATGACGGACCTGGCGTCGCACCGTTACTTCTACCCCGCCCGCCCGTTCACGCAGTTCGGTGAGGATCGGTTGATCGGCCGTATCGGTCAAGCGCCTGCGGAAGGTCTGGGCGTGGCCGACCTGGATGGCGACGGCGACCTCGACGTGATCGCTGCGTCCGCCGAACGATGTCTGGTGCTCGAAGGAACGGAAGACGGCGGCTTTGCCGATCGCACGCAAGCGTGGGGGCTGGCCGACGCTGTCGGCACGAGCGTAAGCATCGCCGACGTTGATCTGGACGGTCGGCTTGATCTGCTGCTCGGCGGTCGCCTGTTCGTCCAGGCCCGGTCGGGCCGGCTTGATCCGGTTGCGTCGTTTGAGCCGGGCGCGGATGTGAAGGTTGCCGCCTTTGTCGAAGTCAACGGCGACGGCCGACCGGACATCGTCATCAGCCGGGCAGGCGGTGGATTGTCGATCCATTTGAACCCGCCATCCGGGCAACTGGCGTTTCGCGATGCGTCGGCGGCACTGGGCCTGACCGAGATCGAAGCGTGTCGAACCGGCAACGGTTTTTTTACGGTCGGCGACTTCAATGGCGACCGTCGCGTCGATCTGTTCTTTTCCGTCAACAGCGGTGTGCTTTTGATGCAGAATGAAGCTGGCGCGTTCGAAAGGTTGACCGCGGCGCCGCGGCTGTCCTTTAACGCTACCGACGCGTCGGCGGGACAAACCGGCGGTGGCGGCGCCGCACCACTGTGGCGGGAAGCGGGCGCCGACCTGGTCGTCGCCAGCGAAGCCGACGTGCATCTGCTGACGCACGATGGCAAGGCCCTGGTCAACCTCGGGCCTTACGCCAACGAGATCACCGAGAGCGAGATCGGCCTACTGGCGGCCCTGGCGGCGGATCTCAACGCCGACGGCCGGGTGGACGTCTATGCGATCAACCGCGGCCGATCGAGCAACATGCTCTACACCAATCGGGGGTATGGCTCGTTCATGACGCCGCGGAAATACGCCAACGACATCTTCTCCGGCGCCAGCCATGCGGCGGGCGCGCGGGCGGCGGTCGCGACCGATCTGACCGGCGACGGCGCGAACGACCTGTTGCTGGCGTTGCCCGACGGTTCGATCGTGCTGGTCCCCAACCGGTCCCTGGAATCGCGTCGCCGCTCGCCCCACCCCAACCAGCAGCAGCAGGTGCTCGACCGCACGGCGCTGCTCAGCATTGAAGTCCGTGGTCCGGTCGGCGTTGTCGGAGCGATGGTCGAGCTGATCGATGAGGCCGGCCGCACCGTCGGGCAGCGCACGGTTGGCCATGACGTGCTGACCGGTTGTGCTTCGCCGAACATCGTTCACTTGGCCGCGCGCGAGCCGGGTTCCCATCGACTTCGGGTCATCTGGGCCGATTGCGTGTCGCGCGAATGGCCGATCGAATTGTCGGCCGGCGATCATCGGCGCCATCGCGCGGCCCGGCCCCATCCTACCGACCCATTACCGTGAAAGGAAAACAATCATGTTCAAACGAACCATCGTGCTTGCCGCTGTATTGCTGGCAACGGGATACGAGCTGAATGCCGCCGAACCGTCCGCCCACGATCCGCAGTTCGACAACGCTGCGGTCTGGGGCGACTGGGTCGACCGGACCGACTTCGTCAAGCAGGACTGGCCCAAGGCGCGGCTGCTGATCTGGGCGCACGTCGGCCAGAACACCCGCGGACTGGATTTCAACGACCCGGCGCAGTGGAAGACGGCCGACGGCAAGCCCGCGGCGACCGGGCCGGACCATAACACCGACCTGCTGTTTCCCGCCGGCAAGTACAACGCGATCGGGAAGAAGAACGTGCCGATTGACTGCCGGCACCTGACGATCGGCAAAGGGGTGCGCGTGGCGCTGCGGTCGATACACGCCCACGGCAACGTCTGGCTCAAGAACGGAGTCAGCAGCATCTCGCAAGTCAAGCCGCGGGGGCCGGCCTATGTGTTCTGGCGAAATGACGATGATCAGGTGATCCGTATCGCCAACAAGATTGTCCTCAATAAGCCCGTTGGCCGCTCGATCGAGTTCATCGGCCGATGGCAGACCGGAGACGAGTTGAATCTCTTTTCCGGCACCATGATTGTCAGCCGAGACAGCACCTTCATGCCCGGCGACCGGTCGATCCAGCGCATCTACCCCGACGCGACGCTGGTGCTGCTGTCCGGCTCGATGTTCCACAAACGTGGCAACCAATACCACATGGACGACATCATGGTCCAGGGCGCGTTACTGGCCGGCACGCCCGGGCGACCGCTCACCGACCACGCCCGCCTTGGTTTGAGCTTCAAGAGCCGCGGCCTGGGTTATGAAAGCCCGTCGCGCGGCTCGGCCAACGACCGCGGCCTGGTCATCACTCCAAAAGGTAAGCTGGCCGCACACAGCGCCGACCCCAAACAAGCGAAGCTGGTGTTCTTCTGGCATCGTCAGCCGGTCCAGAGTTTCAAGCCGTTCCGCGATCTCGATCAGATCGACGCGCTGCCTCGCGGCGTGGACATGCTGCTTCTCGGGGATATTGACCTGAACGGAGTGGAGTTCAACGACATTCTCAAAGGCGGCGTCATTCTGCGCGACCGATCGATGCGCCACGAAATCCGCAACGTCACGACGGGTAAGGTCAAATTTGGCTCCTTGGACGAATTATTCTCCGTCTACGAGGGGGGCCACGACCTGGACCTCGGCAGCACCAACAACATCCGTGCGGTGATGGAAGACGAATGAACGGATGAACGCGACAAGGAGCCGATCGTGAGCAGAATCAACGGCCCGTCGCGCCGACAGTTCCTCGAACGTTTCGGCGCCGCGGCGGCGGTGGGAGCGCTGGGCGGTTGGCCGGTCCTCGCTGAGCCGCCCACGCCTGAGCGGCCAAACCTTCTCTGGATCGTCAGCGAAGACAACAGCCCGTTGCTGGGCTGCTACGGGGACACGCAGGCGCGGACACCGCGCCTGGATCGCTTCGCCGCCGAAGCCGTGCGATACCGTTTGGCCTTCGCCCCTGCCCCGGTCTGCGCCCCGTGCCGATCCAGCATGATTACCGGTATGCTGGCCAGCAGTCTCGGCACGCTGCACATGCGCAGCAACTATTCCGTGCCGGAGGATCTGCCGTTCTTCCCGCAACGGCTGCGCCGGGCCGGCTACTACTGCACCAACAACGCTAAGGAAGACTACAACACCCCCACGCCCGAGAATCTCTGGGACGCGTCGAATCGGCAGGCCCATTATGACAACCGCCACCCGGGCCAGCCGTTCTTCGCCGTGTTCAACATCGGTATGTCACACGAAAGTGCCCTGCACCATCAGGAGCCGGCGGTCCGACGCGATCCGGCCGGCATGCAACTGCCGCCTTATCTGCCCGACACGCCGGCGATCCGCCTGAACACCGCCCGCTATTACGAGGCGATGGAGCGGATGGACGCGATCGTCGGCCGATTGCTCGACGACTTGGAGCGGCGCGGCCTGGCTGACCACACGATCGTTTTCTACTACAGCGACCACGGCGGAACGCTGCCGCGTTCCAAGCGATTTCTCTACGACTCGGGCACGCGGGTGCCGATGATCGTACGATTCCCGAAAAAGTTCGAGCCGCTGGCGCCGGCAAAGCCCGGGGCGTGGTTGGATCAGCCCGTGTCGTTGCTGGACGTGGGGCCGACCGTCCTGAGTATGGCCGGCGTCAAGCCGCCGGCGAGCATGCAGGGCCGGCCGTTCCTCGGCCGCCACGCCGGTCCAGCACGGCGGTACGTCCACCTGTTCCGAGGCCGCATGGACGAATGCTATGACTGCGTGCGCGGCGTGCGGGACGACCGCTACCTCTACATCCGCAATTACATGCCGCACCGGATCTACGGCCAGCACCTGACCTACCTGTGGAAAGCGCCGGCGATGCGGTCATGGCACGAGCAGTTCCAAGAGGGCCGATGCAACGCCGTTCAGTCACGCTTCTGGGGCGCCAAGCCGACCGAGGAACTGTACGACACGCACGATGACCCGCACAACATCCGCAATCTCGCCGACGCCCCGGCCCACCGTCAGGTCTTGCTACGAATGCGCCGGGTCAATCGCGAGCACCTTTTGGCGGTGCGTGACGCCGGCTTCCTGCCCGAGGCGGAGATGGTCCGCCGCGCTGCCGCGGGGGGCACGACAATCCGCCGGATGACGACCGATCCGTCCATGCCGCTGCAGCGTATCATCGAGACCGCGGAACTGGCGAGCACCCGCGATGCCGCGGCAGTCGATGAACTGATCCGGCGACTGGTCGATCAAGACAGCGGCGTGCGTTACTGGGCGGCGACAGGCTGCGCGGTGCGGGGTCCGGCGGCCCGGCATGCCGGGACGGCGTTGCACGCCGCGGTCGATGACGAGTCGCCGAGCGTGCGCGTGGTGGTCGCCGAAGCGTTGGTTCTCATCGGCAACGATAAGGTGGGCTTGGGTTTGCTGGACAAGTGCTTGGCACACCACGACCCGCGCGTCGTGCTTCATGCGGTCAACGTCGTGCAGGCGTTGGGCCGGGACGCGGAACCCGTTCTGGCGACGGTGGAACGCATCGCCGACCAGCATGATAGCTACGTCCGCAACGCCGCCCGGTGGGCGATCGCTTCGCTGGGCGGCTGATAGACCGGCCGTGGCACCGGGCCGACGCTGCGGCGGCTTACGAGGGGGTGGCCGATTCCGCGGTCGACTGGGTCTCGGTCGCCTGCTTGCCGGGGTCGGCCGCCGGTGCTTCGTCGACGAACGCGAATTCCCCGGCGGGAATCGTCAGATCGGCCAGTTGCCAATCCCGATCGCTGTGGTTGAGCAGCCAGAAGCCTTCGCCGGTGAGGTGTGGCTGAATCACCATCGCCTCATGGGACGTTTCATGCCAATTCAAGCCGGCTGCCTCGGCCGCGGCCGAGGTCAGCCATTCATGCAGCGGCAGACTCCTCGCCGTGGCATAGAAAACCGTACCCGCGCCGAAGCGGTGTCGCAGGGCCGCCGGCTCGGCTTGTTGGCCGTCGCGGCGGTACCAGGCGAGGGTCTCGGCCTCGACCGGCTCGACGCGCTCGACGCTCGTGGCGGCGGGGAAAGTGATGCCGTTCAAAGTCTCAATGACCGCCGACTCGTCCGTTGTCGGCGAATGGATCGACAGCCCCAGCACATCTTCAAGCGGCTGGCCGCGTCGGGGATAAAACACCCCGTGCAGATCACGGTGGGCCGTCTGCCCGCTCGCCAACAGTACGCCGCCGTGTTCGACGAAAGTGCGAATCACCGCCGCTTGCTCGGCGCCGATCAACGACAGGGCTGGCATCACCACCATCCGGTAGCCGTTGAGCGCCTGACCCGGGTAGACCACGTCGGTGACGATCCCGTGCCGCCAAAGCGGCTGGTAGGCCTTGGCCACCGCGTCGAGATAGGGGATCGGCCGCTGCTTGCGTTGATGGACCGCCCGCACGCAGTCGGGCGTGAACAGCACCGCCGCCTGCCGCCGATCGATCGACTCGGGCAGGCGGTCGTCGCGCAGCCGATCGTGAACGCGTCGAAGCATTGCCAGACGCTCGAGATTCGGTCGGCCGGCATGATCGCACAAAGCCGGGTTGTTCTGCTCCACGCCGGAACGATGCTGTCGCCAGTGCCAGTAGATAATGCCCCGGGCCCCCCGGGCCCGCATCTCGGCCAGGTAGGCCGGGTACTGCCGCTGATCGGTGTTGGTTTCAAAAACCCAGAACGGCTTGTCCAGCGAACTGCGGAAAAGATCATGGGCCAGGCCGGCGAACGGTGCCCGGGCGTCGTGGCCGGCCGCCGCGGCGCCGGTGTAGGCGTCCCAGCCGGTCTCGTCCTGCGCCCGCGCATAGGCACGATGGTCGATGCCGCGATCGAAGATGCCGGTGGAATTGTGGCAAACGAACTGACGATCATCGATGTTCTGTCGCAGCGCGTCGCGCTGGAGCTTGATGAACGCAACCTGGCTGTCGCTGTAGAACCGGTAGGCGTCGAGGACGTAGCCGGGGCATTGGGTCCGCTGCGGGGTGATCACCTCGCCCCAGTCGCTGAACGCCATCGACCAGAAGCCCAGGCCCCAGGCCTCGTTCAGGGCTTCAATGCTGGCATAGCGATGTTTGAGCCAGTCGCGGAACCGCCACTGGCAACTCGGGCAGTGGCAGAGAAACTCCCGGCGTTCCGGACCGATTAACTCGTTGTCGATCTGCCAGCCGATCACCGCGGGGTGCTCGCCGTATCGTTCGCCCAGTCGCCGGGCGACCTCTTCGGCGAAGTGACGATAGACCGGGTGGTTGACGCAGAGGGTGCGCCGGCTGCCGTAGCCCAGTCGCTGGCCGTCGCCCATCACGCAGCCGGCCTCGGGATACTGCCGACTGAACCACGGCGGCGGGGAAGCGGTCGGGGTGCCGACGATCGCGGTCATCTGCCGTTCGCGGAGCATCTCCAGAAATCGATCGAGCCATTCCCAGTCGTACAATCCCTCGGACGGCTCGAAGCGGCTCCAGGCGAATTCGAGAAACCGCACCACCGCCAGGCCATGTTCGGCCATGTGGTCCAGGTCGCGGCCCCACTGGTCGGCCGAGATCAGTTCAGGATAGTAACTTACACCGAATTCCATCGTTGTCTCCCATGAACGGCGAAAGCGGGATGGGCAGCACCCCTATTTGGCACGTTACAATAACTTGTCCCCTCAGGCAAGACATAACTGAGGCCCTTGGGCGCCGGCTTCCGGTCTTTCCGTTTTTCTACTTGACAAGACGTGAATTCCGGACTAAATTTGTAACGTGCCAAATCAAGAGGTGGCTAAGCATCATGCCTTCATCGACCGTTACGCTTGATCAGGTTGCCAAGCGGGCCAATGTTTCGCGTATGACGATCTCCAATGTACTGAACGGCTACTACCAGCCGACCCAGAAGCGGGCGATCGAGCGGGCCGAACGCATTCGCGCTATCGCCCGGGAAATGGGATACATGCCCAACGCGGCGGCCAAAGCGATCCAAGCGGGAAAATTCGGCGTCGCCTCCCTGCTGTTGAGCACCAAGAAACGGCGCAGCACCCTGCCAGAAAACCTGCTCACGGGATTGCACGACGCCCTGGCCGAACACCAGATGCGGCTGGAAGTCGCCCGCCTGCCCGATGAGAGTCTGGTCGACGAAGCGACGATGCCCCAGTTGCTGTCGCAGCGCTCGGCCGACGGGTTGCTGATCGACTATACCCACTCGATCCCTCAGTCGATGATGCAGATCATTCGAGAGCATCATCTGCCGGCGGTCTGGATCAACTCCAAACAGGATGCCGACTGTGTGCGGTCCGACGACCTGCAGGCCGGCTACGACGCGACCCAGCATTTACTCGACGCCGGGCACCGCCGGATTGGCTATGTCGACTACTCTCACGGTCCGGACTTCGTTGCACCGCACTATAGCGCCCACGATCGTCGACGCGGATACGAGCGCGCAATGCGCCAAGCGGGCCTGCCGTCTCGTGTTTATATGGCCGAAACCGGCCCGAGCGTCTCCGGACCCCAGCGCGTCACGCACGCGCGAAAAATGCTGCAGGCGGCCGATCGGCCTACCGCGCTGGTGACTTACGGCCGGACCGAAGCGGCGCCGGTCATCTGTGCCGCGGGCCAACTCGGGCTGGCCGTCCCCGAAGACCTCTCGCTGATCAACATCGGGGAGTACCCGATCGGCTATCTCGGGCCGATGCTCACGACGATGATCCTGCCTCAATGGGAGATGGGCCAGCAGGCGGTGGAGATGCTCATCGAGAAAATCGAGAACCCCGATGCGGCCCTGTCGCCGCGGGTTTTGCCGTTCGATCTGGAGGCGGGCGATTCGGTCGGCGCCCCCCGGGCGACCGGGCCGTAGCAACAGGGCGACGCGGAGGGCAGTCGGTCAGCTCACCTCAGCGTCGCGAAGCGTATTCAACCGCGGGCATCGACGAGGATGCCCGCGAGACAACGGCTGATCCGGGTACCGGCGCGTGGCGGGTCCAGTTCTTCCCGGGTCGTCGACAACGAGGTAGATCACTTTTGCGATCACAGGTCTGTCAAGGAGGCCGCGATGACAAGGGTAAACTCGATTCACCGGAAGCCGCAAAAGCCCACGATGCCGCGACGGGTCGGCTTCACCCTTGTGGAGCTGCCCTTCGGCAGGCTCTCTTCGAGCCTGAGCCTCAGAGCCGAAGGCAGGACCACTCAACATGGTTTCACCCTTGTTGAGTTGCTGGTGGTGGTCGCGATCATCTCGCTGTTGATCGCCATCCTGCTGCCGGCCTTGAAGAAAGCCCGCGAAGTCGCCGAGCAGGTCAAATGCGGAGCAACACTCAAGCAGATCTCCATGGCGGTAATCAACTACACCATGGAGAATGGTCAATACATCCCCTCCGGCTACTCCGACAACCGCTACGACGACGATGGCAACAAGCTGCGCCAGATCCAGCAATACCTCGGATACCAGTTGTACCAGGATAAAGGCGCGCTCTACGGCAACCCGAAGCAGGGCAATGACAGCGCGCGGATGTATTGTCCGTCGTTCATCCGCACGCCCGGCGTCAACACCAACGGGACGAGCTACGCCTATCTCGGTGGCAACGGCAAGTGGGCCGGCGTGTTCGGCTACCAGGAGAATATCAACAAGGTCTCGCAGATCGAATCGGAATATCAGACCGTCACGTTCCACGGCGGGGGCGGACGAACCGGCGCACGGCGGAAGGATTGGATCAGCCTGCGGCCGGACGGCTCGCCCCGCGAGCATCACTTCGGCAAGTTCAATCTCGCCTTCTTCGATACTCACGTCGAGGAACGTGATACCGAATGGTCGCGCAACGTCACGGCCAAGGAGTGGCTGACGCTGGTCGGCGGATCGGGCGTGGCCGGCGACAAGGTGATCAAGACGGCCGCCAACAACTAAGCACGGTGTCGAGCGGGACGCTCCGGCCGGTGGGGCAGTTTTCGATGGTCAGTTTCCGCGTTTCGCCGTCGCGCGTTTCCCAGACCAGTTGGCGGTTCTGGTCCGAACCGCTCTGATTGAGAATGTTGCAGGAGAATCGTCCCTCGACGACCCACTCCGCGTGGCCATCGAAGCGTTGGAGCTTTTGGTGACATTGAAACCGAAGCCACGATCGAAATTGAAGATTGATTGGATTCGATAGTCGGTAATTCGCCGTCCAATATCGGCCTGACCCGGCAAAATGCTCGCTCATGTCCCAGCATTTGCTCGCTCATGTCCCGGCAAAATGCTCGCTCATGTCCCAGCATTTGCAAGGTCATCAAGCAACCTGCGGCAGAGGGTTTCGATATCATGTCGGCTATCCCGGCGCAGCGAAGCCCGCGGGGGTCACATCGACGGTTTGAGCATCCACCGCCGCTTGAAGTTGTACGCCAGGCGCAGCAGCGACCATTCCCCGGCTGACCTTTTCCAGTCCGCGTCACAAGAACGGTCTGAATCCCAGTACGTGTTTGAGGATGCCGAACACCGGCTCGACGGTTTGCTTACGCTGGGCGTACTTCCTTCGGCCTTCGTCGGTTCGCAACGTCTCCTGCAGCGCCAGCATCATCTTCGGTGGATACTGCGCGCTGCCCGTACCGCGCCGGTTGACCTGTAGCGTCGACAAGGCCATGCCGTCCACCGACTCGATCACGAAATGCACCATGTCGTCGGCCGCCACCCCCTCCCGAAGGTCCGGCGGCAACAACATCGGCGTCGCCCGATCCACATTCACCATCCGTGGCGTACTCATGCCGCCAATCTAATCGCCATGTCAAGAGCACCCCGGTAAGTCCGACAGACTGTTAGCGCGCCGGCGCCGGGCGGATAGACGATCCGGACATCCTGCGCAGCGGCGCGATCGCCGAATGCAAACATCGCTCAGGTCATGACCAGGCAGCCGATGCTCACGGGGGCGAGATATTCAGTTGTCGATCGGGTTTTCCTTTGTCAGTGACGTCGACGACGAAGCAGGGCGGGCCCGGCCAGGGCGATCAGGGCGAGCGTCGCAGGTTCGGGCACGATCTGAAGCACCAACGTCGACGGGTCGAGAATGATGCCGTTGTCCTGCTCGAAATCAGCCGACCCGACTTCCCAGAACCCACCGAAGGTGTCGTCGGGGTTGAGTCGGACGAACAGAAACTGCCCGCCGTTGTAGTTCGGTTGATCCTCGTAGAACTGTCGGATCATCTCCGCGAGCAGTTCGCTGGCCAGACTGTCGCTGCGGATCGCGCCGGGCAATGCTTCGTGCCCGAGGATATTGTCCTGCAACTTCAGGCCGGTGGGACGGTCGTCCGCCGCGAGGTATTCATTGACGGTGTTCGAGGCGGAGATCTCCACAGCCCACAGGTCGGCATGATCGCCGGGATTCAGCCCGTTGCCACCGAGCAGGTCGATCGTGACCGTTGCGCCGGCGACGATCTGGTCGGGTTCGAGGCTCGGCAGTTCGAAGGCGAACATGGCGTTGCGGTCGTTGCCCACGCGCAACACATCGTCGCCGCCGCCGGTCGTGCCGCTGGTCAGGACCATGTGGTCTCGGTCGTCGCTGATCACCGCCAGCACGCCGGCGCCCGATTCGGTCGGCCGGGCGATTTCCGCCAGGCGTTCCTGCATCGACTGCTTCAGTTGATGGATCTGGGCCGCGTACGCCGGTTCGTCGATCAGATTGTTCATCTCGAACGGATCGACGCTCAGGTCATACAGTTCGTCGTAGTCCTGCACGTGCCCGCCGGGCGTCGCATCGTCGGTCGCGAAATAGCGGATGTATTTCAGGTCGCCTTCGCGGACGGCCCGCCAGGTGGGCACGTCGGCCTGGGCGTTGAGGAAATACTCGGTGAGGAAACCGTCGCGCACGGAAGTCGCGGTATTCTCCAGAATCGGCACGAGTGACTGGCCCTCCATCGTCAAGGGTTTGTCGAGTCCGGCCAGGTCGACCAGTGTGGGTCCGAAGTCGATGTTCAGCGCATAGGCGTCGGTGGTGCCGGCCTGGATGCGGTCCTTCCAGTACATGAACAGCGGCAGACGCACCGCTTCTTCGTAGGCCCATCGCTTGTCGGTCAGACCGTGTTCGCCCCAGAAGTAGCCGTTGTCGCTGGAGAAGACGATCAGCGTGTTGTCCATCTGTCCGGTGTCTTCCAGGGCATCGATCACGCGGCCGAACGCCTGATCGGCGTGGGTGAGCATCTTCATCATCGCCCCGATCTTGCCGGTGGACGTGCCAGTGCTGCCGGGCGTCGGGGCGGGGGTGACCGGCGTCTCGGCGAAGTGGTTGCCCGGATCGGTAAAGACCGGCTTTTCATCGTGGATCTGGTAGCTCTGCCCGTTGTCGCTGTAGCTGGCCTTGGCCGACGGTGCGAGATCAACGTCCGGCCCGCTGTAGAGATCTTTGAACTCATCGGGCGAGGCCTGGGGGTTGTGGACGGCCTGGTGCGCGATCGTGACGACAAAGGGCTGGTTGTTGTTCCGATAGCTGCTGCCGGGGTTGCGGATGAACTGGGCCGCCTCATCGCTGAGCACGTCGACAACCCAGTCTTTGCCGGGGCTATTGGCGTAGTCGTTGACGATCTGTCCGTTGATGTTGAGGATCGGCTCCGCCTGGGCCTGCTTGGTGCCGTCGATGCCAACCCAGTGATCGTAAAACGGTCGGACGTCGTCGGTCTTGCTGCCGCCGCCGAAGTGCCATTTGCCGAAATGGGCTGTTTCGTAACCGGCAGTTTGCAGGTAGAGGTTGTAGGTAACCAGATCCCGTTGATGCTTGTCGCCGGGGCCGGGCGAGTTGCCGGTGGCGCGGTGGGTCTGGGCGTAGGTGCCCGAGAGGAAACTGGCGCGGCCGGGGGTGCACATCGGCGTCGTGCAGTAGGTGTTGCCGAAGGTTCGGCCTTCGTCGGCCAGCCGCCTCAGGTGAGGCGCGTGAACGAACGGTGAGCCATTGGCCGTCGCGCCCAGCGCGTTGTAATGGACATCATCCATCAGAACGAATACGACATTGGGACGGGTACCGGACAAGGACGGGGGCGCGGGCTGGGCATCGGCCGGTGCGGCGGCAAGGCCGACCGCGGCCGGTGCCAGCGCTGCCGCCATGCAGCGACGAGCGGGGCGAGTCATGATGTCAAACCTCGTGAGAAGGCGTCGGGGGATTGGTCGAACGGGTCGGCGTCGGCCCGGCGCGTGGGTGTGCCGACCGATGCCTTGATCGGTTGGCAATCAGTGGCGATGGCGGCGGGACATCAGCAGCCCGCCGAGGCCGATCAGGGCCAGACTCGTCGGTTCGGGGACGATCGAGACCTGCACGCGCTCGTTGGTCGTGTCGTAGATCAGGTCCGCGGTCAGCCCGGCGGCGTCATCGTTGGGGCCGAAGATCACCGACAAGACGTCGGGATTGCCCTCCGGCGGGAGGTTGGCCGCGAAGTCCGCCATGCCGCTGGTCGCCTGCAGGAGCGTGTAGGTCTGGCCGTCCGTCAGGCCGTCCTGGGCCGTCAGATCCAGCGTCCAGGCCATGTTCGCAAAGCCGTTGTTGTTCGATTCACGCACGACGTTTTCGACCTGCATCGTGCTGATGCCGCCTGCGTCAGCGATGAAGGTGAATTCGCCGGTCTGGTTGCCGCTGCCCAGGGAAGCGTTGTCGACTGTCGCGCCGGTGCCTTGGGTGAACACCGCATTGGAACCGGTCATCTGCACGATCCGAAAGCTGCCGGCGTTCTCGACTTCGAAACTGCCGTCGCCGCTGATCTCCAGTCCGCCCTTGCCGGCCCAGACTGACAGGGCATTGGCGGTCATGGTGCCGCCGGTCACCTGCACGACCACGCCGTTGCGGAACTCCAGGTCGCCGGCGATGTTCACGTCGGCGCCGCTGTTGACCGCGACCGTTTCGCCGCGCAGGTTCGCGATGCCATCGACATTGAGAATGCCATCGACGGAAAGCGTGTTGTCGCGTTCTTTGAGCAGCGACAGCGCTTCGCCGGTGTTGCCGGCGGCGATGTTCACCGCGAAGCCGCCGTTTTTGGGGATTTCCACGTCGTCGAACAGCGTGGGCAGGGCGGCCGGGTCGTTGTCGGTCAGCGGGTCGTCATCGGTCCCCCAGTTGCTCAGCGTGTGCCAGTCGGTACCGGCACCGCCGGGACTGCCGTCGAAGAAATGGATCGCCGAGGCCTGGCCGGCCAGGCCCATTGCGATGGCGATCGTCCATGCCGTTGTCGTTCGCGTTTTCATGTCGTCCTCCGAGAGTAAAGTGATCTGCCCGAGTTGATTGCCTTGTTCCCCGCGTCGTCGGGCTTGCGACGCGAGTGGTTACGGTTCGGTTAAGTCCCGGGCGGCGGGGCGATCGTCCTGCCGGGGTCGAAACCCATCGGCACCGCCTTCGGCGGCAGCCGGCGCTCCGGCGAAGCCATCCGCTCCAGCAGCATCTCCACGGCGATGCGACCGATGCGCACCTCCGGCAGGGTCATCGCGGTGACGTTCGCGCCCGGACGGTCCGGCTCGACGGCGAAGCTGATCAACGAGAGGTCTTCCGGAACCCGCAGGCCATTGCGATCCGCCGCCCATTCGATCTGCTCGGGCAGGGCATAGGTGACCACGGCGGTCGGCCGATCCGCGCCGCTGAGCAGTTGCGACAGGCCGATCGCTTTCTGGCCGAATCGCAGACCCTTGATCGCCGGATGGAATCGGTCCACGGTCACCGGTTCAAGGCCGGCGTGCCGCATCGCGTGGCCGTAACCGTCGCGGCGATCGATCTCGCTGTAGTGAACGGTTTCCGGCACGTAGGACAAGCTGACGTACATGACCCGTCGATGACCGCGGGCGATCAACTTTTCGGTCGCTTGGGCTGCCCCGCCGAAGTCATCGGGAAACACCGCGTCATGGTCGCGTTTGGCGTTGATCCATACCGCCGGCAGGCGATAGTGGTCGATCAACATTTCCATCGCGGGGGGGATCTGTTTGTTGTAGTTGACCAGCAGGCCGTCGCAGGTCAGCTCCCGCAGCAACTTGGGCATGTATTGGTCGCTGGTCAGTTGCTCGTCGCTGAGCGTGGCAATCGACAGGTGCATGCCGCGGGATTCCAGGGCGTCGGCCAGCCCGCGCAGCAGGTCAGGCGGCATGTAGCTGCGGCCGCGTTTATCGGCGCTGAGGATCAGTCCGGCCGACCCGAAGCTGCCGCGTGCGGTGGCGCGGGCGGCGTAGTTGGGCCGATAACCCAGATCGGCCGCGGCTTCCAGCACGCGCTGCCGCGTCGTTTCGCCGACCCGTCCGGTGTTCCGCAAGGCATTGGAAACGGTCACCGAGGTGACGCCGACCCGCCCGGCAATGTCCTCCAGTGTGACCACCATGTGGTCGCTCCCTCGTTTGGCTTTGCCGCTTAATCTCAAATGCTTTGCCGCTTAACCATACCACTCGACTTTCACCCGGTCAAAGAAAAAATCCGCGCCGAGCAACTTTTTATCCTAACGCGACCGCGCCGGCGACGTCGGGCAGTTCGGTCTGCCATTCCCGATCAAGCTTCTTCAGCATCGTGGCGACCAGAAAGAAGATCAACAGCAGGAAGACGCAGTCGATCAGCAGCGCCAGCCAAACCGGCCGTCCACTTTGATGCACCATCTCTTTCGTTTTTGTGTTGCTTGATCGACTGATGGTTGATAATATGACTAACCGGTCAGTCAGTCAAGGGTCTTGTTATGAGGCAAATTGTTTTGGCTCAAGCCGTTCGAACCCGCGACATCGCTGAAAAGCTGGGTATTGCCCGTCCGACGGTCAGCACCATTCTCTCCGGCGGCAAGTCCAATACCCGCGTCAGCGATGATCTGCGTGAGCGTGTCTTGGCCACCGCGAAGCAGATGGGCTACCGCCCGAACGCGGCGGCCAAAGCGATCGGCACCGGCCGGTTCGGGAGTGTCGGCCTGGTTCTCTCCGCCGCTGACCCCGGCCGCAGCTCCGTCCCCAGCCAACTGCTGTTCGGCACGTCGGTCGAGCTGGAAAAGCACGGCATGCACCTGAGCGTCGCGGCCCTGGACGACCGACAACTGACCGACGAGTCATTCATGCCCAGGGTGCTGCGCGAGTCGGCGGTGGACGGCCTGCTGATCAATTATCACAAGCTGATTCCCGCCCGCATGATCGAGTTGATCGAGGACTATCGCATCCCGTCGATCTGGTTGAACATCAAGCGGAAGCACGATTGCGTTTACTTTGACGACTTCGGTGCCGGGCGGCGGGCCACGCAGATGTTGATCAACGCCGGCCATCACCGCATCGCCTTTGCCAGCCATCACTGGGAAGGCAAGGACGCCCACTACTCCGAGCACGATCGCCGGGACGGTTACCTGCGGGCCATGCAGCAGACCGGACTGACCAGCGAAGTCGTCGAACGCATTAAGTTCGGCGACGCATCCTTGCCCAACCGCCTGATTGACTACTGGACCGAGCGACTGGGTCGGGCCGATCGGCCGACCGGTGTCGTCGCCTATGGTTCGACGGCATTGGCGCCGATCGTCCGGGCTGGCGACCGCCTCGGTTTAAGTATCCCGGCAGACCTTTCGGTCGTTACGTTTGGTCCAAGCACCCATCATCAAGCCATGTCCCTGGACACGATGGTTCACGACGAGGCCGAAATGGGTCGTGTGGCGATTGAACGGCTGCTGTGGAAGATCAGATCGCCCCGGAGCCGATTTGCACCGGAGGTGTTGGAGATGGACTGGCGGTCGGTCGGCTCGGTCCAGCGTCGAAACCCGAGGTGAGCGGCGGGAACAAATCAAATCGCCTGCACCGCTGGTGGTGCAGCCAAGTGCAGGACCGGTCATGCATCAGGCCAATCGTTGGCAACGCCGTGCCTTTCTCTCTGCAGGGGCTGTAAGTCAACGGTTGTGTGCTATGGTTCGTGCATTTTTCTGTTCCGTAGTTGGGGGTACGGGCGGGTCGATCGTTCGGGCGTGGCGGGTGGATTCATCTCTTCGCAGTCACCGGGCGGTTCGATCCCTTTTGGGTCGAAGCGGTGTTCCCGGGCTGAATAAAACCTTGTTCGCGTCGAGCGGGCCGAATTCACATGGC
>CAYNCM010000035.1:0-30793 GCA_964395825.1 uncultured Planctomycetaceae bacterium
GTGCCCGTCGAGAATCCGCTCGTCGGCGCTCATGGCCCCATCATACCGCGCTCGGGCGGGGCTTGTGCGCGGGGTTTGGGGCCGGTCGGCGGCTCCGCGGGCCGCGCCCGTCCATGGCCGGGCGGAGGTGGGGCGACGGTCTGGCCGTCTCGCCAGGTGCAGGGGACGATGCGGCGGGGCAGGGGCTGGTCGGGGCGGTCGAGTTTGGCGGTGAGCATGTCGACCGCCTGCTTGCCCATTTCATATTCCGGCAGCAGCACGTGGGTCACGCCGAGCGTCAGCCGCTCCATGCCCGCCCAACTGAAGGCGACCACGGACAGATCCTGCGGGACGCGCAGTTGGGCCAGACCGGCGGCGCGCATGACGGCGATCATCTCCTTGTGGCTGTAAGCGAGCACGGCGGTGGGCCGATCGCGCCCGCGGAGCCAGTCGACGGTGTGCGCCACCGCGCGGTCGGCCTCGACGGGGCCGTCGCCCTCGTGGGTGACCGATTCGAGTCCCGCATCGGTCATCACCTTGTCATAGCCGTGCCACCGGTCGTGCATGTCGGCCTGTGGATTGCCCCCGTCCCCCGGTTCGCGGTAGACCGCCATGGCGATGCGCCGATGGCCCAGTTCGATCAGGCGCAACGTGGCATCTTCGGCGGCCTCGGCCTCGCCGGGCGCGATGCAGTCCTGTTCGCGCCTGGTGTTGAGACAGATGTGGGGGATGCTGTAGCGGTCGATCAGCGTTTTCAGACCGGACGACACCTCGCCGGAGAAGTTGACCAACAGCCCGTCCGAGGCCCACTCGCGCAACAGCTTGGGCGCGTGGTCGGGCCGGACGAGTTGGGCCTCGCTCATCCGGGCGATGGTCAGGTGCATGTCGTGGGCCTGCAGGCCGTCGTGAATGCCGTTGAGCAGGGGAGCGGGCAGGAACGATCCGCCGGGCTCAGCGGCCAGCAACAGCGTGGCCGCGCCGAAGCGTCCGGTGCGCATGGTGCGGGCGATGCTGTTGGGCCGGTAGCCCAGATCCCGGGCGACCTGGAGAATGCGTTCGCGGGTTTGCGGGGCCAGGCGTCCAGTGCCCGTCAAGGCATAGCTGACCGACTGGCGCGACACCCCGCACTGCCGAGCGATGTCCTTGATCGTCACTGCCAATTCGCATATGCCCCCCACGCGATGGGTTCGCCCCCGCAATGACGGCATCGCGTGAATCTAAAATTTACATCGGTGATCCAAGGTGTCAAGGCGCGCCCTGGCCGATTCAGCAAACTGTTTGCGGAATCAACGCGGACGTTTGCGGTTGCGGGCTTGTCGACCGACCGTCACCGTTCAACGCGCTGCAGGTTCTGTTCGGCATCGAGATGGATCACCACCGGCGGGTCGCCCGGGGCCATCTCCAACCCCGACCACACGTGCCGGCGAACCCACGCCACCGCATCATCCGCCGCGTGCTGGGCGCTGGTGCGATAGACCAGAACGGTCAGCCCCTCATCGCCGGCGCGTTCGTCGGACGGCCGGCCGAGCAGCGCTTCCACGTGGGCCCGCCCATCGCCCGGCCGCAACCAGTCCGACCGCACCCGCAGGTTTTTCGCCCCCATCACGTGCCACCACCACGGCACGACGAACACCACCGCCACCGCGCAGAAGCCAAGAATGATTCGACTGGCGCGTTGGTGGGTCATGGCTGGAGGATTGAGGCGATCTGCCGGGTCAGTTCCGCCGCCGCCGCCGCCACCTTGCCCGACCAGTCGGCGTCCGAGGGGTCGTCGAACGCATAGGTGATCGAGCGCGAGGCGGTCACCAGCGCTCCGCTGCGGTCTTCCTTGAAACAGGCCCTCACGTCTTCGGCCGTGCCGCCCTGGGCGCCGTAACCGGGCACGAGGAACAATTGCTGGGGCATCACCTCGCGCAGCTTCGCGGCATCCTGCGGTCTGGTCGCGCCGACCACCGCGCCCAGCAGACTGTAACCGCACTGGCCGACGTGCGCGGCGCCCGCCTCGGCGATCATCGCCCCCACCGCCTCGGCCACCGTGCGCCCGTCGGCCAACGCCAGCGACTGCAGCGCATCGCCCCCGGGGTTCGACGTGCGCACCAGCGCGAACAAACCCTTGCCCTGCGCCGCGGCCGTGTCGATGAACGGCTGCAAGCCATCGGCGCCGAGATAGCTGTTCACCGTCAGCGCGTCGGGGCCCACGGCGTCTTCGCTGTCGGCCAGACAACCGGCCGCGTAATGCGCGCTCGACGGGCCAATGTCCCCGCGTTTCGCGTCGAGAATCACCAGCAGATCGAGCGAGCGGGCTTCTTCGATCAGCCCCCCCAGGCACTGTAAGCCCGGCGCATGGTAGCGTTCGAAGCAGGCGGCCTGGAACTTCACCGCCGGCACATGCGGCGACACCACGCGCAATACGTGGCGGCTGAACTCGAACAGGGCATCGGCAGCCGACTCATCATCGTCCGGGTCGTTGAAGTGCCGCTGCGTGCGGATCGCCTCGGGCAACCGGTCGTACACCGGATCCACCCCCACGCACACCGGCGCTGCCTTTTCCGCGGCGGCTTCGAGCAATCGATCCACAAAATGTCTCATGCAATCTTCCTGGCTGTCTTGAAATTTCAGGTCGTTGCGGCTTTAGTGGCTTGTGCATCATCCAGCTTAACTCACGGAGCGCTCCACGTCATGTCCCATGTCCCGGCTTACCTGGCCGATGACGCCGATGCTTACGACAAAGACCCCCGCGCCGCGGCGATGAGGTGGTTCGGCCAAGCCAAGTACGGCCGGTCCAGCCTGCTCGGTCGGCACGAATGGGGGCAGTTTCGCGAGCCGATTCGCCCGGCCGACGACGCCCGGCTGGCCCATCCCCTCGACGCCCGCCACAACCCCTGCAACCGGCGGATGAACGTCGCGCCGTTGCCGGAGGGTTCGTTCCCCGACCAGGCATGCGATGTGCTGCGCAGCGTCGGCCAACGGCTGGAAAGCGAGGGATTCCCGGGTGAGTGATTCGACCGCCAACCCGCGCCGCGTGTTGCTGACCGGCGCTTCGGGCGCGATGGGGCGCGTGATCGGCCCGGGCCTGGTCGAACGCGGGCATTTCGTGCGCGGTTTCTCCCGCCGGCCCGCCGAAGGCTTCACCGAAATGCACACCGGCGACCTGACCGACCGCCACGCCGTCGAGCGCGCCGTCGCGGGCATGGACACGATCGTTCACCTGGCCGCCTATCCCAATCCCGCGGATCTGATCGACGTGCTGCTCGAACCGAACGTGATCGGCCTGTACGAAGTGATGCGGGCGGCGGTCGAACACGCCGTGCGCCGGGTCGTGCTGGCCAGCACCATCCAGGTGGTCAGCGGTCTGAAAGACCGCGCCAGGCCGCGCAGGATCGCTGACGGCACGGCCCCGACGAATCACTACGCCCTGACGAAGGTATGGGCCGAGGCGATGGGCGAGATGTACGCCCGGCAGCACGGGCTGGGCGTGCTGGCGGTGCGGATCTGCTGGTTCGTGCGCAACGCATCAGAAGCCCGGCGGCTGGAGGCCATGCGGTGCGAAGATCTCTACTTCTCTCCGCCGGACGCGGTGCGGTTCTACACCTGCGCGGTGGAGGCCGGCCGACCGGCGCCCGGCGAGTTCACCGCCGTGTTCGCCGCGTCCAAACCCCGGCGCGAACCGGTCGTCGATCTCGAGCCTGCCCGACAACGGATCGGCTACGAACCGCAGGACATCTGGCCGCGGAACTTGGGATTTGAATACTGACGCGCCGGCGGGATGCCACGAACCCGTTCCGCCTGTTCTTGCCCGCACCGGTCAGTCCTCACCGCCGAACCGGTAGCGGCTGGACCAGGTCATCTTCTCGCCCGGTTCAAGCTGCACGCGGACGAACGGCTCGGGGCATACCACGTTATCCGCCGCCCATACCGCCAGGTATGCCAAAGGCCGATCGCCTTCGATCGACACCCACCCGCCGGTTCGCGTGTGGGTCACGCGGATGCGGTGGGCTTGGGCACCGGCGGATTGCGGCGGCACGAATCGCGCCCAGAGGCTGCCGCGTTCGAGCGGTTCGCTTAACGTCAGCGTCTTGTCCTCGAACACCAGCATCTTCTGCGCTTGTGTGTTCATCTTGTCCGGCGTCAGCGCGAAGCCCGCCTCAATGCGATAGTCCGGCCCGAACCGTGCCGCACCGTCGATGCACAGAAAGTTGTGCGCGTAGTGGTTCAGGTCAATATCCTTCTTGCCCGTGTTGTGCAGTGTGCGCCGGACCGTGAACCCGTCGGCTTCGAGCGTCAGCCGCTTGGTCAACACGTAGGACCAGCCCGGGGCGTGCGGGTTGGCCGCGCGCAGGCGCTGGTCGAATTGCAGCCAGTCGTCCCCGCGCCTCACGTCCCACGGCAATCGCTTGATGACCGGATACTTGCGGCCGAAGCGATAGGGCTTGTGATCCACCCGCCGCAGCACGCCCACGCCGACCTTCACGAACGGCTCGCCCGGCTTGGCGAAGTCGTGGCCCAGCGCTTTGTCCAGATCGAATTCCTCCGCCGTGCCGTGGATGTCGTGGGCCTGGCCGCTGGAGCCGACCCACGGCTCGAAGAACGTGTGGCCGAACGCCCGCACTTCGATCACCAGCGCCGACGGATCGAACCGCACGCCGCGGTAGAAGCCGCGCTCGGCGTCGGGCACGGCGACGGTGATCCGCACCGCGTCGTTGGCCAGGGTGACCGTCGGGGGCGCGGCCGGCGCTTCGACCGCCACCGCCTCCTGCGCCATCGCCGGCGACGCCGCCAGGCACGTCGCCGCCATCGCCAGCCACTGCGTTCGGTCGGAGGTCATGGGCATGGTCCTTTCGCAAAACCGCCGGGCGGGCATGATATCATACCGGCGCCATGAGCCGCGCCCGACCCAGACATCTGGACCTGAAGAAGACCGAAGGCCTGACCGTCACCTGGGCCGACGGATCGACCACGTTCTATTCCATCGCCTACCTGCGGAAGAGCAGTCCCTCAGCCGACCAGCGGGAACTGCGCGAGAAGATGGCGAGGAATCCGCTGACCGTCCTGCCCGCCAGCGCCGGCGAGGACACCGGCCCGTTAACCGCCCAAAGCGCCGAACTCGTCGGCAATTACGCCATCCGCATCCGCTTCTCCGACGGGCACAACACGGGCATCTACTCGTGGGATTACCTGCGCGAGATCGCCAACGCCGAAGACGGGTAGCGGGTTGAATGGTTGAGTCGTTGAATGGTCCAGGGGTCGGGGTGGATTCCATTGAGCCCTGGGACCGGTCAACCATTTAACCACTTCCCGTTCTCCTGATATCATGTCCGGCTTACCGAACCCCTGACTGTACGGGAAGCATCATGGCTCGAATTCACAATTTCAGTGCGGGGCCCTGCACGCTGCCGGTCGAAGCGCTGGAGCAGGTGCGGGACCAGATCGTCGATTACCAGAACACCGGCATGAGCCTGGTGGAGATGTCGCACCGGTCGAAGACGGTGGGGCAAGTGCATGAGGCGGCCATTGCGCTGGTGCGTAAGATTCTCGGGGTGCCCGATTCGCATCGCGTGCTGTTTCTCGGGGGCGGTGCGACGCTGCAGTTCGGCATGATCCCGGCGAACCTGCTCAAAGGCGGCAAGACCGCCGACTACACCCACTCCGGCGCATGGGCAAAGAAAGCCATCGGCGACGCGAAGCTGCTGGGCGATGTCAACATCATCTGGGACGGCAAAGACTCCGACTACATGACGCTGCCCGACCCGGCAAGCCTCCAGGTGACCGCCGACAGCGTCTACCTGCACCTGACCAGCAACGAAACGATCGGCGGCGTGCAGTGGAAGCGTTTCCCGGAAGTGGATGTGCCCCTGGTGGCGGATATGAGCAGCGACATTTTCAGCCGGCCGCTGCCGCTGGACCGTTTCGGCATCATCTACGCCGGGGCGCAGAAGAACCTGGGCCCGGCGGGACTGGCGCTGGTGCTGATCCGCGAGGACGTGCTGCAAAGCTGCCCCGACGACATGCCGCTGTACCTGAACTACCACAAGCACGTCGATGGCAACAGCATGCTCAACACGCCGCCGGTCTTCCAGATCTGGATGGTGCGGCTGGTGCTCGAGTGGCTTGAACGTCAGGGCGGCCTGGCGTGGGCGCAGTCGATGGCCGACCGGCGCAGCCGGCTGATCTACGACACCATCGACCGCCACGCCGAGTTCTACCACGGCCCGGTCGACCGCGCGGTCGCCAGCCCCATGAATGTCGTCTGGCGATGCCCCAGCGAGCAACTGGAAGCGAAGTTCATCGCCGAGGCGGCCGAGGCGGGGCTTAACGGCCTCAAGGGCCACCGCAGCGTCGGCGGCTGCCGGGCATCGCTCTACAACGCCATGCCCCTCGAAGGCGCCAAGGCGTTGGCCGACTTCATGGACCAGTTCGCCAAGTCGAACGGCTGAGGCGGGATCGACACCCCGACGGACGCCAGCCGCCCGCTCTTTTTACCTGCCTGAACCGTCAAGCGTGCCAACTGGGTGGCACGGCTGAGGCGGTGTCGCCAATTCAGTTTCAGAACCCCCATCCCGGGTGCCGATGAAGGGAGCGGAACGACTGTACGTCCATGCGGGGAATTCCGGGGGTCTTATCGGCGATGGACACACTGTCCGTCATTTTGTCGCAGGGGCTGAGCCGTCGGTTGCTCGACGGGCTGGCGGACGCGGTATACGTGGTGGACGCCGACTGTCGGGTGGTCTACTGGAACCCGGCCGCGGCGGCGCTGACCGGCTTTGCCAAGGCCGGCGTCGTCGGCCAGTGGTGCCGCCAGACGCTGCCGCCGAAAATCAACGAATGCCAGCAGGTCGCCTGCGGTGACAACTGCCCCGGCCGCCGATCGATGATCGACGGGGAGATGCGCTACGAACGGTTGCACATCCAACACCGGGCCGGCCACCGCATTCCCGTGCATCTGATCGCCCTGCCGGTTCATGACGCAGGCGGCAGCATCATCGCGTCGATCTGCGTGCTCAGCGAGTGTTCCCTGCCCGCGGCCGAAAGCACCGCCCGTCTGCTCCGGCAGCGCCTGGCGCATCACGATGATGTCGATTCGGCGGTGGCGTAGCTCGTGCCCATCCCAATCCCGCCGCCACGGCAGGGCTGGGGTCGAGCGTCTGCCCCGGCGCGGGGATCGCGGTATAATCGCCGCCGGCATGAGCAACCCATCTCCATCCGCCCGTGACGTGGCCCGGCGCGTGCTGCAGACCGAAGCCGACGCCGTGCGACGCATGATCGATCAGCTTGACGATCAGTTCGACCGAGCCGCGGCCGCCATCGCCGACGCCGAGGGGGCGGTGATCGTCAGCGGCATCGGCAAGAGCGGCCTGGTGGGCCAGAAGATCAGCGCCACGTTCAGTTCGCTCGGCACGCCCAGCCATTTCATGCACCCGGTCGAAGCGATGCACGGCGACGTGGGACGTGTGCGCCGCGGCGATGTGATGCTGCTGCTCAGCCACGGCGGGGCGACCGAGGAAGTGCTCGCCCTGGCGGCGGTGGTCCGCCAGGACCGGATCACCGTCATCAGCATCACCGGCAACCGCGACAGCCACCTGGCGAAGCTCAGCGATTGCCACCTGTGCATCGGCGACGTGACCGAAGCCTGTCCGCATAACCTGGCGCCCACCACGTCGACCACCGCGCAGCTTGCCCTGGGCGATGCGCTGGCCCTGGCCGTGGCCGAACGGCGAAGGTTCACCGCCGACGATTACCACCGCTCGCACCCCGGGGGCAACCTCGGCCGGCAGCTCATGCGGCTGGTCGACGTGATGCGTCTGAAGGCCGGGGAGAACCTGCCGCTGATTTCGCCGGACCGCACCATCGAGGATGTGCTGCGGGAAACATCGGGCGGGGGCGGGCGGCGGCCGGGGGCGGTGGTGATCGTGGACGACGCCGGTCGGCTGGCGGGCATCTTCACCGACGCCGACCTCGCGCGGCGACTGGTGCGCGAAGGGGCCGCCGCACTGGGCCGGCCGATCGGTCAAGTGATGACCGCGAATCCCCAGCACCTGACCGATGCTCACCTGGTGCGCGACGCGGTGCAGCTCGTCCGCGAGATGCGCCTCGACGAAATTCCCGTGGTCGACGGCGAGGGCAGGCCGGTCGGCATGATCGACGTGCAGGATCTGCTGGCGCTGAAGGTGATCGAGGGTTAGGGCGAACAGCGCGATGGCGCGTGAGCCTGGGTGGCGAGGCAATGAAATCAGCGACCGCGTCGGGGCGCGATCGCTGACAGGCGTGTGGCTCGTAAGCCGAATTCTGTTTGAAGACGACCATTCATCTGGGCCCGCCGTTGCCGACGGGCTCGAGCAGCCTACCCGCAGCTCGAACGGGCCGGGCCGACCCTCGCTGCTTATTTGGCCTTGCACGCGGTGGGGTTTGCCGTGCCCCGGCGGTCACCCGTCGGGCGGTGCGCTCTTACCGCACCTTTTCACCCTTACCGGAGGAGTCCTGAGGGGTGAGGTGAACGGCCGGCACTCAAAACTCACCACTCAAGACTCCTCCGGCGGTCTGTTTTCTGTGGCACTTTCCCTCGACGCTTCGTCGCCGAAGCGCCGGGCGGGCGTTACCCGTCACCGTGCCCTGCCGTGTTCGGACTTTCCTCGATCCCGCATCGGCAAGCCGGCACAGGACCGCGGCCGTCGCGGCCACACGCATGGGCCAGTATACCGACCGAAGGCGAAAGGCGGAACACCCAAGGGCGGATCCGGGGCCGGCGCGACAGGGCGTTGGACGGTATCATGGGAGGCAGAAGACCTTCAGACCCTTAGACTTCAGACCGAATGAACTATCCGCTCTTTCACCTGGACAGCCTGGGCAATCCGGTGCTCATCGCGATCATCGCGGTCACGCACGTGCTGATCAATCATCCGCTGGCGGTGGGCATCGCGCCGCTGATCACACTGCTGGAATGGTGGGGCTGGAAGACGGGCGATCGCGCGTGGGATGAACTGGCCCGCAAGGTGCTGTTCGTGGTCTTCATCATCACCACCACGGTCGGGGCGATGACGGGCGTGGGCATCTGGTTCAGCACGTCGCTGGTCAATCCCGACGCGATCGGCAGCCTGATCCGCGTGTTCTTCTGGGGCTGGTTTGTCGAGTGGATCATTTTCGTGGGCGAGGTGGTGCTCATCATGGCGTACTTCCTGACGTGGAAGCGCTGGACCGGGCGCAGCGAACCGTTCGCGATTCATCTGGGGTGGCTGGGCGTGTGGCGCGTGAGGCCGAAGGGGCTGCACATCGGCCTGGGGGTGTTCCTGACGGTGTTCAGTTGGCTGACCATGGCGATCATCGTGGGCATTCTGGGGTTCATGATGGATTCCGGTCGCTGGCCCGAAGCGCCGGAGTTCTTCAACGGTTTTCTGAATCCGCTGTACCTGCCGCAGTTGCTGTTCCGCACACCGTTGGCGCTGATGGGCGCGGGGCTGGTGGTGGGTGCGTTGATTCCGGTGTTCATGAAGCGCGACGATCCGGTGCGTTGGCGGGCGGTGCGGCTGACGTCGCTGTGGGTGGTTTACTGGCTGGCGTGGCTGGCGGTGGGAGGCTGGCTGTACTGGCACGAGATCCCCGGGGCGATGGCGGGCAACCTGCCGGTGGCACTGACGACGCAGGACTTCGCCGACTGGCATCGGGCGGTGCTGTGGGCGCTGGCGGCGTCGGTGGGGGCGATCGCGCTGGTGGGGGGGTGGGGGGCGCTGAAGCCGCGGCGGCTGCCGGCGGTGGTGCTGGTCGTGCCGATCGTGCTGGCGGCGGTGCTGCTCGGCTATTTCGAGCGGGTGCGCGAGTTCATCCGCAAACCCTACGTGATCCACCGTTACATGTACGCCAACGGCCTGCGCGTGGACGATTACCCGCTTTACCGTGAGCGAGGCCTGCTGGCGTCGGCGGTGTATGCCGATCGCGTCGGCGTCGACGGCAAGCCTGCCCATGCCGGCGAACAGGTATTCATGCTCGCCTGCACGAGATGTCACAGCGTCGACGGGGCGTTCAGCGTTCGCCGCCGGCTGGAACGGATGTACGGCCCCGATCAGCCGTGGGATGCCGATACCATCGCCGCATACCTCCGGGGCATGCACCATGCGAGGCCGTTCATGCCGCCGTTTGCCGGCCATGATGACGAGCGCGCCGCCCTGGCCGAATGGTTGACGTCTCTGCAAGCCGCTCCGCCTTCGGGGCGGGGCCTGGCGGTTTCATCGCAGGAGGCCGCGCCATGATTCGCCTGCTCGCCGCCGCCGACCCGGCCGCCCTGCCCGTGCCGCGCGACATTCCCCTCGACCTGCCCGCGGCCGAAGGGGTGATCGAGTTCGTGTTGATCGTCTCGTTCCTCGTGCACATCCTGTTCGTGAACCTGATGCTCGGCGGGGTGACGCTGACGCTGGCGTTCGAGTTCATGGGCCTCAAGCGACCCGGTTACGATCGACTCGCCCGTTCGATCGCCGCCACGGTCACCGTGAACAAGTCGCTGGCCGTGGTGCTCGGCGTGGGGCCGCTCCTGTCGATCAACGTGCTGTACACCCTCTGGTTCTACACCGCCAACGCGATCACCGGCCGGGCGTGGATCAGCGTTGTGCCGCTGGTCATCATCGCTTTCCTGCTGACGTACCTGCACAAGTACACCTGGGACCGCCTCGCCGGGCGCAAGGCCGTGCACCTGGCCATCCTCCTCCCCGCCGCCGCACTGTTCTACTTCATCCCGTTCATCTTCCTGGCCAACATCAACCTGATGCTGTTTCCCCGGCACTGGCGCGACGTGGCCGGCTTGTTCGATGCGGTGATGCTCGATAACGTCCTGCCGCGCTACGCCCATTTCCTCTTCGCTTCGCTGGCCCTGATCGGTCTGTTCGGCGTGTGGTGGTTCGGGCGGCAACGCCTCGCCGCCGAACTCGCCGCTCACTTCACCCCCGCCCAACTCAAGCGGAAGTTCTACTTCATCGCGCTCATCCCCACCGCCGGGCAGATGGCCATCGGTCCGCTGGTCTATTTCACGCTGCCGCCGGAAGGCGTCACCCTCGCCGTGACCCTCGTCATCTTCACCGGCGCGGCGATCGGCATCGCGGCGCTGCTGGTCATGGCATCGGAGATCGGCGCCGAAGATCAGCGGATCGGCCGCCGGCTGCGGTGGGTGGTCGTGCTGCTCGTGGCCACGGTCGTCTGCATGGCGACCGGCCGCCACCTGTACCGCGAAGGCGCTTTGGCCGAACACAAACGCCGGGTCGCCGACCGCACCGCCCGATGGGAGCACGAAGCCCGCTTCGCCCGACTCCGCCGGGACAATCGTCAGCGCCTCCTGGACGCCGGTCCTGTCGGCCCGACCCTCTTCAACAACACCTGCAGCGCCTGCCACGCCACCGACCGCGTGCTCATCGGCCCGAGCCTGCGGGAAATCGCTTCGCTTTACCGCGACAACCCACAGGGCATCGTCACCTGGACCCGCAACCCCGGCCGAAAAAGACCCGACATGCAACCCATGCCCGCGTTCCAACTCGACCCGGCCGTGCTGCGACAAGTCGCCGAACACATGATCGCGCTCGGCGCGCCGGACGAATGACCCCTTGCCCGCCCGCTTCGCCTTTACCCGCCTCTGCGGCGCGGCTAACCTGATCGTTTCATGCCCCCCGCTGACCAACAGTACGAAGCGCTCGTCTGGACCGACACCGCCCGCCTGCCGCTGATCGAGCGCGTGCTCGGTCGGCTCGGCGATGTGAACGTGCTGGCCATCGGGTCGCCCCGGCGCAGCGACGTGGATGACCTGGCCGATTCCCTCGGCGCCGCGCCCGCCGACGACCTGCGGAAAATGCTCGTCGATCGCCCGGCGAAGTTCCTGCTGCTCGGGTCGGCCGGTTCCCTCGGCGCTGACGAGGTGCTTTGGGTGCTCAACCAGTCGACCGACGTGTTGACCCTCGAACCGCTGGCCGATCGCGTCGACCAGGCCCTCGGTTGGCAAAAGGGCAAGGCCCCGCCCGGCCGGCTCGTGCACGTGCCCATGTTCCGCCTGGGCCCGGCCTACCTCGCCGCCGCCGATCCCCAGCAGACGCTCGGACCGATCCGATCGGTCAGCGCCGCCGCCGTCGCTCCCGCCGATGACGGTTCCCTGTTCGCGCGGCTGTTCGATGTCGTCGAACTGTTGGTCAGTCTGCTCGGGCTGCCCGATGCGGTCGACGCTTCGCTCATCGGGCCGCTGGCCGACACGCCCGACGACCTGCGACCGCTGGCCGGCTGCCTGAGCGCGCACCTGCGATATCCCGGCGCCGCCGCCACGCTGCACGTGTCCGACGCCGCCCGCGCCTGGAACCGACGACTCCAGATCGTCGCAAGCCACGGCCAGCTCATCCTCGACGACCGCGGTTATCGCCTGGTCACCGACGACACCGACGAAGCCGACCAACCCCTCGCCGACGACCAGCCCGTCGATCCGGCCGAGCTGATCGCCCGGCAGTGGCGATGGATGATCGATCACCAGCACGGCCCCGAACCCGTCGACCGCCGCCACGTCATCGCCGTCTGCCGCACCGCCCTGCTGAGCTGCCGCACCGGGCAGAACGAATCACCGCAGACGCTGCTCAAGATCACCGCGTGAATCGTTGACGGACTCGTTCATTCGTCAACGTGTCAATGAACGGACAACACCCCCAACCAGATCAACACCGCCGTGGTCACCGCGATCGCGATGCGGTAGTAACCGAATAGCGCCAGTCCGTGCCGGTTCAGGTACGCCACCATCCACTTCACCGCCGCCACCGCCGCGATGAACGCGAAGACGAACCCGATCGCCATGGTCAGCGGCGAATACTCGGCGAGCATCTCGTGGCGGTACTCGATGAAATCCTTCACCGTCGCCCCGCCCAGCGTCACCACGCCCAGCAGGAAACTGAACTCCACCGCCGCCGGCAGACTCAATCCCACCAGCACCCCCGCCACGATCGTCACCAGGCTCCGCGACACGCCGGGCCAGACCGCCACGCACTGCGCCGCCCCGATCACCAGCGCCATGCGCCAGGTCAACTGCTCCAGCGTCAGCCCCTCGCGCGGCGCCCGGCCGCGCGCCTGGCGCCACCACGCCACCGCCAGAATCGCCGCGCCCCCCACAAACCACGCCGCCGTCACGGGCCACAAACCGAACAGATGCGCCTTGACCGCCTTTTCCAGGAACACGATCACCACCAGCGGCAACAGCGCCACGAACAGCGCCCCCGCCAGCCGCCGACCCGCCGCGTTGCGCCCCGCCACCCCCAACGCCATCTGCTTCGCGCGGCCCGCGTAAAGCGTCAGCACCGCCAGGATCGCCCCGCCCTGAATGCAGATCGCATACGCATTGGCCGCGTCCGAATTCGCGATGCCCATCGCACGCTGGGCCAGGATCAGGTGACCGGTCGAACTGACCGGCAGATACTCCGTCACCCCCTCCACGATGCCCAGAATGATCGCCTGCCACCAGGTCATGCCCAGCTCCACATCCAACGAATGCGGATACTGTAACGATCGGCTCAACCCTTGGCGAACCCCCTGCGCCCGAGGCTGTTTGGCCGCCCGACGAAGGCCAGCGCGATGAGGAAACGATCCCCTGCGCCTCGCACCCAAACCAACATACAATACCCCCATGGCCACCGGCGGTTCGATCTTGGACGCATGCAACGACCTGCACGGCCGATCGGGCCTGCGCCGCCACAGCCTCCTCTCCGCCCTGTTGCTCGGCGGGTGCGCGATGGCGTGGATCGGCCTGCTTATCCTTGCGGTGTACGTGCCGGCCTACGGCATGGCGGCCGGTGGCGATGGCGAACCGTCATCGTTCGTTCAACTCGGCCGATGGCTCGGCGAACGCGGCGGATGGCGCCTTGTCGCGCCGGTTCTCGCCGGTTTGTCCCTTCCCGCCCTCGCCTGGCGCCTCATCACCATCATCCGACTCTACCGCGCTCGGCGCAAATGAGACCCCTTCGCACTTCATTCCCCCTGCCCCCGACGCCTACAATGGCCCGTTTCGCAAAAGCACCGAACCGAAAAAGGGATCACCATGCTCAGCAAGACCTTGCAGGACGCACTGAACAGCCAGATTAATTACGAGCTGACCGCTTCGTATCACTACCTCGCCATGGCCGCCCACTTCGACGCGGCCAGCCTCAAGGGCATGGCCGGCTGGATGAAACGACAAAGCGCCGAAGAGCACGACCACGCCATGCGCCTCTACGAGCACATCATCAACTGCGGCGGAAACGTCAGCCTCGCCGCCATCAAAAAGCCCAACGAGAAGTTCACCGGCATCACCGATGTGTTCAACAAGGCCCTGAAACTTGAACGGGACAACACCGCCCACATCAACAAACTCTACGAAGCCGCCCTCAAGGCCAAGCACTATCCCACCCAGATCCTCATGCAATGGTTCATCGACGAACAGGTCGAAGAGGAAGCCAACCTCAACGAAATTCTCGACCTGCTCAAAATCGGCGGGGACAAGGGCGCTGCCCTCCTCGCCCTCGACGCCAAACTCGGCCACCAGGCCCCCCCACCCCCCGCCGGCGGCGAATAGGCCCCCAGCCGGCGGGTCAGCCTTTCACCTTCTGCTCCGCTTTCGCATGAACGGTCGATTACAATCGGTGCGCCCGCGGATCGTCGAAAGGGACTTCGACATGCGCATCGTCTGCCGCACGCTTGCCGGTTGCCTGGCGTTCTACATCACGTTGAACCTCCCGGCCGCGGCGCGGTCGGTCGGTGCGTTTGATCCGAATCTCTGGTGGATCGATCTGCGCACGCTCGGACCGACCGCTTCGTGGCTGGTGCTGGTCTCAGCGGCGGCGGTATTGAGCGCCTGGACCGTGAGCCCGGCCTGCAGCGCGGCGCGCCGGCGGGCGACGCTGGCCGTGCTCCTGCTGCTCATCGCGACCGCGAGCGTCAATGCCCTGGTGTACGGCCGACTGGTCGGTGCGGGCGAACTGACCAGCCGTGCGGGATTTCCGATGAGCCTGGTGGTTGCGGGAATGCTGGCGGTGATCTGCCGCGAGGTCGCCGTCAACCGGCCGGCTGCCCGCCGAAGGCCGTGGCGCAGCGCGTTGTCGGCCGGCGCGACGGCCATCGGGTGCATCGGGCTGTTCGCGCTGGGGCAAATGTGGTGTTTCGGGCAAACGGACTATCGCCGGCCGGCCGACGCGGTGGTGGTCTTCGGCGCGCGGGCCTATGCCGACGGCCGATGCAGCACCGCACTGGCCGATCGCGTGCGCACAGCCTGCCGACTCTATCATGAGCAACGGGTCGACCACGTCATCATGTCCGGCGGACCGGGCGACGGGCCGGTGCACGAAACCGACGCCATGCGCTCGCTGGCGATCTCACTGGGCGTGCCCGCCGAGGCGATCAGATGTGACCGCGCCGGCGTGAACACCCGGGCGACCTGCGTCAATACCGCCGCGATGTTCGATCAGCTTGGTGTGCAAAGCGTTCTGGCGGTCAGCCATTTCTACCACCTGCCCCGCGTGAAGATGACCTATCAGTTCCACGGCGTGGAGGTGTTCACCGTCCCCGCCGAGCAGCGCTACGCGCTCAGTCAAACGCCTTACCTGCTCGCCCGCGAAGTCGCAGCTTTGTGGTACTACTGGTCGCGCCAGGTGACATGAAACCGCAAAGGTCGAATGAAAACCGTTACGCGCTTGGGCGCAGAATGTCTTGGACGATCTGCAGATGATCATGGTTGTGGATGCCGAGGCAGCGCACGGTGGTATCGCGGGCGTGGGATATGGTCGCGCGTGCGACGATCAGGCGCACGGCCTCGTCCGGTTCACGGGCAGTCGCCGCACGGAGCGCGGGCGACGGTGTTGGCGTCGCGGCTCGCCGCGGCGGCGCGCTTGGAATACTTGACGCTGCAGCCGTACGGCTTCGTCTCGCTGACGGCGATGTCTTCGCCGTTCAGCAGGGCGCCGAGGGCTTGGGCGACGTAGTTGACCACCTCATCGGGGTTCGACGCCGGACGGGGCGAACGGTTGTTGTCGATCGCACCGGCGTAGACCAGTTTGCCCCTGGTATCGATGACGTACATGTGCGGCGTGGTCGCGGCGCGGTACATCCGGCCGACCTCGCCCGACTGATCGTTGAGAATCGGGTAGTCGATGTTCCACTGCTTGGCCCACTTGGCGTTGTACTTGCGGTCGGCGTAGTGGGAGCTGTTCACCGCCAGCCAGACCACATCCTTGTCGTGATACCGGGCGGCCAGGTCGCGCATGGTACTCAGCTTCTTGTGATGCTTGACCACGAACGGGCAGTCGGGGTTGAACCACTCGAGCACGACGATCTTCTCGTCCTTGATGAAGTCGGCGATATCGACGGTTCCGCCTTCGTGATCGGTCAGGGCGAACAGCGGCGCGGGCTTGCCCACCTCGGCGTGATGGACGTGATCCTTCCCCCCGGCGTAGAGCGGCGCGCTGAACGCGGCGACCACCACCAGGGCGAGCGCTGTCTGAACCATCGTTCTGAACATGTGAAATCTCCTTGGTTAACGTTGGGTGTTTGCGGTTTCAAGGTCGGGTTTCAATGGCAGGTCGATCCACACGGCCCGCCGACGATCGGATGGATCGGTGTAGACCAGCAACCCGGCGAGCGTGTCGGGCGCCGCGGCGCCGAGGCGCCGGGCCTGGAACTGCACGCGGGTGGTGTCGCCGAACGTGCGGGCGGTGACGCGGGTCACATCCAGCGACGCCGGCGGCGCGGGGAAGAAGTCGACGTCGCGCGGCGGATCATTCCACCGCACGGCCAGACCCATCCACGCCGGTTCGCCGGGATCGGGCAGCGCCGTGCGAACACGGGTCAAACGGGGCTGATCCACGTCATCAAGGTTCGCCGGCCACCGCGCGGCAAAGCGGTCGAACAGCTTCTCGTTGGCGGGCCTGGCGGTCTCGGCGACGGGCAGTGTGATTTCGAGTTGGGCTTCACCGGGCACGCAGAGCTTTTCGCAAACCAGCCACGCGCTGTCGACGCCGAGCGTGACGGTCTGGCCGGGCGCGAGGTTGGCGGGCGCGGTGATGCGGGTGGCGAGCAGGACTTCGTCGGCATAGCCGTAACCGGTCAACCCGCCAGGCTCGTCGAAGCGTCTGGGAATGGGCCAGCGGAGGTCGGCGGCCGAGAACCCCCCGGGCAGTCGCCAGTCGACTTCGGTGGGGATGCCGGCGGCGCCGGGGTTGAGCCAGTAGACGTGCCAGTGCGGTTTGATTTTCAGGCGCAGGCCGAGTGTGAACGTGGTCCCCGGCGCGATGGCGGCACGATCGGCGAGCAACTCGGCGCGGACGAGCGAATCGGCATCGGGCGCATCGGGCGGCGCGGCGAAGGCACGATCGGCCAACGCCAGCCCTACCGCCGCCGCCAGGATTGTCGCGATCATCCGCATCATGTCGGGAGCACCGGTTTGCGGCGTGTTGCAATCACTGTGCAGGTACGTGGAAATCATAGGCGCGGTTCGAGACGTTGGGTCAACAGGCGGCCAGAATCACATGGATTACGGTAACCATCTTAATTGCATAGGATTATTCTCCGCGCAGTTCAGCGGCCCGCGCATCGCGCCGCTTCGCCAGGCGGTCGCTGAGGGCGACGGGATACGGTCGGTCGGCCTTGGCGATCCGGCGCAGGGACGGGTCGAGATGGGCCAGTTGATCGGCGGCCCGGCGCCGGAGGTCATCGAGCGGTTCGATCGCATCGTCGAGTATCTCACCGCCCCGCATCACCGGGCGGAGCAGCGGCTGGCCGGCGAGCGGTTCATCGTGGACGCCGATGATGTCGCCGGCGAACCGCTCGCCTTGCGTGCGGCGGAAGACCTGTTTGCGGCCGGGCACGAGCCACTTGCCGCGCGACAGCTTCATGCGGGGTCGGCCGGCGTACTCGACCAGCTTGTAGGCGCAGTCGAGTTGCGGCTGGTCGAAAGACACGCCCATTTTCGTACCCACCCCGAACCCGTCGATCGGCGCCTCGGCGCCAAGCAGTTCGCCGATGCGATACTCATCCAGCCCGCCGCTGGCGAAGATCTGCACGTCGTCGAGGCCGGCTTCGTCGAGTTCGCGGCGAACCTGTTTGGCGATTTCGCCCAGGTCGCCCGAATCGATGCGTACCGCGCGGATGCCGAACGAAGCGTCGCGCTCGGCCAGCTCGGCGATGGTTCGCACCGCCCGCCGTTCATCGTAGGTGTCGATCAGCAGCGTGGTGTGGGGATAGCGCCGGACGAAGGCGGCGAAGGCGTCGGCCTCGCGATCGTGGGCTTCGATGTAACTGTGGGCCATCGTGCCGAAGATCGGAATGCCCAAGCGGCGGCCGGCGTCGACGTTGGACGTCCCGGCGAGCCCGGCGATGTGTCCGCAACGGGCGGCGGCGGCGGCGATGCCGTGCGTGCGGCGCATCCCGAAGTCGACCACCATCTTGTCCCCGGCCGCCTGCGCGACCCGCGCCGCCTTGGTCGCCAGCAGCGTCTGGCAGTGCACGGCGTTGAGGCAGAAGGTTTCGACAAGCTGCGCCTCGGGCAACGGGGCGATCACCTGGAAAACGACTTCATCGCCGAAGCTGAGCGTCCCTTCGCGCAGGGCGAACACATCGCCGGTGAAACGGAACCGGCGCAGGTAGTCGAGGAAATCATCCGTGAACCGGCCGTCGCGGCGGAGGTAGTCGATCGCCTGGTCGTCGAAACGCACGTCGCGCAGGAAGGCCAGGGCGTCATGCAGGCCGGCGGTCAGCAGGTAGTTGCGATTGTCGGGCAGATCGCGGAACAGCAGCTCGAACACGGCCGGCGCGGTCATGCGTTGGCCGACGTAGGCCTGGGCCATGGTCAGTTGGTACAGGTCGGTCAGCAGGCCATCGGCGCAGGGCGTGATGGAGGTGCGGTTCATGGGGAAGCGGCGCCTTCGAGGATTGCGCCGGCGTCGCCCATCTGCTCGATCGCGCGGTCGCCGTCGCCCTCGTTCACGTCAACCGAGCGGATACCGGGGACAATGACATGAGTCTCGAAGCCCAACGCACGAGCATCGAGCACGGTGGCCCGGACACAATACTCGGTGGTCAATCCGCCGATCCAGAGCCGTTCGACGCCCTTGTCGCGCAGCAGTTCGGCGAGATGGCCTTCACCGAAATCGCTGTAACATTCGCGGTCGACGTGGATGGCCTTGTTCCAGATGATGGCGCGGTCGGGCACGTGCACCTTGTCATGAAACTCGGCGCCGGCGGTCCCTTTGAGGCAATGCACCGGCCAAGGCCCACCCTGCTGCCGGAACGAGCAGTGACCCGGCGGATGCCAGTCGCGCGACAGCACCACCGCCGCATCGGCGTCCACGGCCGCGTCGATCCAACGGTTCATCACCTCGATCACCCGCGGCGCTTCGGCCACGGCCAGCGAACCGCCAGGGCAGAAATCCTTCTGCAAGTCCACTGCGATCACCGCGTCCCGTTTGCTCAGTCTTACCACCATGGGGCATCCTATGGCCGCGCCGGGCGTCAGGCCACCGATCGCCGGCCCCGAATCCCGGGTTACACCGCCTTGTAGAATTCCACCGCATCGCCGGCGAACGCCGCGGCGGTGTCGATGATCTTCTTCCGCGCCGCTTCGTCCAGTTGCGTAAACCGTGCGGCGACGTCGCAGTTCTGCCGCATCTCGTCGGCGCTGGACATGCCGCTGATCAGCACGCTGACCGGCAGCGACCAGACGAATCCCAGCGCTTCGGCGAGGCTGAGGCGCCCCGGCACGAGGGTCGGCGGAGGCACGCGGCGCATGCGGCCCCAGCCCAGGCGCCGGCCGAGCAGCCGGCCATACGCCAGCGTCTTCATCGCCAGCACGCCGTAGCCACGCTCGATCGCCACGGGCACCACCTGCCGCACGAAGCTGCTGCGCTCGTGCGACGGTTCGACCACGTTGATCGGCATCTGGCAGGCGTCGAAGGCCACGCCGCGCTGTTCGAGCTGCTCGAACATCCGCAGATGCGCCTCGGGCGAGCAGTGCCCGGTGAAACCGATGTAGCGCACTTTCTTGGCCTGCCGCGCTTCGAGCAGCACATCGACCACGCCCGCGTCGATCCGCCGATCCACGTCAGCCGGCCCGGCCAGATCGTGAATCTGCCACAGGTCCAGGTAATCGCAGTTCATGCGCTTCAGCGACTGGTCGAGATGGTGGCGGGCGGTCTTGCCGTCGAATGCGCGGGTCTTGGTCATGAGGAACATCGACTCGCGATACCGTGCGGCGATGAGTTTGCCGATGCGCTTCTCGCTGCGCCCGTGGGAGCCGTAGCTCTCGGCCGAGTCGACGAATCGGATGCCGCGCTCGAGCATCACGTCCACGCATCGCCGCGCCTCGTCTTCGCTCATCGCATCGGACAGGTGCGATCCGCCCACGCCGAGCATGGTTACCTTCTCGCCCGATCGCCCGAGCCGGCGCATCGGCAGCAGGGGTCCGAAGCGGTCGGCGTGGCCGCGCGGGCGGCCTTCATCGCCGCCGAACGAGCGCGCCACCAGCAACCCCGCCGTGGCCGCGGCCAGCGAACCGAGAAACGATCGGCGATCAAAACCTTCCGAATTCATTGCGACAAACCCCGAAGCGGCGGATAATGACGTGCACCATTCTATGGTCCGGCCCGGAGGCTTCACCACATGAATTGCCATCCCCATCGCCTTTCGTGCGTCGCGTCGATTCTGCTCGCCGCCGCGTGCGCCGCCGCCGAACCGCCCGGGGAAGCGGGCGAAGTCGAGCGCATCGCCACCGGTTACCGCTTCACCGAAGGCCCGGTCGCCGGGCCGGACGGACTGATCTACTTCTCGGACATTCCCAACAATACCATCGCCACCTACGACCCGGCCACGGGCAAAGCCGGCGTGTTCACCGACCAATCCGGCCACGCCAACGGGCTGATGTTCGACGCCCAAGGTCGGCTGCTCGCCTGTCGCCACGGCGGGCGCGATCTGGTGGGGTTCAACATCGCGACCGGCCGCGCCACGTCGCTGGTCGATCGCTACGACGGCAGACGCTTGAACAGCCCGAACGATCTGACCATCGATTCGGCCGGCGGCGTGTACTTCACCGACCCGCGCTACGGCCGGCGGGACGACTTGGAGATGCGGATCGAAGGCGTTTACTATCACTCGGCCGACGGCAAGCTGACGCGGCTGATCGACGATCTGAAGAAACCGAACGGCATCGCGCTGTCGCCGGACGGCAAGACGCTGTACGTGGCGGACTGGGGCGCGCCGGCGATCGTGGCATACCGGGTGATCGAGCCTGGCGAACTGGGACCGGGCAAGACGCTGATCGGTTCGCTGCGTTTGGGCATGGGCGGGCCGGACGGCATGGGCGTCGACCGCACCGGCCGGTTGTATGTCGCCCTGCCCATGGGCGTGGGGGTGTACGAGGCGAACGGCGAGCGCGTCGAGGTGATCAGGGTTCCCGAAAAGCCGACCAACTGCACGCTGGTCGGCGATGGGCTGTACATCACCGCGGGCCAATCGCTGTACCGCGTGAAAGTCGTCGTGGGAGATTGGAATCCGGGCGAGCATCGGGTCGCGCCTGGCCGGGTCGGCGACTGAATCGAGTCGTCTGCTCCCGGGTCGGTCAATGGCCGTTCGCTGTTTATCGGCCCGGCCGGAACTTCACCGCTGCTCGACGCCGAGAATGATGTTCACCTCTTCCAGTACCAGTTGCGGGGGGAGATTTTCGCCTTCGGCGGTCCACTTGTAGATGGCGTTGAGAATCGGGCTGTCGACGTTGGGGTAACCGCTCGAACGGGTCATCACCGCTTCGGCCACTTCGCCGTTGGCGTCGAACACGATGGTGACGATCGGGTCTTTCGGGCGGGTGGTGCGCAGGGCGACGATGCCGAAGCGCGGGGCGATGGTGTTGATCTTATAGCCGCGACGGCTGACCACTTCGCCCGGCTGGACGTTCAGCCCGACCACGCGGGCGGCGGGGGGCGATTCGCTTCGGGCGCGGGGGGCCACGGTGGGTCTGGCTTCGTCGGCCGCGGCGGGGGCAGGCGCCGGGGGCGCCGGCTCACGGGGGCGCTCGGCAGGTTGGGGATTCGGCCGGGCGGTGGCGACGGCGGCGGCCGGCTGCGGTTCGGGCGCGCGGGGGGCTTCGATCAGATCCGGCCTGGGCGACGGCACCTCCGTGACCAGCGGCGAACCGGCCGGCGCACCGGTGGGCATCGGCGGCAACACCGAAGCGGTCGGCGCGGCGGGGGACGGCGGCGGCGCGGGCGGAGAGGGATCGGCCTCCGCCAGGTCCACGTCCGGCGGCGTGGGGTCCAGAGGCGTGCGCTCGGTCGAAGGGGCGGGCTCGACCTGTCGTTGCGTGGTGGGCTGATCGAACGGCGCTTCGTCCCGTGCGATCAGCTTGCGGTAGTCTTCGTGGCTCAGCAGATTCACCGTCGACGTGCCGGGATCCGCCTGCCCCGGCATCGGGCGCTTCGGCTCGAGCGGGGGGTCCGATCGCGGATCGGCCGGCTCCACCCGCATGATCCGACCCATCTGGTCGGGGTCCAGCCAACTCAGCAGACCCGGCGCCGCCAGCACGTGCAGCCCCACCGCCAGGACAAAGCCCAACGCGAGCGGCAGAATGGTCGAGCGATCACGCATCACACATGCCGCGTTCGGCCAGCGGTCAGTCCTCAAGCCCCGCAGCATCCGGCCGGGGGCTTCCGACAATGGAGAACTGCTCGATGCCCGCGGCGCGGATCATCTCCATCAGGCGCACCATCAGCGGACCGCGATCCACCGAGCCGGCTTTGTCTTCGATGGCCAGGAACACCGCCGGCGGATCGGCCTCGCCGGCCAGGTCGGCCAGTTGCTGCTGCAGCGCCGCCAGGGGCACGCGCTGCTGATTGTAGAACACGTGGCCGGCTTCGTTGACGGTGATGCCGACGATCCGACGGACCTCGGCGGGCTGGCCGGTGGTCAGCATCGGCAGTTTGATCGGCAGCACGTGGGCGCGCACCATGATGACCTGGCTGTAGATAAAAAACGTCAGCAGCAGAAAGATCACGTCGAGCAGCGGCATCAGCTCGATGCGCGGCTCGTGGCTGGATCGGCGAATGAGCAGGGCCATGCGGCCATTGTACCGGTCCGGCCGATCGGTGCGATGGAAACCGGCCCCCACCTATCCGACCCTCGGGGCCCTGAACAACCTCACCGCAAGCCGCCGAAGGCTCCGTCCGCGGGGCAGTCGGCGGGTGGAGAAAAAGGTTTTTTCAGAATCCCCCATGGCTTTACCGCCTCGCCAGGCGCGGTTGCAGGTGTTTAATTCATCCTGATTTAGCAAAAAGTTCGCAAACCCCTTGATACCGCACTAAACGGGTGCTATTAATAGGTCGATTCTGCGTGTAAGTCGCAGATTGAATTCGTTGACCGGCGCTTTTCTGGAGGCCGTGCGTTGTGTTGAGTTTTACACGCAAAGTGGATTACGCGCTGGTTGCCTTGGCGCGGCTGGCCGAGCAATCCGAAGCCGGCGGCGGACCGATGAGCGCCCGGCAGATCGCCGGCGACCACGGCCTGCCCCTGCCGTTGCTGATGAATCTGCTCAAGGACTTGCAGCGGGCGCGGATCATCGGCTCGACCCGCGGGGCGCGCGGCGGGTATTTCCTCGCCGACTTGCCCGAGCAGGTCAGCATCATGCAGGTCGTCGAAGCGGTCGAAGGCGCGCCGGAACTGACGCCCTGCTGCGGCGATCAGTTCGGCCTGGCGACCGGCGACCGAAGCTGCCGCATGGCCGGCGCCTGCCCGATGAGCGCCTCGATGCAGCGCCTGCACGGTAAGATCATCGAGATGCTCCGTCAGGTGAACCTGCGGGACATGATCGAAGGCCAAGTGGACGCGGCGATGACCGCCACGACCAGCGCCGATTGAGGCCGAACGCATTTTCAGTATGGAGCACGAATCACGATGACGGTGAAACTGCCGATCTATCTCGACCACAACGCCACCACGCCGGCCGATCCGCGCGTGGTCGAAGCGATGCTGCCCTACTTCACCGACAAGTTCGGCAACGCGGCCAGCCGCAATCACCCGTTCGGCTGGGACGCCGAAGCCGCGGTGGACACCGCGCGCGAACAGGCCGCCGCCCTCGTCGGCGCCAAGCCTAAGGAAATCATCTGGACCAGCGGCGCCACCGAATCGAACAACCTGGCCATCAAGGGCGCCGCCCGGATGTACGCCAAAGAGGACGGTGAATCGAAAGGCCACATCATCACCAGCGCCATCGAACACAAGGCCGTGCTCGATCCGTGCAAGCGGCTGCAGATGGAAGGCTTCGCCGTGACGTTCCTCGAACCGCCGGCCGACGGCGTGCACACCGTCGAGCAGGTCGCCGACGCCCTCCGCCCGGACACCATCCTCGTGACCATCATGTGGGCCAACAACGAGATCGGCACGGTCAACCCCGTGCCCGAAATCGGCGCGCTGTGCAAAGAGAAGAACATCGTCTTCCACACCGACGCCACCCAATGGGTCGGCAAGATGCCCACGGACGTGAACGAAGCGGGCATCGACCTGATGAGCTGGTCGGGGCACAAGATTTACGGCCCGAAAGGGGTGGGGGCGCTTTACGTGCGGCGGCGCCGGCCGCGCATCCGCCTCGAACCGATCATCGACGGCGGCGGACATGAACGCGGCATGCGCTCGGGCACGCTGAACGTGACCGGGATCGTCGGGTTCGGCCAGGCCTGTGAACTGTGCCACCGGGAAATGGAAGCCGAGTCGGCGCGGCTGAAGACCCTGCGCGATCGGCTGGAAAGCCAGATCACCGAACGGCTCGACGGCGTGGCGATCAACGGCCACAAGGAAAAACGCCTGCCCCATACGTCGAACATGAGTTTCGCCTGGGTCGAAGGCGAGAGCCTGCTGATGAGCATGAACGAAGTGGCCGTCAGCAGCGGTTCAGCCTGCACCAGCGCCAGCCTCGAACCCAGCTACGTGCTGAAGAACCTCGGCGTCGGCGATGAACTGGCCCACAGCTCGATCCGCTTCGGGCTTGGCCGCATCACCACCGAAGAGGACATCGACTACACCGTCAACAAGATTGTCAAGGGCGTGGAACATCTGCGGAAGATGAGCCCGCTGTACGAAATGCACCAGGAAGGCATCGATCTGTCGAAGGTCGAATGGGCCCACCATTGAAACCCGCGAACAGCCGCGCCGGCTGAACGTACTTATGCAGTAAGGAGCGACACCATGGCTTATTCGGAAAAAGTCATCGACCATTACGAAAACCCGCGCAACGTCGGGACGCTCGACAAGCAATCCACCCGCGTGGGCACCGGCATCGTCGGCGCGCCCGAATGCGGCGACGTGATGAAGCTGCAGATCCAGGTCAACGACGAGACGGGCGTGATCGAAGACGCCAAGTTCAAAACATTCGGCTGCGGCTCGGCCATCGCGTCCAGCAGCCTCGCCACCGAGTGGCTCAAGGGCAAAACCGTCGACCAAGCCGGACAGATCAAGAACACCGCCATCGTCGAGGAACTGAGCCTGCCGCCGGTCAAGATTCACTGCAGCGTGCTCGCCGAGGACGCGATCAAGGCGGCGATCAAGGACTACCAGGCCAAAAACGGCAAGAACGCCGAACAAACCACCGAAGCCCATGCGTAGGAAGTCGAGAGTGCAAAGTTGCAGATTCAACGTGCGCGGCCAGCCCTGAATCCGCACACCGGCAGCTTTCAACCTGGAGCAAGACATGGCCATTGCACTGAGCGATACCGCAATCCGCGAGATCAAGACGATCATCGATCAGCAGAACCTCGATCCGGATAAAATTCACCTGCGCGTCGGCGTCAAGGGCGGCGGGTGTTCGGGCTTCAGCTATCTGCTCGACCTGACCGAAAAGATCACCGATCACGATGAGCACTTCCACATGGACGGCGTGAAAGTTGTCTGCGATCCGAAAAGTTACCTGTACCTCAACGGCACCGAGATCGACTTCAAGGACGAGATCATGGGCAGGGGGTTTGTGTTCAAGAACCCCAACGCCTCGACCACCTGCGGCTGCGGCTCAAGCTTCAGCGCGTAAGCCCGCCCGCGGCACCCGCACAAGGCCCTGGGGGCGGCTTCTCCGCCGATTCGCCCAAAACAGCCCTTCCTCCCCTCCACCGCGACGCACGCGGCAGCTCGCCGACGCAGTGCAATCTTGTGCCCGATACCGGTCGGGCATGACCCGTGTGGTGGCCGGCTGGGGCCGCTATACTGATCGGCATGATCCTGCTGATCGACAATTACGACAGCTTCACCTACAACCTCGTCCAGCGGATCGGGCAGCTCGATCCGTCGATCGACCTGCGGGTGGTGCGTAACGACAAGATCACGCCCGACGAGGCGGAGAAGCTTGGCCCGGAGCGGATGATCGTTTCGCCCGGTCCCTGCACGCCGCGCGAAGGCGGGGTGTCCAACGAGATCATTCAACACTTCGCTGGGCGCATTCCGGTGCTCGGCGTGTGCCTGGGGCATCAGTGTGTCGGATTCAGTCACGGCATGACGGTCGAGCGCAACTATCGCCTGATGCACGGGAAGACCTCGCGGATTCACCACGACGGCCTCACGATCTTCGACGGCCTGACCCACCCGTTCGTCGCCACGCGGTATCACAGCCTGGTCATCGTGCGCGACACCATCGACACCGAACAGTGGGACATCAGCGCCTGGACGGACGAAGGCGAGGTGATGGGCCTCCGCCGCAAGTGGAATCGCGCTCCGCTGGAAGGCGTTCAGTTCCACCCGGAAAGTTTCCTCACCGTTGAAGGTCCGGCGCTGCTGGCCAACTTCCTCGGCCTGCCGCGCCCGCAGGTTCACGCTGCCGTCACGTCACGCGCCGCCGCGGCTAAAGCACCCGTCCCATCCGACCGAGGATAGGTTCGGATTCCGGGAACCTCTGGCAAGGCGCAGCGTGTCCAGCGAACCTCAGCCAATCCGCGTGGTCGTGGTGGACGATTCGGCGTTCATGCGGCGGGCGATCCGGACGATGATCGACGCGGCCGAAGACATGACCGTCGTCGCCACCGCCCACAACGGCGTCGAAGCGATCGAACAGATCAACAAGTTCAAGCCGGACGCGGTCACGCTGGACATCGAAATGCCGCAGATGGACGGGTTGACCGCCCTGAGGCACATCAAGCGGCACAGTGACACGGCGGTGCTGATGGTGTCGAGCCTGACGGTGGCCGGTTCGGCGGCGGCGTTGTCGGCGCTGCGCATGGGGGCGGATGATTTCATCGCCAAGGACAATTCGCAGATCTCGCTGAGCGTGGTGAACATCCAGTCGGATCTTCAGGCCAAGCTTCGAGCGATCGCCCGCAAGCCGCGCGGACACCTGGCGAAGATGCAAGCCGCCGCCTCGCCCGTCCACCCCCACAGCGTGGAACTGACCGCCAAGGATGTGGATGCGGTGGTCATCGGCGCCAGCACGGGCGGGCCGCCGGTCCTCGAGAAGCTGATCGAATCCCTCCCGGCTGAACTGGCCGTGCCGATCGTCATCGCCCAGCACATGCCCAGGCTGTTCACCGCCGCGATGAGCGAGCGGATGAATGGCATGTGCGAGGTGACGGTGGCCCATGGCGAAAACGGCCTGCCGCTGGAACCCGGTCGCGTCTACGTGGCCCCAGGCGAATTGCACACCCGACTGCGCCCGGCGACGGGCAGGCGATATCGGATGGAAGTTTCCCCGTATCCACACGAAGCGTTATACCGGCCTTCGGTCAACGAACTGTTCGCCTCGGCGGCGAAGTGCTGCGGCAAGCGATGTCTGGCCATCGTGCTCACGGGCATGGGGGATGACGGTCTGATCGGCGGGCGGACGCTGCACGAGGCCGGCGCCACGATCGTCGCCCAGGACTGCCACACGTGCGTGGTGTACGGCATGCCGAAGGCGGTGACCGAAGCAGGGCTGATCCAGGCGAGCATGACACCAACCCAGATCGGCCAATTGATCGGTCGGCTTACCGCTTGCCCCGCATCGGCCGCGTGAGGGGTGGCCCTGCCCACACGAACTGAAGCGCAATCCTGAACGGGCTTTTTTTGGGGTTCTTCCTGATCCGTTCCCAGCGGTTTTGCCGATACTGCCATGGGGTAAACAGATGGGGGGCTTTCCGGGAGGCCTGCGATGACCCAGGCTCTGGCTGGGGGGCACATCGTCCATGTCGTGGACGGCGATAGCCGTGCGCGACACAACTTGAGGCGGCTTCTTCAGGACATCGGGCTTCCGGTGGAAGATCATGCCTCGGCCGACCAGTTCATCGAGCAGTACGAACCGGATGAAGCCGAGTGCGCGCTGGTCGCGATGCGCATGCCGCACATGAGCGGGCTGGACCTGTTGCGGTGGCTGCGACGCCGGGGTGATCGCCTGCCGGTCATCATGGTCAGCGCCCACGGCGACGTGCCCTCGGCCATGCAAGCCCTGCGCCTGGGCGCGGCCGACTTCATCACCAAGCCCATCAGCGAACAACTGCTGATCGATCGCATCACCGAAATCCGAAGGCAACAGCGCCTCCGCCGGCAGGTCGAAACCGATCGCGATGTGCAACGGATCCGCCTGACCCGACTGACCGGGCGCGAACGCCAGATCGTCTTGCTCATCGTGGCCGGCTACGCCACCAAGCAGATCGCCCGGCGCCTGGGCATCAGCCATAAAACCGTTGAAAATCGGCGTCGCGGCATCTACGACAAGCTCAACGTCGAAACCGTCGCCGAACTGGTCGCGCTGGTCGTGCCCATGCTCGGCGGATGTCGCGGCGAAGGGACCGGCCCGGTCCGCGCCTGCGGCCTGATGGCAAGCGACCCCCTGCCCTGTCGGCTGAATCCGCCGTCCGATCCGTCCCGCGCCTGCCCCCTGGTCAGTCCGGGTCTTCATCGCCTGGACTTGACACCGGCCGTCCGCATGACGGCTTGACGCCCAGTCCATTGCCTTCGCCGACCCGATGACGCGGCGCCCGTGCGGGACCCGCGGCTGTCGCACGCGCCGATCGGCGTAGAGGGTTTGCCCTCCCTGCACGGGAGGCAAAGAACCCATTGACCGGCCCCGGCCATTCTCCGATCCATCCCACATCGCATTCGTTTCAAACGCCGCCGATGGCCGCGACGGATGCGTTGGACAGGATCTGATCGAAAGGCGCCGACATGGGAAAGAACACGCCACGGATCGCAGCAGCACTTTTCGCCGCCGTGCTGCTCGCCGCCGCTCCCGGAGCCTGGGCTGAAGCAGAAGCCGATCACGACGATCGGCGCCTTGCCCAGCTCGAACGGCTCGTGCTGACTCAGAGCCGGCAGATCGCCGAACTGCAGCACGCCCAGGGCAACACCTGGCTCAACGAGCGCCGGGCCGAGCAGGTCAAAGCCCTGATCCGCGAGGTGCTCTGTGACGCCGAGACCCGCGCATCGCTGCTCGATGGGCACCTGCGCGCCGGCTGGGACGATGGCTTCTTCCTGTCCGATGACCAGGGCAAGTTCCTGATGAAGATCAAGGGGATGATCCAGACGCGCTACACCCTGTCGAAACAGGACGACAACGCGGCGGTGGGCGGCGACGATTCGGCCGCGGGCTTCGAGAACACCCGCATTCGTTTCGGGTTCCTCGGCCACGTCATCGACCCCACGTGGCAGTACGTCATCTGGACCGGCCACGGCGCCAACGGCGGCAGCCTCCTGCTGGACGCGGCGATCACCAAGAAATTCGCCGACGGCTGGTCCGTCACGGCCGGCCAGTTCAAGGTTCCGCTGTGGCGGGAATGGCTGGTCAGTGAAACCTGCCAGCAGTTCGTCGAACGCTCGAACCTCACCGCCGCCTTCGCCGGCAGTTACACGCAGGGCGTGAAGGTCGGCGTGAAGCGCGACCAGTGGAACGCCGTGGTCTCGTTCAACGACGGCCTGGGCGGCATCAACGCCACCTGGAACACCGCCGACGTCGAATACGCCTTCAGCGCCCGCGGCGAGGTGCTGCTGGCCGGCGACTGGAGCCAGTACCGCCACTTCGAATCGTGGGTCGGCGAAGACCCCATGTTCGTGCTCGGTGGGGCGGTGCACTGGGAACAGGGCGAGTACGGCACGACCGCCACCGTCGGCGCGCCGCTCACCCAGCAGGTCGACATCTTACGCTGGACTTTCGACGGGTCGCTGGAACTGGGGGGCGTGAACCTGTTCGCCGCGGTGCTCGGATCGCACGAAGACGCTGAGACCTTCCAGGTCGACCGGTTCGGCCTGCTGGTGCAGGGCGGCTACTTCGTGACCGAGAAACTCGAGCTGATCGCCCGTTACGAATGGGGCGAAGACGATCTGAACGGCTCGCAGAATCTGAGCATCGCCACCATCGGCGCCAATTACTTCATGCACCAGCACGCGGCGCGGTTGACTTTCGACCTCGGCTATGCGTTCAACCCCGTCTCGGCCACGTTCGCGTCCAACGGCACGGGCTTCCGGCAGGATGCGCCGGCCGCCGACGGCCAACTGGTCGCCCGCGCCCAGATGCAGTTGCTGTTCTGAACTTCAGGCCATCGGTCGGCGGGCGCCCAGCCCGTCGGCTGCGTCAAAGGAGCTTTCGCATCGCGCGCCAGGCACAAGCGTCTCCGGGAAGTGGCGCTCGATGATCAACACCAGGCATTGCCGGCCGGGGCGCGGCGACGGGCATGGCCCTTCCGGGGGCTCCGGGAGCGTCGCCAAACTCCGGCCGGTGGATGCCGACCAACCGCGGAAATCAACCATGATGGAAACCCCGATCCTTGAACAATCCGACACCGCCGTCGCCGAGCAGCCCGCCCAGGCCCATCAGGCCGAAACCCGGCAGCTTCAACTGGTCAGCTTCGAGGTGGGCGAGGAGGAATTCGCG
>CAYNCM010000036.1:0-30759 GCA_964395825.1 uncultured Planctomycetaceae bacterium
TCGATCTTCTCGCCGCCGAGTTCCTCGACAATATTCTTGATCCGGCTGCCGCGCACACCCACGCAGGCGCCCACCGCGTCGACCTTGGAGTCGATGGAGCTGACGGCGACCTTGGTGCGGTGGCCGGGCTCGCGGGCCAGGGCCTTGATTTCGATGATCCGCTCGTTGACTTCGGGCACCTCGACCTCGAACAGGCGGCGGATGAAGTCGGGGTGCGAACGCGAGAGCACGATCTTGACCTGGTTGCCCACGTCGCGCACGTCGAGAATCATGCAGCGCACGCGTTCGCCGGGCTGGTGCTGCTCGCCGGGAATCTGCTCGCTTCGGGGCATGAAGCCTTCGGCGCGGCCGATGCCGATGACCAGGGCGCCGCCCTCGTAGCGTTGGGCGGTGCCGGTGATGATCTCGCCGACGCGACCGGAGAACTCGTCAAAGATACTGGCGCGTTCGTCCTCCCGGAACTTCTGGATCATCACCTGCTTGGCGGTCTGGGCGGGGATGCGTCCGAGGGCGGCCAGTGGAATCTCTTCGCCGTCGCGGAAGAGGCTGATCGCGCCGTTCAACCGATCGACCTCGCAGGTGAACTCCTCGGTGTCGGGGGCGTTGAAGTGTTTGCGGGCGGCCGAGATCATGGCCTGCTCGATATCGACGAACAGCGACTCCTTGTCCACGTTCCGATCGCGTGCGATGGAGTCGATGATGCGAAGCATTTCCTGGTTCATGATGTCAATCCGTAAGCGGTATTAAGTTGTCGCCGGTCGCGCCCGGCATCCGTGTTGTTCAATCCGTCGCGGGCCTTGGTAAACACAAAGGCCACTTGGTGCCGGTGACACCGTGTGGCCTACGTCGGGTCCGCATCGCCGCAGCATGGCGGGCGGACCGGTGCGCGATGGTCGATGGACCATCACATCATGGTCGCCTCCTGCCCCGAAATCGCGCGGGGCGCTGCAACGATGCGGTCGCCAACCGTCGGGCGGCGCCTGTCGGCATGAACAGCTTCACGCCTCATCGCACCGACCTGAATCGTAGGCCAACGTGTCCGGCATCGATCTTCCCTTACAATCGACCCGGCCGCCCGTCTCGGTTGCGCCCGCGTGACGCACCCGGTCAGACGGCACCTAAAGTCCTTAAGTTTTAACCACAAACGCCTTCATGTCAAGCGATCGAGCTTTGCCCGAAGCCCAGGCAGGGCCATCGCCGGCAACCGCCTGCCTCCGGGAGGGGCCGGGGGAAGGTGAATCCGCTCGCGTCGCAAGCCCGGTGCGATGCGATGGGCCTGATTTCGCAGCCACCCCCTGCCAACCTCCCCCCGGGGGCAGGGGCCGGAACCGCGACTTGCGATGGCCCTGAAGCCCAAGGAACCGGGGCATGAAAAAGGCGCGGTCTTTCAGACCGCGCCGTGGGGATCGAACCATGGCCGACGTCAGCCGTGTCAGGCCCTGCGACGCCGCACCAGCGCCAGACCGCCCAGGGCCAGCATCGCCAAGGTCGTCGGTTCGGGGATCAGGAACAGTTCGACGTCCAGCGCGTCCAGGTCGTCGCCGAACGGCACGTCAGGATGCAGCGTGGCCAGCGTCCGCAGCGTGGCCAGGCCGAAATCCTCGGCGGGGATGACCAATGCCGGCCCGAATACGCCGGCGGCATTGAGGAACGCCCCAGCGCCGGTGTAGGGGATGGTCAGCACGTCGCCTTCCTCGATGGGGGTTCCGGTGAGTGAGTCGATGGTGCCGATGACCGCCGAACCGCGCCGGACCGAGAAGATCAGCAGGTCGTGGGCCGGATCGAAGTACAGGTGTTCCGGCAAACCGGGCTGTTCAGCCTGTCGCTGGCCGTCATCCCACAGTGCCAGGGCGTCGAGGTCATCGATGTCGGGCGCCGCTTCGAATCCTCCGGCTGCTCCACCGCCGATCCAGTCGAGACCGAGGAAGTTAGCGGGCATGTAGAGGTAGGGCGCCGGGCCGACCGTGGGATCGGTGACCAGCACGTCGCCGCCGACAAACCCATTGACCGCAGCCGAGCCGGTGTTGGGCGGTCCGGCGGCCGATTCCCGCGGATCGGGGAACTGGGCGTCGAGCGAGAAGAACACCGGCCCGCGGGTGTCTTCGAAGAAGGTATCCACGTCGAGGGCGTCGAGGTTGTCGCCGACGTCCGGCAGGCCGAGACCGGCGGGGTTGGGTTCGATCAGTCCGGTGCCCGGTCCGCCGAACGGCGGGATGCTGTCGCCGTCGATCACGTCGGTGTTTCCGGCATAGGGCGGGGTCGCGGGCGGGGCAAACCCACCGAACGGCAGCGGCGGGACCGGGCCGTTGTATGCGAACACGTCCGCCGAAGCTTCAGCCGCGCCGACAGCACCCTCGCTGTTGACGCTGGGTGTGGGCGAAGTGTCATTGGCGGTGCCGGTGGCGAATTCGTCGACGCTGAACAGCAGTCGTTGCCGCAGCAGCGGATCGCTGGTGAATTCATGCAGGGCATCCCAGCCGTACGACAAGGCGTCGACCTCGCGAGGCCCGGCGGTGGCCAGACCGAGCGACGGGATGCCGCCAATGGCGCCGATCGAGTCGATCATGATGCCCGGCGGCGGCAAGGGTGCACCGAATGCCGGGGGGTTGGGTCCCGGCGCCCCAGGCGGGGTGGTGGTGAGAATCTGGCCCTCGTCGATGAAGCCGATCGCGAAGCCGTCCGGCGTCACCCCGCCCACGCCCGGCACACCGCCAACCGTCGGGCCCTGATAGTCAATGGAGAAAGTCGGTCCAACCTGGGCGCTGACCGTCATCGCGACCATCAGCACCCCCGCGAGCGCCACGGCGCCGCTACGATAGAATCCTGTTACCCTCATCGAATGCGTCTCCTGTGCAGGAAGGTGTACCAGCCAGACCGACCACGCGGCCGATCCGCGTCGAAATGGGCATGAGCCAGATGGCGTGGCGCGGATCGCGCCAGTCGCACGGCATCATTGGGGCGTGAAAGATGCTCCTCTTACTTTCCCGTTGGCCGCGACGTCCGAAGCCGCGCCCCCGACCGCCCCACGGTGAATCATCATTCCCCAACAAGAACGGTTTTGCAAGCTAATTTCAGTAAAGGTTATCCCTGGCCTGAGGCTAAGTTACGTTGCCACAAGGAACTGGCAATGTTAAGCCCGCGCGGAAATCTTCGGCCTAACCGGAAATACACGCGAGATCGCACGTCACCCCCTCCGACGCCGCGCAGCAGTGCAATGCGGTTCGGCCGGTGTTGCAGCACAGCGGGCGCGATCCGGTTGGCGCGCTCGGTCGAACACGCCGCGGCATCAACGCTGTTCGCCCGGCGCGGTGATGGCCCATACCGCCGGGTTTATCCGACCGCCGCCGCGGCGGTATACTTCGCCGCATGAACGCTCCCGCCCCACCGCACGTGCGCGGCCGATTCGATGCGACCGTTCTGGCCAACCGCCCGGTCTGCCGCGAGCACCGCTGGCTGACCGTGCGCGTGCCGGCGGCGGCGCGGTTCGCGCCCACCTTGCCGGGCCAGTTCATCCAGCTCGGCTGTGGTCCGCGCGAAACAGCCGAGCATGAAGATCATCTGGTCGCATGGTTGCCGGGCGAGCGGCCACCGCTGCGCCAGCACGAAGCGACCGAGCGCCTGGCGTTCCTCCGCCGACCGTTCAGCCTGGCCGGCCGACGCGATACGCCCGATGGCGCGGAGCTGGACATCCTCTACCGCATTGTCGGCACGGGGACGGCGTGGCTGGCGGGGCTGGGTGGTGGCCAGTCGGTTGATCTGATCGGGCCACTGGGGAACGCCTTCGATCTGCCGGCGGGTAAGTCAATCGGATTGATGGTCGGCGGCGGGGTGGGTTTGCCCCCGATGTTCTATCTGGCCGAAGCCCTCGCCGCGGCGGGATGGCGCGGGTGCGGGTTCGTCGGAGCGACGACCGCCGATCTGCTTGCCGTCGACTGGACCGATCAGCCGCCGACTGCCGACGGTTCACCCGCCCTTGCCGTGGCGCAGTTCGCCCGACACGATCTGCCCGCCGTGGTGACCACCGACGATGGTTCGTGCGGGATGAAGGGGCTGATCACCGACGGATTGCTGGAGCATGTCGAAACCCTTGACGCGCCCGCCCGCCGACAGGCGGTGGTGTTCACCTGCGGGCCCGAAGCGATGATGAAAACGGTGGCCGGCATCGCCGCGACGTGGGGGATCGACTGCCAGGTGTGCATGGAACAGGCGATGGCCTGCGGGATGGGGACGTGCCAGTCGTGCGTGGTGCGGCTGCACGACCAGGCCGATCCGCACGGGCGAACCGCCGACGGGCGCGGGTGGGGCTATCGGCTGGCGTGCACGGATGGCCCGGTGTTCGACGCGCGGCAGGTGATCTGGTAGATCGATCCGGCGTATCAGCACAGTGCCGCAAACATCAGCAGCGTCAGCAGCAGAATTCGCTTACGATGATGCGTCCGTTGCGTGAGTGTGGCCGCGTGCATGGTTGACCCCTTTCTCACTGGTATGGCCCACAACCGCCGGGCCGCCGCAAGGCCCGCGATGCTTACATGAACACTAACCCTATGCCAAACATCATCTTACCGCCTCAGGCCGCCACCCTGTCCCCCCGCCGCACGCCGTTCGGGATGTTGCCTGCACGCCACATCCGCCGCCTGGCGATGTTGAGCCGGCTCAACGTGTTGACGGCCGCGCTGGTCGTCGCCGCCGCCCTGCCCGCCGCGGTGCGCGGGGCCGATCTGAGCGAGCCGCTCGCCCGACAGGCGTTCGCCGTGGCGAGCAACTGGGTCGAGCGCGGCCGGGCGCCGGATCGCACGCTCGCCCTGCCCGTGGCCGATCTGGCCGCGGTGCACGTGACGTTGCGGCTGGACGGGTTGACGCTCGGGAGCGCGACCGCCACCGCAGCCGATCCGCTCGATCCCGCGCCCGGGACCGACCTGTTCGAACTGCTCCGCCGCGCCGTGGCCGATGCGCTCGTCGACGCACAACAGTCCCTGACCAACTCGCAGCACCGCGCCGCTTCGCCCAGCGACGAACCCGGCGCCCGCCTGCCCGACTCCATCGCGCAAGTGGCTCGGCGCCTGCAACTGGACCTGCAGCTTGCCCGAACCCCGCGACCGATCAAGCTCAATGACTTCGTCGAGTTACCCGAGAAGTTCGTCATCGATCATCACGGGTTGCTGCTGCGCCACGGCAATCGCACCGGCTGGATGTTTCCCGCCACCGCGATGGCCGCCAACGTGTCGCTGGCCGGGCAGATTGATCGTCTGATGGCGCAGATCGAGTTGCCGCTGATCCACCGCCCGCTGATCGGCTCCGACGCCGGGCCGGCGCTGTACCGCTTCCAGACGATCCACCTTGTGCCCGGCGACGACCGCCAACCCGCCATGGTGCTGCATCGCGGTAACCGCCTGCTATCCGCCCAGCCGCTGGATGGCGATGCGGTGGCCGACTACGCCCGGCGCTGGACCGATCACTTGCTCGGCCGGCAGCGTGAAGACGGCCGGTTCGCCGGTGCGCATCTGCCTTCGGCGGGGCGTTACCAGCCGCCGGTCGCCCCGCACCCCGAAGCGGCAATGGCCTGTTACGCCCTGGCCCGCCGCGCCCGGGTGCCCGGGTTGCCTGAAGCGCGGGCCGAGCGCCTGGCCGGCGCGGCCCGACGCGGGTTGGTCGCGATCACCGATGATCTGCTGGGGACGCAACTCGCCCCCGCCGCCGAACCGGCGCCCCGCGATGACCGCCGCGAGCCCGCCATGCGACTGGCCGCCGATGACTGCGCCATGACGCTGATCGCCCTGATCGCCGCGCCCGGGGCATCCGACCTCAAGCCCCAGCGCGATCGACTGGCCGGGGCGCTGCTGGCCATGCAGAAGCCCGATGGTTCGTTCCGCCGCACCGATTTGCCCGGCGACCGCCCCGCCGCACGACCCGTGCAGGCCCTGGCCGCCTGCGCCCTGGCCCGAATGTACGACGCCACCCGCGAGCCGACCTACCTCAACCACGCCCAGGTCGGCCTGGTCGCCGCCTGGCACCAGATCGCCCGGTCCGACGCCCACATCGCCTCCGCCCTGCCCTGGCTGGCCGAAGCCGAGTTCACCCTCGCCCGCCTCGAACATCCGACGCCCGGCCTGCTGGAGTTGCATAAGACCGCCAACCGCCTGCGTAACCGCCAGGTCCGACCCGACCGCCTCGACGACCCCGACCGCATCGACACCACCGGTGGCTTCCGCCTTGGCGAAGGGCTTATCCCCGAACCGACCGCCCATTCCGCACGCCCCCTCGTCTTCCTCGCCCACAGTCTGCGCGTGGCTCACTTCATCCCCCACAACGATCAGCCCGCCTGGCTGCTCGATGTCAACCGCGGCCTGCGGTTCTGCGCCCAGCTCACCATGACCGACGCCTCCTGCTTCTACACCCCCGCCCCCGCCAACGCCCGCGGCGGAGTCCGCAACGCCATCTGGGATAACCGCCAACCCCTGCCCGCCACCGCCCTGAGCCTGCTCGCCGCCACCGAACTCGAACATTCGCTCAGCGCCCTCAGCCGGCGGGCCACGCCCGCCGGGACCCCGACCCATTCGCCCCATCGCCCTCAGCCGGCGGGCCACGCCCGCCGGGACCCCGACCCATTCGCCCCATCGCCCTCAGCCAGCGGGCCACGCCCGCCGGGACCCCGACCCATCCGCCGACAAGTGCGCCGCCAGCGATCTGCTTCACCGCCACAGTGAGATGCGCAGGCAACCCTTGGCGACGGTAGAATGCTTTCGACGCCGGTGGGATGGCAGAGCGGTTGAATGCGCCGGTCTTGAAAACCGGTAGGCCCTTCGGGGTCTCGGGGGTTCGAATCCCTCTCCCACCGTTTGCGGCGGAACAACGTGTATGACGAGCCCGACGAGCCGCCCACCTCAGTCAGCGGTCCGCACAACGCGACGCGTCGGCGGAATCCGAGCGGCCCGACGACCGCTGCCTCACAGGCGCGGCTCGGAGCAACCGTGTCCGGCCGATGAGGCGGTCGGGGGATCGCTCTTGCCAAATCTTCATCGTCCGCTATCCTTTCGGCTTGCGCTCGAACCTGACCGGGAGGCTTCCTAGTGCCCTACCACTGCGTTGTATGCGTCAAGCAGGTGCCGGACACGAAAAACGTGACCGGCGAGTCGATGAAGGACGACGGGACGGTGAACCGCGCGGCGTTGCCGGCGATCTTCAATCCCGAAGACCTCAACGCCCTGGAGATGGCGCTGGACATCCGCGACCGCCACGGCGGGACGGTCAGCGTGATCACCATGGGCTTGCCCAAGGCGTGCGATGTGCTGCGCGAGGCGCTGTACCGCGGGGCGAACCGGACGGTGCTGATCACCGATCGGCGCGCGGCGGGGTCGGACACGCTGGCGACCAGTTACATTCTCAGTTGCGCGGTGAAGAAGCTGAAGGCGGACCTGGTGCTCTGCGGCCGACAGGCGATCGACGGCGACACGGCGCAAGTGGGCCCGCAGATGGCCGAAAAGCTCGACATGCCGCAGATCAGCTACGTCGAGGAACTGACGGAACTGAACGGCCGGAACCTGGTGGCGCGTCGAAACGTGGGCAACGGCTACGAGGTCGTGGCGTGCGAACTGCCGGTGCTGCTCACGGTGACGGACACGGCGAACACGCCCCGCCCGCCGTCGGCCAAGCGGATGATGAAATACAAAAAGGCGCGCTCGAGCACGGAAGTCGAACAGCAGGTGGCCGCGGAGCTGGGCAAGGACGACAAGGACGCGGTGTACGCCGAGGCAAGCAAGCGATTCGCGGCGTTGGCCGAACGGGGAATGATTATCGAGCAGTGGTCGCTCGACGAGATCGACGCGGACCTGCAATGGTGCGGCCTGACCGGCAGCCCGACGAAGGTGCACCGGGTGCAGTCGATCGTGCTGACCGGCGGCGAGTACAAGCAGTTCGACCCGACGGACGAAGGCGTGGCGGCGCTGGTGGCCGAGTTGATCGAAGAACACACGATCGGGTGAGCTCGTGTGCTGGTGTACTGGTATATGGGTTGCTCGCGCCCGTCGCGGAAGGGATCGTCATGGGAGTGGGGTTTGAGGACCTGGCGGTCTATCAGAAGGCTCGGAATTTTTGTAAGCGGGTGTGCAGGCTCATGCACCAGTTACCGGAAGATGAGAAGTTCAACCTGGTCACACCGATGCGCAGAGCCGCATTGCGTCTGACCCATAACGTCGCCGAAGGATACGGCAGCCGAAGCTACAGGCACCACATCAGCGACCTTGATCGATCCCGAACCAGCGTCAATGAACTGATCGATGACCTGAACTGCCGTGAAGCCGAGAACGACTTTAAGCTTGAGCATCTGCAGGACATGAAAGCCCACGCCGAATCCGTGGCGAAGTGGATCAAGGGCGGTATCGCCTACCTCCGTAAACCGATTTACAATGCGAGCCGGCACGCTCCCGGCTAACCAATACACCCACAAACCCGTAGACCAGGACCGGACATGATCGAAGTGAACCGACAGGGCGAAGTTTGGATTTTTGCCGAGCAGGAAGCGGGGCGGCTTTCGGAGGTTCCGCTGGAACTGCTGGGTAAGGGCCGGGAACTGGCCGACGAGTTGGGCGTGCCGCTGGCGTGCGTGCTGCTCGGAGGCCAAGCGATCGGCGAGCTGGCCAATCGGCTCAGCGGTTACGGGTCGGACAAGGTTTACATCGTCGAGCACGACCAGCTCAAGCATTACCAGACCGCACCGTACCGGAAGGTGATCTGCGATCTGATCGAGCAGCACAAGCCCCAGATCGTGCTGTACGGCGCGACGCCGATCGGCCGGGATCTGGCGCCGACGATCGCCAGCCGGATGCGTTGCGGGCTGACCGCCGATTGTACGGATCTTCAGATCGGCAACCACGAAGCGAAGGACGGTCAGCTCCACGAGAACCTTTTGTTGCAGATTCGGCCGGCGTTTGGCGGGTCGATCATCGCGACGATCATCAACTACGACCGCTGGCCTCAGATGGCCACGGTTCGCGAAGGCGTGATGGTCATGCCGGAAGCCGACACGACCAAGCAGGCGGAACGGGTGCGGGTGTCGCCGGGGCTGGACGGGTTCAGGCCGCCGTTGACGATTCTCGAATCGCACCGGCGCGAGAAGTCGGTGAATCTGAAGGGGGCGAGGGTGATCGTGTCCGGCGGCGCGGGCGTGGGCAGCCGGGACAACTTCAAGCCGTTGTGGGAGCTGGCCAACTGTCTGGGCGGCGCGGTGGGCGCATCGCGTGCAGCGGTGGACCTGGGCTTTATCGGCAAGGATCACCAGGTGGGCCAGACAGGCACGACGGTGCGTCCGGCGTTATATATTTCCTGCGGGATCAGCGGGGCCGTCCAGCACCGCGCGGGCATGGAGGAATCGGCCAAGATTCTCGCGATCAACAACGACCCCGATGCGCCGATCTTCAGCTTCGCCCACTACGGCATCGTCGGCGATCTGATCGACGTGGTGCCCAAGCTCATCAAGGCGGTGCGCCGGGGCGCGAAGATCGAGAGTCTCGCGGGTCGGTAAGTGTTGAGTCGATCATCGTTGAATCAGTCATTGGCTTATCATTCGGCGATTCAACGAAACAACCGCTCAACCATTCAGCGAATTAACGAGTTAACGATTTAACGAGTCATCCCATGCCCAACTTTTTCACGGACAACGAAGACATTCAGTTCCTGTTCGATCACATGCCGATGCGGGCGTTGGCCGATGCTCAGGAGGAAGGCTATCGCTTCTGCGCTGAGCACGACTTCGCCCCGGAGAACGCCGAGGACGCGGTGGACAGCTATCGTCGGATTCTCGAGGCGCTGGGACAGTTGTGCGGCGACGTGATCGCCCCGACGGCCGAGGAAACCGATCGCGTGGGCAACGTGCTTCACGAAGACGGCACGGTCAGCTACGCCCCGGGGATCGGCGAGTCGCTCAAGCGGCTTAGCCAGGCGGAGTTGATGGGTTTCACGCTGCCCTACCGCTTCGGCGGGATCAACTGCCCGCAGTTGCTGTATTCGATGAGCAACGAAATCGTAAGCCGGGCCGACGCTTCGCTGATGAACATCTACGGTTTGCAGGGCATCGCCGAGACGATCAACGCCTTCGCCGACGAACAGACCAGGCAGGACTACCTGCCCGACATGGCCAGCGGCAAGCACACCGGGGCGATGGTGCTGACCGAACCGGACGCCGGCAGCGACCTGCAGGCCGTCAAGTGCCGGGCGTACCGGGATGACGACGGCAACTGGTTCGTGCACGGGGTCAAGCGGTTTATCACGAACGGCTGCGGTGAGATTCTGCTGGTGCTGGCCCGGACCGAACCGGAGACCACCGACGGGCGGGGGTTGAGTCTGCTGCTGGTCGAGCGGGGCCCGCGGGTTCGGGTGCGCCGGCTGGAAGAGAAGCTGGGCATCCACGGAAGCCCGACGTGCGAGCTGTTTTTCGACGACGCGCCGGCGAAGCTGATCGGCGAGACGAAGCGCGGCCTGGTGACGTACGTGATGAGCCTGATGAACGGCGCGCGGATCGGCATTGCCAGCCAGTCGCTGGGCATCGGCGAAGCGGCCTACCGCGTGGCCCGCAACTACGCCCACAGCCGTAAGCAGTTCGGCATGGCGATCGAGAACCTTCCGGCGGTGCGCGAACTGCTGGTCGACATGTCGGTCGATCTTCAGGCGGCGCGGGCACTGACGTACTACGCCTCGTACATGGTGGACCTGGAGATCGCCGCGACCAAGAAGGCCGAGGGCGTCACGCCGTGCGACGACGATGAGAAGAAGGCCGCCAAGAAGCAAGCCCGCGGGTCCAAGCGGTCCAACGGGTTGCTCACGCCGATGAGCAAGTACTACGCCTCGGAGATGTCGATGCGCGTGGCGAACAACGCCATCGCCGTGCTCGGCGGCAGCGGTTACATGAAGGACTATCCCGTCGAGCGGCACATGCGCGACGCCCGCATCACCACCATCTACGAAGGCACCAGCCAGTTGCAGGTGGTCGCGGCGGTGCGCGGCGTGTCGAGCGGCACGTGCGAGGGGATCGTCGATGCACTGCTGGACCGCGACTGGCCGGACGAATTGACCGATGCCGTCGAGCGGATTCGCCAAGGGCAAAAGGACCTGGCCCAGGCGGTGGAGTTCGTGAAGAAGCAGGGCGGCAGCGATTACCTGGAGCTGTATGGCCGGCGGCTGACCGACATGGGCATCGCGCTGATCGTCGGGGCGCTGTTCGCCGATCACGCCACGGCCAGCGACCGCAAGAAGGCCACGCTGCGACGCTGGCTGGCGACGAAAATGCCGGAAATCCGCATGAACAGACAGATGATCTGCTCCGGCGACAAGGGCGTGATCACCGACTTCGACCCGCTGGCCGGCCCCGTGCCCGCCCTGGCGTGACGAGATATTCAACGAGCCGCGCCCGTCAGGAAGCCGTCGTCAGAACATGACCCATCACGCGCTACGGCGGCTTCACGGGCGCGGCGCGTCAAAACGACACGAAGCGTTGGCTTAAGCTTCGGCCTCCGCCACCCGACGTCGGCCGCCGCCCTGTCGCCCATGCCCGATACCCCATACCCTGTTGTATCCCATGCCGCAGACGCTCACCGAGATCAAAGCCATGCTCGCGGCGCACGGCCTGCGCCCGCGCAAACGCTTCGGGCAAAACTTCCTGATCGACCATGGCAAGATGGATCGCATTCTCGCCGGGGCCGAACTGTCGCAAGGCGATGTCGTCCTGGAAGTCGGGCCGGGCACCGGGGCGCTGACCGAGCGGCTGCTCGACGCCGGGGCGCGCGTGATCGCCGTGGAAATCGACCGCGACCTGTGCGCAATTCTGCGCGACCGGTTCGCCGACCGCTCGCGCTTTGAGCTGATCCAAGGCGACGTGATGGCGTCGAAGCACGCGCTGAACCCGGCGGTGGTTGCCGCGATCGCGGAGAAAGGTAACCGCAGAGACGCGGAGGCGCAGGGGGAAGGGAAGAACGAGTTGGAAGAGAAGATTGCCCAGTTCAAGCTGATCGCAAATCTGCCGTACAACATCGCGTCGCCGCTGCTGGCGATTCTCGCGGCGGACTACCCCACGATGTCCGCGGCCATCGTGATGATCCAGCGCGAGGTGGCCGACCGGATCACCGCCGCGCCCGGCGGCAAGGCCTACGGCCCGCTGGGCGTGCTCATCCAGGCGATGGGCCGCGTGGAACGGATCATGACGCTTCCGCCCGGCTGCTTCTGGCCTCGGCCGAAAATCGACTCCGCGGTGATCCGCATCACTCGTCGCGGAACACCGCTCACCGATGACCCCGCCGGCCTGGCCGCCCTGCTGCAGCGACTGTTCACGAAGCGGCGCAAGCAGATCGGCAGCATCCTCGGTCGCGGCACGGCGTTGCCCCCCGGTGTCGAGCCGACCATGCGGCCCGAGCAGTTGACCGTCCGACAGATCGTCGCACTCGGTTGTGAGGGATGAGTTTTGAGTCCTGCGCCAAACCGCGTATGCTCACCACTCCAGACTCCAGACTCACGACGCAAGACTGATCCGTCAAGACCCAGGACTCAAGACTCCCATGAACATCAAGATCGGATTGATCGGCGGCACGGGACTGGGCGACGCCCTCGGAGCCGAGCAGGGCGAACAGCGGATTCTCGACACGCCGTTCGGCCGGCCAAGCTCGCCCATCATCATCACCCGCTGGCACGACGTGGACATGGCCATCATCCAGCGCCACGGGCCCGGCCACCTGTTCAACCCTTCGCGCGTGCCCTACCGGGCCAACATTTTCGCCCTCAAGAAGCTCGGCGTGACGCACATCGTGGCCAGCGGCGCCGTCGGCAGCTTGCGTGAGAACCTCAAACCCACCGACCTGGTCATCCCCGACCAGGTCATCGACAAGACCCACCGCCGCGACAACACCTTCTACGACCACGGCGCGGTGCACGTGGAATTTGCCGAGCCGTTCTGTCCCGTGATGCGGCGATGGCTGCTCGCGGCGACCAGGCAACTCGACGGCGTGGACGTGCACGACGGCGGAACCTACGTGTGCATGGAAGGCCCGGCGTTCAGCACCCGCGCCGAATCCAACATGCACCGCCATTGGGGCGGCGACCTGATCGGCATGACCTGCATGCCCGAAGCCAAGCTCGCCCGCGAGGCCGAAATCGCCTACGCCCTGATCGCCCTGCCCACCGACTACGACTGCTGGCGCCCACACGACCCTGACGTCACCGCCCAGCAACTGCTCGAAGAGATCATCGGCAATCTCAACCAGGCCACCGACAACAGCGTCCGACTGATCAAATCCGCCCTCGGCGACGTCGCCCCGCTGCACGACACGCCCAGCCCCGCCCACGATGCGCTCAGGCTGGCCATCTGGTCCAACAAGCAGCAGATCGGCGATGAACAGGTCCAACGCCTCGACGCCCTGTGGGGCAGATATTTCCAGTAAACGCTGGAAATCCGCAAAGCAGCCAAGCAGAAAATCCGAGCAACCGCCCAGCGCCCGACCCACGCCTCAGCCTGATCTTGGTCTTCCTGTTTTCATGCTTCCGGCATGGGCATGGTCGCGCAGAACTCGGCCAGTTCGTCCAGCTTCGCACTGCGGGCGTTGCGGACGTAGAATCCGCTGGCCGCGTTGCCGGCGCACAGCGCCTCGCCGATCGGCAGATCCGCCAGCAGACCCAGGCAGAACCCCGCGTTGAAGTTGTCCCCCGCACCCGTCGACAGCTTCGGCGTATGCGTGAACGTGCCCACCATCATCGCGCTGACCACTTCATCGCCCACCTTCCGCGCCGCCGCCGCACTCTTCCGGGGGTGTACCACCACGCAACTGACTTGCAGCTTCTCCCGGATCAACCGGGCCAGCGATTCGATCTCCGCTTCCGCATCCTCGCCCACGCCGATGCCCAGCACCTCGGCCGCCTGCACCGCTTCCTTCAGGTTCAAACCCAGCACCGTGTCCACGTGCTGCTCGAAACGCCCGGCCAGTTTCAACCCCCCCAGCAGATCCTCGCGCGTCCGCTTTTCCGGGTCCGCCAGGTCGATGAACACCATCCGTCGTCCCGCCGGGTGCGCCGCCACGTCCGGCAGCACGCGCTCGATCATCCCCCGCCAGATGTCATCGGTCCCGCTGAGCATCGTCCAGTTGACCATCCCGATCAGCCGGCTCCGCTCGACGATCCGCGCGAACCGCTGCTCGCCCACCCGTTCGAGAATGTTACCCCAGTCCACCTCGCACAGCGCCGTGTGCTTGCCGAACATCAGCTTGCCGTCTTCGAACTCCACCGCATCGGTCAGCCCGGGGTTGGCGATCGAGTGCACTTCCGCCGCCGCTTCGACCAACTCCTCGAACACCGGCCGCACGTCCGGCTCGCCCACGCAGCCGATGTACGTCACCGGCACGCCCAGCGCCGCCAGCGCGTTGGCCATGATCGGCCCGTTGCCCCCGAGTTTCTCCAGTTTCACCACGAATTCGTAATTTGAACTCTGCCCCGCCGCCGCGATGATCTTCCGGCCGAACTGCTCGATCGTCCGAACCGGATCGTAGCGATCCACGTCGTGCCGCTGGTCGACCACGGCGATGATCGAATCGACGAACCCGTCGAATCCCACCATCACAGGGTTGTCCGCGGCGCGGTCGGCGAACCGCCGCAAACCCTCGGCCGCCTGCTGCATGGCTGTGGCGCGATCAGTCATAGGTCACTCCGTCAAGGCCCAAGCGGCCGGCGCAACGGTCCGGTCGGCGATAAACCGCGACAGGATACCATCGCCGCGGCGCGATTGCGACCGTGCCATGGTTGCAGCGGCCGGCGGCAAGGCGATTACAATGCGCCTTCATGGCGCACCTGCTGTCGCTTGCCGATCTGACGCTCGCGGCGCCGCTGTGGCTGGCCGGCCTGGCCGCCCTCGGCGCGCCGCTGATCGCGCATCTGTGGTCGCGCCGCGCCGGGCCGCCCGCGCCGTTTCCCTCCATCCGACTCATCCGCGCCATTTACGCCGATCGACCCCGCCGGGCGCGATGGCGCGACTGGCTGCTGCTGGCGATGCGCTGCGCGATCATCGCAATGGCCGTCGCCGCGTTCGCCCGGCCGGTCTGGACCGACCCTGCGATGCCCGCCCCGCCGCCCGAACACGCCGGCGAGGGGCTGACCATCGTCCTCGACGCCTCGGCGTCCATGCGTCGGACGTATCGCGGCACGACGCTGTTCGACCGCGCGCGACGCCGCGCCGCCGAACTGGCCCGGCACGATCCGCGGCCGGTCCGCATCATTCTCGCCGCCGAACGCCATCGACCGCTGCTGCCCGAACCGACCACGCACGTCGATGCGCTGCTCGATGCGCTCGACGCCGCCGAACCGTCATTCCATCACGGGCGGCTCGATGAGGCCGAGCTTTCCCACGGCGCGCACGTGATCACCGACGGCCAGCGCGCCGCCTGGTCGGTCCATCCCGGCGAGTTCGATGTCCCCCTGCGGCTGCACGTGGTCGGCGATCCGGCCGACGCGGACAACACGGCAGTCGAAAACGTGCGGCTCCAACCGAGCCAACCCACAATCGGCGAAACAGCGATGCTGTCGTTCGACCTGGTCAACCACGCCGAAGCAGCGCGATCGGTCGCGGTGTCGATCGACGCCGGCGGGCGCACCGATGTGCGGCAATGCAACCTGACGGCGGGCCAGCGGTTGGCCGTGTCGGCGCCGCTGCGTTTTGCGCGGGCTGGCGCGCAGGTGGTGTCGATCGCGCTTCCACCGGACACTTTTGCGCTCGACGACCGCGTGTCGCTGGTCGCGACGGTGCACCCGCCGCCGGGGGTGGCGCTGCGGACCGACGGGCAAACACACGATCCGGGCGATGCGGCGTTCTATCTCGCCCGCGCCCTGCCGATCGGCGAAGCGCCCGGGGAAGGCGACCTGATCGTCGCGCATCACCTGGTTTCGCCGGCCGAGGACGAAATCGACCGTCTGACCGGTCGCATCGCCGGGGGGACGGGGCTGGTGTATTTCGCCGGCCCGGACGACGCGGCAACGCTGGAGCGGCTGGGCGACCTGATGCCGATCGAGGTGGTTCGCCCGGCCCGCGACGATCCGCCGGTGGCGTTCAGGCCGATCGATGCGCAGCGACCGCCGTGGCGGGCGTTCGAGGGCGATGCCCTCACGACGCTGCTGGAAGCCCGGTTCGCCTCGCGTCTGGTCTGCCGGACTCGCGCCGACGGGCGGGCGCTGGCGTTCTGGCCGGCCGGGTCGCCCGCGGTGGCGATCGGCAAACACGGGCGCGGCCGGGTGGTGGTGTTCACCGGCGACATCGACCCGTCGCACAGTTCGTTTATCCGTTCCCCCGCGTTTCTGCCGCTGGTGCGCGAGATGATCCGCCTGGCCGGCGAAACCGTCGAACCGATCCACCTGACCCGCCCCGCGACCGAAGTCGACATCGTACTGAGTCAGGCGACCCAATCGGCCAATCTGCGCGTGCTCGCGCCCAGCGGCGCGGCCGTGCCGTTCGTCGCCCGCCGGGAACCAAACCGCACGCGCATCACGATCGGAACTGCCGAACGAATCGGGCTGTACCGGGCGCTCGGCGAGGGCGATCGTCTGCTGGGGGGGTTGACGGTCACACTCGACCCGCGCGAAAGCGACCTGCGACCGCTGGCCGAACCGCTGCCGACCGCCGGCGTCGAAACGCACAGCGACCCGACCGCCTCGCCCGCCCAGCCCCTCGGGCGGATCGAAGTCTGGCCGTACCTCGCGCTGGCGACGCTGGTGCTGGCGATTGCGGAAAGCCTGCTCGCGAATCTGACCGCCGTGAAACCCGCCTCGTCAACGCGCGCCGACCCGTGGATGGACCCGGAGACCGACCACACGTGATGACGCCCGCGCTCAATTCGATGGTTCTCGCGTTGACCTGGCACCCGCCACTCGCGCCGTGGGCGGTCGTGCTGGGCGCGGCGGCGGCGATGGCGGCGGCATGGCTGACCTGGCGACACCGGCAGGTGGGGCCGGTCAGCCGGATGGGACTGATCGCGATGCGGATTGCGGCCATCGGGGCACTGGCGGTCGTGCTGCTCGGCCCGCAGCGCCCGTCGGCAATCACCGCGCCCACCGAGCGCCTCGAAGCCGCGATCCTCGTCGACACCTCGGCCAGCATGAACCACGATGACATCTCCCCCACGCGCTTCGGTTTCGCCCTGCGGAATGCCCTGAACCGCGCGGCGATCAGCGCGATGGAGCAGGCGGCGAACATCTCGCTGCATCGGTTCGATGAAAACTCGACGCCGACAAGCATCGAGGAACTGCGCGATCACACCCCCGACGGCAAAGCGACGCACCTGATCCGGGCGTTACGAGCGCTGGTGGTCGAGGGACCGGCCGACCGGCGGGCGATCGTGGTGCTCAGCGACGGCCGGGACACGCGGGCGACGCCGGACGGGCGCTTCGTCGATTACGTGATCGACCTGGCCCGGACGCGGGACGTGTCGATCTTCGCCGTGCCGCTGGGCCAGGCCGACCCGGGCCGCGATGTCAGCGTGCAACTGCGGGATCGACGGTCAGGCCTGTTCGATGGCGAGCAAGCCGAACTGATCGCGACCGTGCGCCGGCGCGGCGGCGATGACGAGCCGATCGCCGTCACACTGCGGGCCGACGGCAAGATCATCGAGACGGCGCACATGCATTTCCAGCCGGGCGAACCAGCGCGGCGGATCGAGTTCCGCCACACGCCGACCACCCAACCCGACCTCCCCACGCGCATGGTGCATTACGCGGCGCGGGTCGAGCCGCTCGACGGTGAGACGGATCCGACAAACAACACGGGCCACGCACTGGTCGGCCTGCTGGGTCGTCGCATTTCGGTTTTGCTGCTGGAAGGCGTGCCGCACTGGGACACGCGATTCTTCGCCCGGGCCCTCGAGGCCGATCCGCAGGTGACGGTGACGACGGTGCACGCGGTCACGGCGGATCGCGTCATCATGACCCGGCCGAGTGAAGACGGCGAACGGGATGTGCCGGTCGACTTGCCGATCAGTGAAGCCATGCTCGGCGAGTTTGACGTACTGTTGCTGGGTCGGGGGATGAAGTGGTTTTTCCCGGGCGATCAGGCGGCGCTGCTGGATCGGTTCGTCACGACGTACGGCGGGGGCCTCGTGTTCGTCCGGGGCATGCCGTACGGCGAAGACGATCCGCAGGGCCGGGCAATCGTCGAACCGCTGGTGGCCGATGAGCACGATGACGGTCCACTGCGGGTGATTCGTCGCGTCGCGCCGGACGGTCGCGGATCGGCCGAGGCGGTTCGGCGACACGTCGGGCGGGGTCGGGCGCTGACCGTGCGCACGGCGGATTTGTGGCGATGGTCGATGAGCGGCGATGAAACCGGCGCGTACCCGGCGGCGTATCGCGGCTTCGTGGGTGACTGCGTGCGGTGGGCGGCGGTGGGCGACGGCTTCGCCCCGAGCGCCGAGGTGAGTCTCCGCACCAATCGGACCGTCGATGCGGTCGGCGAAGCGCGAACGATCCGCCTGCGCCTGCGCGAGCCGGCTATGCTGAAAACCCGCGAACCGAAGCGCCTCGCGGTCACCGGACCGAACGGGCGGACCGCCCAGGTGGCGGTGAGCGAAACCGACGATCCGCTGGAACGAACCGGCGCGTTCACGCCGACCGAGCCGGGCGTGTACGAGGTGCACTTCGGTGAGGAGCGGACGAAGTTCATCGCCACCGCCACGGACGCCGAGCACGCGGACCTGTCGGCGGATCGCGCCCTGCTCACGCGGCTGTCGGAGCAGACGGGCGGGGCGGTGATCGAAGGCGGGATCGCGTCGTATTTAGCGAACTTGCCCGGTGATGCGGCGACCAGCCGCGCCGGCCCGCCCGCCCCGGCGTGGGACCAATGGTGGGTGTTCGCGCTGATCATCGGGGCGCCGGCGGTTGAATGGTTCACCCGACGAAGGATGGGACTGGCATGAGCGCGCTGGTCGGACAACTCGAGACCTTGCGCCGCCGGCATCGCCGGCTGGCCCGGGCGCGGCGCGGGTGCCGGGCGGCGTGGACGTGGCTGGCGGCGCTGTGGGCCGCGGCGATGGTCGATGCGGGGTGGACGTTGATCGGCGCAATGATGACCGACAATCCGTTTGCGATCGCGGCACTGCCGGCAGGCGTTCGCGCGGGGCTGGGGGTGGGGCTGCTGGTCGGCCTGAGCGCGGCGATCGGGCATTGTCGGCTGCCGCGCGAAGTGCGACTCAGAACGCTGCATGACGATGCGAGGTGGTGCGAAAGGCGACTCGGCCTTGCGAACAACGTGCTGAGCAACGCGGTGGCACTGGGGCGGGCGGCGGGTGATGGATCGCTCGTCGGCGAGTTGTCGCGCCGGGCGCACGAGCGCGGCGAGTCGCTGGCCGACCGCATTGGGCCGCGGGCGCTGATCGACGGTAAACCGGTCACGCGGCAGGCGTGGTATCTGGCGGCGGTGGTTGGGCTGTGGACGGTCACGATGATCGCCGGGCCGATGGCGACCGGACACTGGATCGGCCCGGCGAACCTGGCGCGGCTGTTCGATGCGACCGGCGACCACCCGCCGACGGCGTGGCTGCGGATCGACGTCCGCCTCGTCAACGCACCGGTGGCGGTGGGCGATGATGCAATGATCGAAGCCGACACGCAAGGTCGCCCGGCTGAGCTGCGCGTCCGGTTTGCCGACGGCGGCACGCGGTCGATGCGGATGGTCGGGTCGGGGCGGGGCGCCGTCATGCTGCACGCCGTGCGGGAGCGGTTTCGGTTCGTGATCGAGGGGGGCGGGGCGCGATCGCGTTGGCGGACAGTGGCGCCTTTGGCGTTGCCGCGGGTGCTGGGGGTGTCGGTGTCGGTGACGCCGGCGGACGGCGATGGGCGGTATCCATGGCCGGGCGGGCGTGAGGTGATCGCGCCGGTCGGGTCGACGGTAGAGGTGGCGATCCAATCGAACCGGGCCGATGCGCGGATCGATCATCCCCGGGCGGACGGGCCGACGGTGGCGCTGGCGGTGACGGCGGGCGAGCAGTCCCACACGCTTGGGCTGGTGACGCCGGACGGTTTGCGTTCGCGGCGGAAGGTGGAACTGGTCGTTCGGGGCTTGAGCGAAGCGGCGATTGCTGAAATGATCGAAGGCGAAGCGGAGGCCACGCGGCGGGGCGCGCTGGATGCGGGCACGCCGACCGAGGCGCCGGGCGCGGCGGGCACGCCGAAGGCCGACCAGACCCAGGCGCCGGCGTCGACGACCGGGCGCGGGGGTGTGGGGGGCGAAGGCGTGGAGGCGAGCCCAAGCGGCGATGGGGCGCGGGAGGCGGAACTGATGCGGGGGTGGATGGTCGAGCGGATCGCGCATGAGAAAATGTCGCTGCCGGACGCGCAAAGTTTTGCCGACCGCGCGCCGGCGCGATATCGTGAACAGGTGGCCGAGTATTTCGTCCGCATGACCGTCGACGGTGCCAAGGAGCGTGTCCCATCGAACGACTAACCCCCGACCATTGTGGTATCGCGGCGCTGGTCGCGGTGTTGACGCTGGCGTCGGTGGTCCCGGCGCAATCGTCGGACGCACCGGCCGAGCCGGAGGCGTTGCGCGTGGCGCAGGCGGTCTGGCCGAACGACCAGCAACCGCAATGCTTCAGCGAGGCGTTTCTGGGCCAGGTGGATCGGCGAACATCGCTGAACGTGCACGATCGGCTGGACGTGGTGGAGTTGGATTCACCGAAGCTGTTCCGGTATCCGCTGGTGGTATTATGGGGCAGAGGGAAGTTCGAGCTGAGCGAGAAGCAGATGAAGAACGTGTCGCGCTACCTGCGGCGCGGCGGGATGCTTCTGGCGACGACGATGTGCGCCGACCCCGAATGGGACACGAGCTTCCGCGCGGCGATGAAGGCGTTGCTGCCGAAGTCGCCGCTCGAGGACGTGCCGACCGATCACGCGGTGTTCCGGACGCTGTACCGGATCGAACGGGTGCGCACGGTCAAGCCGGCCGAGCATCCGTTGCTGGGCGCGGAGCAAGACGGGCGGCTGGCGGTGATTTATTCGCCGATCGATCTGCGCGACGCGTACAACCTGGGCACAGCATGCTGCTGCTGCGGAGCGAACGAAGTTCGCAACGCGATGGCAATCAACGCGAACATCCTGGTCTATGCGGCGACGCGGTAAATCGCTCAGTTGTCGTCGGCCCACCGGCGGAGTTGGGGGAGGATGACTTCGATCATCAGGATGCGGATGCACGCGGCGATGGGCACGCACAGCAGCAACCCGTACATCCCGCCGATCGCCCCGCCGATGAACACGACGAGGAGGACGGTGACGGTGTCGAGATTGACCGCCTTGCCGCCGATCCATGGGGTGAGCACCCATCCCTCGAGAAACTGCACGACGGCGAAGACGAGGGTGGGCCCGAGGAGGGTGCTCCAGTACCAGCCCTCGGGCAGGCCGGTGCCGCCGCTGCGCAGGTCCAGATAGCGCAGCAGCATGGCCAAGGGCCAGACCACGCCGCCGATGAAGGGGATGAGGCTGAGCACCGCGCCGGCCAAACCGAGCAACAGCCAGTATGGCACACCGCAGATCCAGAAGCCGATGGCGAACATCGCACCCATGACCGCGGCGATGACCAGGCGACCGCGCACGAAGGCGGCGACGGCGTGATCCATGCGGCCGAGCACTTCGAGGGTGCGCTGCCGTCGGCTGGCGGGGATGTATTGCTTGACCGACTCGGTCATGGGCCCGAAACGCCAGGCGAAAAAAAAGAAATAAACGGGGATCAGACCGAGGCTGACCGCCACGTAGGTCGTGGTGCCAAGCAGCCCGCCCAGCGCGTTGGCCACGCGCCCCCCACCGGCCAGCGCGGCCTTGAGCAGCGGCGCCGCGGTGGCGACCGGGTCTTCCTCCAACTGCTGCAAGCGCGATTGCAGGTCCAGGTCTTCAAACAGTTTTCCGATGCTCGGCTTGTCGGCCAGATCCGCCACCCACTGCGACAGCGACTGGGCAAACTGCATGCCCTGGCTGATCAGGGCCGGGACCAGCCACGCCGCCAGACCGCCCAGCGCCAGCACGATCACAAACATGAGCAGCACAATCGTCAGCGGCCTCGGCATCCCCCACCGCCGGCGGCACAGCGTGATCGGCGGGTGGAACAGGTACGCCAGTGCCAGCGCGATCAACAGCGGCGTGAAGATACCCCGCAGGTAGTAACCAAACCAGATCGCGAAGATGAACACCGCGATGAAGAACACATCGCGCACGGCGGCGAACTGCCACAGCCTCCGGTCGGCCGCGGGCAGATCCTTCGACGGTTGGGGTTCGCTCATCGGTGCGACCTACGTCTTGGTCTTGTGAACGGGGTCTTCCAGGGGCACGCGATCCACGCGAATGGGCACTTGTCCGAACACCTCGTCGAAATCGAACCCGTCGGCGAAATCGTCCAGCGTGTCGTGCGGCGAAGCCTGCATCAGCCCGCCGTTGACCATCGAAAACACGATCTGCCCGAAGTCCTCGGTGCGGGTGATTCGCCACCGCCGCAGCATCAGGTCCGCCAGCAGGCCGTACTGGTCGATGGCGTATTCGCGCAGGCCCTCGCACAACTGCCGGCCGGACACGTGGCGTTCGCCTTCATTCAGTTGCTCGGGGTGGCGGTGGCAGCGGTGGACGGTGTAATCCAACCCCCGGCGCACGAAGTGGAACGCATCGAGCGGATACCGCGTGGCCTGGGCGATCTGCTTGAGCGACTTGTGATGATCGGGCTGGGTGGACACGGCACACTCCGGAAACAACGTCGTTCAGTAAAGGATAGCCGCGAGGGGCCGGCCGGTTCAAGCGACCTGCGGAAAGCCCCGCCACGCCCTTTCCCGCGGGGAGGGGGCTTCTCACCGAACCTTCACGCTCACGTGCGGGTTGTCGCGAATGACAAAGCGCAGTGGCTTGTCCGTCCAGGCCCCGGCATACGCCACGCCGATCCGGGCGCAGCGCGCAATGCGCTCGGGCGCGATCGGCCGGGCGCGCTCGATGAACAGGCGATCGCTCCGGGTCATGTCCTCACCATCCAGTGCCCGGTCGATCGCCAGCGCCTGGCACAGCTTGGCCGGCCCCGAGCACAGGTCGATGGGCCTGAGGCGGTCGGGGCTGATCTTCCCGGCGCGATGGCGGCCCATGCTTTCCAGGCCCTCGGTCGGTTCGATCGCGCGAATCAGGCAGGCGGTCGGCACGTCGGGCCGGTCGGCGACGATGTTCAGGCAGAAGTGCATGCCGTAGGTGAAGTAGACGTAGGCATGGCCGGCGTCGAGGTACATGCTGGCGTTGCGTTCGGTGCGTCGGCCGTGGACGCTGTGGGCGGCGAGATCGGGTTCGCCGAGATACGCTTCGGTTTCCACGATGCGTCCGGCGAGGCGTCGGCCGTCGTCGGTCACGCGCACGAGCGTCCGGCCAAGCAGGGCCGCGGCCAGGTCAACCGGCGGTTTGCGGAAGAAACGCCGCCCCGCTTTCGATGCCCGCCTAGCCGCCATCGGCCGCCTCCCGCTGGGCGTAGCTCCACCACACGCCGCGAGGCAGCATGCCGATACCCATCAGCGATACGTTCACCAGGCAGAAGAACACCAGCCAGAACGCCGCGCCTTCCATAAAGCCGTAACTGTGCAGGCCGGCCCCGAGCATGTTCACCCCGAACCACGACCAACCGGTCACCACGTTGCCGAAAATCGCCATGACCGCCACGCCCCGATCGCCCACCATCCCGTCCCACCGCGCGTGCAGGATCAGCACGTTCCACAACACCAGCAGCAACGCCCCGTTCTCCTTCGGATCCCATCCCCAGAACCGCCCCCAGGACTGGTCAGCCCAGATGCCCCCGAGCACCGTGCCCACGAAACTCAGCAGCAGCGCGAAGCACACGATGCCGTAGATCATCCGCCCCAGCGAGCGTTCGGTTGCCGGCTCGAGCGTAGGCGTGAACATGCCGCGGAGGACGAAGATGATCCCGAAAAGCCCGGCCATGAACGTCGCCGCGTAACCCAGCGTGATGGTGGTCACGTGCGTGGCCAGCCAGAGGTTGGTGTCGAGCACGGCCCGCATCATCTCCAGCGTATCGCCTTCCAGGCTGAGCAGGTGGGCGATGCGCAACGTCGCAAACCCCGCCGCCGCGCCCAGCACCAGGCCGATCGCATCCCGCCGCGTCGCTTCAAGAATCAGCGCGAACACCACGCACCCCCAGCCGACGAAGATCGCCGAGGAATACAGGTTCGTCACCGGCGGCCGGCCTTGCAGATAGATCCGCACCACCAGCGCCAGCGTGTGAATCACCAGCGCCCCCACCGCCAACCCCAACGCCGTCCGCCCCAGCGGCCTTCGCCAGCCCAGCCACGACAGGCAGCCGAGCACAAACACCATCACGTACAACACCGTCGCCTTGCCGAACAGGTCGATGCGATTGAATTGCCATTCGACCCACGCCCGCTCGCTGGCCCGCGGCGCGACCGAGCGCAGCAGCCCACGATGCTGGGCCACCGCATGGTTGAACGCTTCGGCGTCGCGATGCGCGTAAGCGTTGAGCACCCGCGTCAGCGAAGTGAGTCCTTCCTCCGCTTGCCCCCTCGTTTGCCCGGCGTGGGCCGCGCCGAACAGCGTCCGCCATTCGGCGTCATCCGTCGGCGGCACGGCCAGCGGAACCCGCCACCGCACCACCGCCGAGTACAGGCTCAACTTGCCCGCCAGTTCCATCACCGCTTCCTGGAACCGCGTGCGGCGGTCGGGGTCGACCTGTTGGCCCAGCGCCACCTGCCGCGACAGTTCGTCGAATCGCTTTTCCAGTTCCAGGTAGCTGTATCGCAGCCCTCGCCGTTCGCCCAGACCCAGCACGCCGAGCAACTGCTGATTCTCGATGCGAAACACCGCGTGGTCGTGCGCCCGCGCCGGCGCGGCAGGCTCGGCGAGCGAGGCGGTCATCGCGTCGGCCAGAAAGCGGATCGCCGGTCGTCGCTCGCCCGCCGCGTCGGTCCACGTCTGACGGTCGCTGACGATCAGCAGCATCGTGCGCGCCAGCGTATCCAAAGGCTTGGTCCGTCCCTGGTCGACCACCACGATCTTGCCGAACCCATCGAGATTCATCGGCCCGGTCGGGTGCACCGCCGGCGTAACCATCACCAGCGTCAGCAGCATGACCGCCGCGGTCACCGGCAACACCCTCGACGTCAGCCACTTCATGCCGCCCCCTTCCGGCGCCCCGCGCCCGTCAGGCCCAGCAGAAACTGAATCACCAGCCCCAGCGAGATGATCGCACTGGCGACGTACGGCAGCAGCCAGCCCGGGTTGCGCACCACCTGCAGCACCGTGCCGCGTTCGTCCGGCGTGAACGACGCCTGGTAGAACGTTTCGCCGGCGTGACGCAGCGGGTGGTTCATGTAGATCAACACTTCGCGGTCTTCGTGACGGCGCGGGTCGATCAGGCGCACCCGACTGGAAAAGTTGCGAGGAATATCCGTGCCCAGATAGCGATCGTGAGTGAAGTCGATCAGTTCGAGCGTGTAGGGCTTGTACGTCCGCGCGAAGCGCAGGGCCACGTGGTAGGTTTCATCGTTCACCTCGATCGGTTGAACCACGTCGCCCAGCGCCGGCGACAGCAGGTAGACGCCCAGCGTCTTGCCGCTCGGCTCGTCGATGAACCGCGCGTAAACGGCCGGCAGATTGACGCGCTGTTCGGGGTCCACACCGCTGACCGGCGGGCGCGGCCGGGCGAGCCACGTCAAGCCCTCGCCGGCGGTGGCGGGGTTGGCACGGCCGGCCTGGCGGGCGTCGACGATCACCGCGTGGGCCATGTCACGTTCGATGTCCACCGCGAACGGCAGCAACTCGTGTGCGATCGTGATGCCCTGACGCGCGGCGCGACGCACCACCGGACCGGGAATCACCGTCACCACGTCCTCGGCCGGGTCGCGGCGGTCGATCACCGCCAGTTCGATGTGGTGCGAATGCTCGATGTAGTTGGCCTCGCCGCCTTCGCGGATGAGCATCGTGCCTTCCGAAGCCATCAGGCCCGTGACCAGTTCGCCGACCAGCAGCACGATCAGCCCGGCGTGAATGAGGAAGATACCGCTGGACCGCCAGTTCATGCGGAACCGCGCCAGGTGCGCCGCCAGCAGATTCACCAGCATCCCCGCCCCGATCGCCCAGCCGCCGGGGAACGGGATCGACCCCGACACATCGACCTGACGCGGAAAGAACACTTGCAAGTCGATCCACGCCACGAAGGTGCGGAAGTATTGGCCGAGCGTCTGGTAAATGCCCTGGTCGACCTGCGCCAGCGTCCCGGCGAACACCAACACCATCGCCAGCGCCAGCAGCACCACCGTCAGCTTCAACGATGCCAGCGGACCCAGCGCCTCGGCCCAGGGGCGGCGCGGCGGTGTTCGATTATGGGGCCTGTTCATTCGGCCCTCCTTCGTCGAACCTCGCCGACGAGACGAACCGCCGCAGCGAATCGAGTTGTTCCTTCACCGCGCCCCTCGAACCGGTCATCTTGAAAAACCACGTCGCCCCGCCCCGCTCGACGAACACCACGAAGATGCGCCCGTCCGGACCGGTCACGTCCGCGGCGGTGGCGCCTTCAAGCGCGTCGAACGGGCGAACCAGAGCCGTGATCTGTTCGTCGTCCGGCGCCGCGGCGCCCACCTGCCTCGCCCATCGCCGCACGTTCGCTTCCACCCCGCCCACATCACCGGCGAACGCGGTGACGGTGATTTCCACCGGGTCGTCCGCCTTGCCCGCGATGAACCCGGCGAGGCGCATGTTTGTCTCACCGGTTCGGCGCCATGCTTCGGGAACCTGGTAGGTGATGCGCAACCGCGCGGACGATTCGGATTGCTCGGCCACTTCGCCCAGCGGCCTGGTGGACGTGGGCGCATCCTCGGCCGGCACGCGGTACTGCCGAAGGGTGTCGTCCTCGCAACCGGCAAGCAGGACCAGCGCCAGCGCGATCAGAACGCACCGCGCCGAACTGTAACGATGTCGATTCCGTTGCATCATGCCTCGGGCCGCGAACGCTTGGAGGTGGGCCATTATAGCCCGTCCGGGTCGGCCGGCGCGTTGAGGTGGATCAATCGTCGGCGTACCGGAATCCGCCGAGTTGCTCGATCACTTTGCCCAGCGCCTGCGTGCCCCTTTCGCCCAGCCCCGCAACGGACGCGGCCCGGAACAGGTTCGTCGCCGCATCCGCGCCCAGCAGCGGCAGCCGGCCGGACTTCGCGGCGCTGCGCACGATTTCCAGATCCTTCAGCAGCAGATCGATCATGAAGCCCGGCTCAAGATCATCGGCGGCGATCTTCGGGCCGAGGTTGGCAAGCTGCCACGATCCACCCGCCCCCGCACCGGTGACCTCGAGCATCTTCTCAAGGGCCAGGCCCTGCGATCTGGCCAGCGCCATGGCTTCGCAGGTCGCCAGCAGGTTCAGCGCACAAAGAATCTGGTTGCACGCCTTGCACGCCTGCCCCGCGCCGGATTCACCGACGTGGGTGATGGACTTGCCCATCGCCTCGAGGATCGGCCGGCAGCGGCCGAACACCTCCGCATCGCCGCCGACCATGATCGATAGCGTGCCCGCCTTCGCGCCGATGTCGCCGCCGCTGACCGGAGCGTCGAGCATGTCGATTTCGTATTCGTGCAGGCGCTGGGCAAAGCGGCGCGTGGCGTCGGGGCTGATGGTCGAGTGGTCGATCACCACCAGGCCCGCGGTGTCGCCGGGGTTGCCCTCGACGATGCCTCGCTTGCCGAAGATTACCTGCTCGACGTCCGGCGTGTCCGTGACGTTCATGCAAACCGCCTGCGCGATGACCGCCACGTCCGCCGGGCTGTTGGCCCATTCGGCACCCGCTTCGATCAGCCCGTCGGCCTTTCCGGGGGTGCGGTTCCACACGATCACCTCGAAGCCGGCTTTCAGCAGATTCGCCGCCATCGCCCGCCCCATGATGCCCATGCCGATATATCCGATCCGTTTCATGCGTCCGTCTCCAGATCGTCCGAACCCGCGTCACACAGCACGTCGATGCGCGGCGGATTCGTGGTGCTCAGCACCTGCGCCAGCGCATCGGTCGTGTCACTCGGATCATACCCGACGGCGATCAGGCCCGGCGAACGACCGGGCGAAAAAGCCGCCTCGCGCCCGTCGAAGCCCAGACCGCGCATGCCGCACAGGGTCGCCATGGCCAGCAACCTGTCCGGGTCGGCGCCGTCGCGCTGATGCAGGCGGCGCATCTCGTCGAGAATGCCGAGCGTGCCGTGGCAGACGATCGAATCGGTGCCCAGGGCCACGTTCACGCCGGCTTCGAGCATCTCGCGGTAGCGATGATCGCGATGTCCGAAGTATTCCGACGCCCGCGGACAGTACGCCACCGAAGCGCCTGTATCAGCCAGCAGCGCGATGTCATCGTCGCTCACGTAATTGCAGTGGGCGCACAGCCACGGGGCCTGTCGCAGATAGGGGGCCATCCATTGCACGGGCGACAGGCCGTGCCCGTAGAACTGCAGGTACGCATCATCCCAACGGGCGAGACGGTCGAGCAGATCGCGCATGGGGCCGCGTGCTTCGGCGACGAACTGATGCTCCTCGGTCAGTTCGGCCAAATGAGTGGCCAGGGGCAGGCCGCGTTGTTTCCCCGCATCCGTCGCGGCCTCGTACACCGCGGGTCCGGTTGAATAGGGCGCGTGCGGTTCGAGGCCCAGGCGGATGCCGTCCGGCCGGTCGCGCACGGCCAACACGTCAGCCAGCCGCTGTTGCGCGCGGACGCGTTTTGCGCCACCGATCCCCACCAGTTCGATGAATCCCACGCCGCCGAGGCGCGAGCCGGCAAGCAGACGATGCGCCTCGATGTTCCACGAAGCGATATCCCCCACACGCAACACGCCGCCGGAAAGGCTTCGGCGTTCACCTTCAGCCATCGCCTCGATGAGCGCGGCCGATTCATCGCCACCGTGCTCGGCAAGACGCTCCTGCCATCCCTGCATGCAGGTGACCACCCATCGGCCGAAGTCGCCCGGATAGGGCATGAATCCGATGGACGTCAACTGCAGATGCGCGTGTGCGTTGACCAGACCCGGCAGCAGGAGGCGGTCGGGCAATGGGACGGTACGGGCCTCGCGGCCGACCGCGCGGCGGACCTCGGTCGCCGGCCCCGCCGCCAGCACCCGCCCGCCGGTCATCGCCACCGCGCCCGGGCCGGTGAAATCGGCCCGTTCATCGGCATCGCGCACCTGCCCGCCGAGGTATAATGTGATTCGGGCGTCCCCGGGCGATTGATTTATCCGCGCCGATGGGTACATTGGCCAAGTTGAGCGATCTTCGAAAGGGTCCACGATGAAATCCAGTGTAACCGCGGTACTGCTTGTCGTCCTGATGGGGATGTCGACCGGTTGCGTTTCGCAGCAGTTGTACGATGAATGCCGTGCGGCTTACCTGAAAAGCCAGGAGCGGGTGGCCGAGCTTGAGGCCCAGGTCGCCGAGCTGAACGAGCAGATTCGCCAGTTGCAGTTGCAGGGCTCCGCGGGCACGGAAACGGCGCTGGATCTGGCGGTGGAGCGCGACCGATTGAAGGCGGCACTGGCCGCAGCCCGCGCCGAGATCACCCGCCTGCGCGCCCGCGGGACCGCGCTGACGCCGGAGTTGGAATCGGCCCTCCAGAAATTCGCCGATCGCCATGCGAACCTGGCCAGCTACGATCCGATCACCGGCGCGGTGAAGTTCAAGAGCGATCTGACCTTCGCGCTCGGCAGCGCCGAAATCAGCGACGCGGCGCGGCAAAGCCTGGCCGGCCTGGCGGAAATCTTCAACAGCCCCGACGCCGCCGGGTACGAAATCCGCGTCATCGGCCACACCGACAACATGCCCATTCGCCGCGCGGTCACCAAGGCCAAACACCCGACCAACTGGCATCTGTCGGTGCACCGGGCGATCGCGGTGCGCGAGGCGCTGGAAGCGGCGGGCGTGCCGGCGGTTCGCATGGCCGTGGCCGGGTACGGGCCGTATCGTCCGGTGGTGGCGAACGGTCCGCGCGGCGCGGCGGACAACCGTCGCGTGGAAATCTTTCTCGCCCCGATGACCGACGCCGAAACGGTCGCCCCCGCCGCCGACGAAGACGCGGGGGCCGCCTCCGACGTGCTGACCCATCCTGAACCTGCCACCGCCGACGACAGCGAACCGGCCCGGCCGATGCCCTCGAAGTGAACAGGCATTCGTGATCCGGTCGCCCCTGGACAGCTCACCGTCTTTGCGATACCGCATGCCCGTTGAAGATTGCTCGTCTTCGCCCGCAAGGCGTCCGCCGCGGTCCCCAGGTCGGTTTGGGCAATGCCTGAATCAGGTGGCGTGCGGAACCTTGCCTCGCGGCGATCGTAGCGAGATGCGCGACGAAGCACCCCCGGCAGGATTCGAACCTGCGACCGCCGGATTAGAAATCCGATGCGGGGATGCGAAATCCCCGGAGAATCCTACACTTTCCGCCGACGCGCCCGCAACTGACTACGCAACGAGTCGGCCAAACGACCCCAATCTTACCCTTGTGATCGACGCCTGGCCATCACTCCCGCCCGCCATCCGGAGCCGCGATGCGATAGATGCCCTGATGCCCCGGACGTTGGCCCTGGCCAAGCAACTGCATTGCCAACACCCCAAGTACAAGTCCCGGAACATGGAGATAACCGAAACCGGCGTAGCGGGGGACTGGACAACGGCTGGCCCGGCCATGTAGCGGCAGGCGCGAACGCGCCTCGGCGATGGTGGGGCCGACGGTGTGCCGGCCTTCGGCGAGGATGAAGCGATCG
>CAYNCM010000037.1:0-4204 GCA_964395825.1 uncultured Planctomycetaceae bacterium
TCAGCGTGCAGCCGGGCGGGCCGATCCAGTTCTGGCTGCGACGGAACTCGCCGGGCGTGGCATGGTCGCCGCGCACGCCACGCATCAGCTTCTCGTGAAGTTCCCGAATCAGACGCAGCGACAGCGGCAGCGTGTCCAGCCGCTCCATCCCATGCTCAAGGGCGACGATGTAGTTGCCCACCTCGCGCAGGTCGTCCGGGCTGCGCTCAACGACAGCCCCGGCGTTGGCGGCCAGCAACTCACCCAGCGTCGCCTGCGTGCCCTCGATCCGGCTGGACAGCACAGCCTCCTGGGTTACGAACGGTCGCATCAACAGGTGGGGGTTGGGCAAGCCCCGACCTTCACCAGCCAACTGGCCGATCAGGCGGTCGGCCTCGGATAGCGCCCGGACCAGGCGCGGCGACAGTTCGATCTCCGGGGGCAACGGGTTCGGCACGAACGCCTCGTACCCGCTGGGGCACTTGACCAGCCTGCCGGAGCCGTGGGGCTTGCCGTACATGCCGCCAAGCTACCTGCGATGGCGAAAACAAGCAAGGACGTTATTTTCGGGACTGGGATATTCCGAAAATAGCGACTCGGCTTATTTGCGATCCCGCAAGTGACGATTCAAGGCTCCAGTACCCGTGTTGCACACGATCAGGCCCGTCCGCAGTCCACCATCGATTCGCTGGCGGGCGTCTCGAACGCGGGCAGTGCGTTGAGGGCGCCGGCCACATCCAGCAACTTCGGATCGGTGTAGACGTTGGCCGTCAGTTCCGGCTTGCTGTGGCGCATGGCGGCCTGGGCGATGCGCAGCGGCCCGAGCGGCGGCGACTTCTCAGGCGGCAAAGTGATCGATGGCATGGTCAGCCAGATCGATCTGTTCCCGATCGTTTGCGACCTGCTCGGGATCGACACGCCACGGCGACTGGAAGGACGGAGTATGATGCCGCTCGTCCGTGGCGACATCGCGCAGATCAACGACGAAATCTTTGGTGAAGTCGCACACCATGCGGCCTACGAGCCGAAACGATCGGTCCGCACACAGCGATGGAAGCCCATGCGGACGCAGTTGAAGCCGACCTCCCGCATCCTGCCGAAATCGTCGCGCCAGCGCGACTCATCCCACCACTCGGGGTAGTACGAGGCCCCGAGGAAGTACTCAAGATTATCCATATAGGCATGTTCCTTACGGTAGGGCCGGCGCCTGTGGCGATGGCCCCGACCATCTGAACCCCAAGCGCCAGCGCGGGGCCCGTCAAGGGGTGGGGTTTCGCCGGGCCGGTCGCTTGCGCTCCCGGTTCAGTCGCCACGCATCGCCCGGTATCGGCCCTATGCGCCTGCCCTGGGAGCCCATTCAGAAAGCGGTCAGAGGTCACAAGTCAGCGATCAGAACAAGGCCGCCAAGGCGTAGTTTCGAGGTTCTGCCGACCTCTGACTTCCTAAACGGGCTGCTGGGCGCCCCTCCCACTCAGTTGACCAGTTCCCACTGCCACATGCCCCACAGTAAGTCGAGATTGATCTCGGCCTCTTCTCCGGTAGGCACCACGATAAACGGGTTGGTGCTCAGCAACTCTGCATGCCCATCGAAGAACAGCGCGCTGTAGCTGTTGGGATGTCGTGAGGGGTTGCCGGCCTTGCCGCCGGCGGTGTAAACGCCATCCCATAAGCTGTACAGACCGCTGTGGTTGGTCTGGTGCTGGCAGTCACCGTCGCGATTGTGGCGATTGCCCAACTGTGAGTACATCAGCGGTACGGTATCCGGAGAAGCTCGATCCTCACCCTTGTGGCCTACCCGATTGACCGGTACGCCCCAATCCGGCTGTTGCAGCGGATCCTCCGAGCGACTGCCGGGATTGACAGGCGTCATCCCCAACGCCTCACGCAAGTCGGTTTTGTTGGTGGTGATATTGACGATGTAGGAAAGCGGCACCGAGTCGTACACACGGTCGAACTGTTCCGCATCGGACCAGTCGAAAGGACAACGCAGAACCCGATAAGAGCTGAGTTGTTCTTTGCCGATCCGATAGAACAGGCAGGTTTTCTCGAAGTTGTAGGAGGGATGATTGTCGTGCAGAGAAGGCGTGTGATATCGGTTTTCCTGCAGATAAATCTGATAACCGATGCCGATCTGCCGCAGGTTGCTCTGGCAGACCACTTCTTTGGCCGCGTCACGGGCCTTGTTCAGCGCCGGCAGCAGAATCGCGATCAGCAGCGCGATGATCGCGATCACCACCAAAAGTTCAACCAGGGTGAATGCTCGCCGTTTCATAACAGACTACTCGAGCCGTCAGGAATCAAATCGCGGAAGAAGGCGTTAGCCTTCTTCCGCGAGGAGGAGGAATCAAAGTTACGCCCGGCGCCGACCGCCGACGATCATCAACCCACCGAGGCCCATCAACGCCATCGTCGCCGGCTCGGGGATAACGTTGACCGAACCACTGCCCGCAATGTAGTCGGGCAGGTCGGAGTTGGTGAACGTGCCGAAGCCTTGGTCCACCCCGTCGATGCTGAAGGCGAGGGTGGTCAGGATGCCGCCATCACCGGTTTCGACAACGCCGAACGTGCCGGCATCGATGTCGGAGTTGAGGATCAACTCGGCGATGAAATCACTGAACGTGCCCTGATCGCCGGTGGCGACATCATCTTTATCAGGATTGCCCTTATTGAAGACGCCGTCCGGACCGGGCCCGATCACCACATCGCCGACGTAGTTCAGGTCGAGCACGCCGCCGGCCTCGACTTCGACGGTCGAGCCGTCGTTGATCTGGTTGTTTTCCAGCAGGGCGAGGACGCCGCCGTCCTGGATCAGCACGTCGCCGGCGATGGCATCGGTGCCGTCCGGCTTGTCGAGCAGGAGCGTCCCGGCGGTCACGATCGTGTTGCCGCTGTGGGTGTTGGCGTCCGTGCCGCCGAAGGCGAGCGACCCCGGGCCGTTAATGGTCAGATCGCCGGTGCTGGCGTCGGAGATCGGGGCGGTGAAACGCATCAACGCGTTGTTGGAATTGGGGACAAACGTGGCCCCGCCGTTACCGATCTTGACCGGGTTCCAGAAGAACTGTCCGTCGGCGCCGGTGTTTCCGCCCTCCTCCCAGACCGCGTCGTCGAGGGTGACCGGATTGGCGTCCGTTTCGAGGCCGAAGCCGCTGGCATCGCGAAGGCTGACCGTGGAGCCGCCGGTCACGGTCACCGGGGCGACGAAGGTGTGGTCCTGGTTGGAGCCGTTGACATTGAATTCACTGCCGCCTTCATAGGTGAGACTGTTCGGCGTCCCGCCCAGCTCTAGGCCGCCGCTGATGAAGAAACTTGGATCCGACGAGCGGAACACGGCATCGCCGGTCAGCGTTAAGTTGCCACCATTGTTTGCAAAGGTGAGCCTTCTGCCTCCCGTATCCGTCCCGATGATCTCAAATCCGCTGGTGGTGACGTTGGTGCCGACGTTGAATTGGACGTTATCATTGTTTGGGTTTCTGGTCCACTTGACGACGCCGAAATCGCCGGCCGACCAGTCCACCTGGTTGGCGTTCGGGTTGCTGTCCGGGTCATCGTCGAACCAGAACGAACCCGTCGAGCCCGAACCGGTGACGAACACATCGCTATTGGCAGTCTCGTCCGCCTTGGTCCACTCCGTCTGGCCATTGGACGGGTCGCGGTCGGCGTCGAAGTAAAGCGTCGCGGCTTCGGCGCCGGTACTCAGTAGGCCGAGGGTCAGCCCGGCCAACAGTGCGGTCATGGCGGTCATTCGTGTGCGATTCATCTTTGAATCTCCCTTGGGGGAATGGGGTGTGGTGAACGTGTGACGATTATCAACGGTGCGTGTGTCGGTCATAAACTCTCCTTACTCGACTCTCCTTGAGTCATTCTCTCCTGCAATGCGGCCGGGGCCGTCCCGGCGGCGTGTTTCGGAATCAACCTGGCTGTCTCATGGTTCTCCTCCTGTGTGCCGGGCGTTCGCGTTTTCGGTGACGATCAGTTCCGGTTCGACGAGGCGGCGGACGGGCTGGGCGTCGGCCGGGGCGTCGAGGCGTTCGAGCAGCAGGTCCACCAGGTCGGCGCCGATGCGTTGGTTGCACTTGTCGATGGTGGCGGCGGGCGGGCAGGGTTCGAATGCCCGTTCGGGGCTGTCCGAGTAATAATTGTCGTAGCCGACCACCATCACATCGCGGTGGGGCTGGCGGCCGAGCAGACGGCAGGCGGCGGCGACGGGGAAGGTGTCGCCATCGGA
>CAYNCM010000037.1:4304-29244 GCA_964395825.1 uncultured Planctomycetaceae bacterium
ACGCCGGCGTCGCGGAAGCGTTGGGCCAGTTGTTTGATCTGGTCGCGATGGCCGGCGGCCTCGGCGAGGATGACGCCCTTGGGCGGCTGGTGGAGCAGGTCGGCGATTTTTTCCTCGTGGTCGATGCCGAGTTGGAAGGAGACGGCGTGGAGGCCTTTTTCGAGGATGCTGCGGTGGCAGCCCAGGGCCATGGTCTCGGCCCAGCCGGGGGCCTGGTGTCCGGCCTGCATGGCGGGGGCGACGTAGTTGCCGATCATGACGATGCTGCTGTTCATCAGGCCGTTCCGCCGGGTGGTGGTCCGGGCGACGTAACGTTCGCCGCGCGAGCCGGTGGTCACGATTCCTTCGTTCTGCAGCCGCTGAAAGGCGTTACGCACGGTCGCACGATCGACGGAGAAGGCCTCGGCGAGCTTGCGCTCGGAGGGCAGGCGATCCCCGCGGTTCAGGTCGTTGGCCTCGATCAACTTTCGCAGGCGATGGATGGCCCGGGCACTGGTGGGCAGTGCCTGATCGATGTCGACCTCGGCCGGTTCTTCGAAGGCCGTTTGGGCTTGAAGCTGCGTTTTCACTGTCATTATTGGACCTGAATTGGCTAGGGTCCATCCAATTAAATGTAACTTACACCATCAATCTACCACCAATACGGGTGAAGTCAAGCAGGAAAAAAGGTTTTCCCCGGAATTTAAGCCGTTTGCCGGCGTCTTTCTATTGCCTGAACGCGATACGGGTGGTAGATTAATCACTCATATGTCAAATCAAAAACCATCCAATCAAAGTCGCCAGGTTGCCTCCGCGGCTTCGGGGGCAAGAAGCGAGGTCGTGCGGGAGCCGCTGGCCCTTACCGGGCTTGAAATCGAGATCGTCGGAGATGGTGATCGATATGCGGGACTGGGGCGGATTTCGACGCCGAACGTCGATCTGCGCTCGGGTCGGCTGCCGATGTCGCCGGAGATTCGCACGCCGGACGGTCTGGAACTCGGCGACTGGCGGATCGTGGATTTGCAGCGGTCGAGCGAGCGGATCGAGATCGCGCTTCAGCCGACGGTCCGTTCCGGCGGGCTGATGGAATGGATGGTCCACGAGACGCGTCCGCGGGTGCGGATCGACGACTGGACGCAGCCGGCAAAGTCTGCAGAAGACACGAAACTGCGTCTGCGTCTGACCGGCCAGAGTCGCCGCCTGGGCACGTTTGAGGGCGTCGGGCTGACCTATCAGTACCACTATCAGAGCGATTCGATGCCGATCTATCGGATTTTCGATCGCGGCAGTTGGGAGCCGGGCGGTACCTGCGTGGGCGGCGGCTTCTGGCAACGGGCGGGCGTGCCGCCGATCAACCATTTCACAGCGCTTGAGGACGACTATTCGACGGAGTGGTATTTGCCGTCGGCCCGCAATCCGCACGTGTTCCAGTTTCAGCCGTGGCAGACGCACCTGCAGGGGTTCAGCTTCACCACCAGTGAGCATGGGGTGCTGGTGACCTGGGCCAGCCGGGTGGCTCACATTCGATCGCTGTTTGAAAAGCGTGCGGGTTGGCCCCAGATGCTGCACCTGCATGAGCATTGCCAGGACCTGGCCAGCGAATGGTCGACCTCGCCCGTCGAAGTCTTGTGGTTTGAAGGGGTGACCGACCGCGTCGATCAGATCAATCTGTATGAAGCGATGCGGGAACTGGTCCATGAAACGCTGCACGAGCAGGTGGGCATGCAGCGGGATCGCGTGACGACCTACGGCATGATGGAGGAGTGGGCCAACGCGGACCTGCAGCGTTACGCCGATCGCGGCGTACCGAAGTTGCTTGAGGCCGGCGTACGGACGATCGGCCTGGCCAATCACTTCTCGAACCACATGAACACCTTCGGCGTCTCGAACATGTGCTGCACGTACGATCTGCGCGTGGCCGAGTCGGTGAGCGAAGAGAACCTGCAGGCGTTGTGCGAGAAGGTCAAAGCCGGCGGGGCGCGAACGGAGATGTGGGCGAATACGGCCTTGTCCACGCTGGCGTTGTTGCTGCCGGAACGGAACGGCCGACGTCAGCGAATCGACTTTCCGGAGCAGGCGGGTTCGGTCATGGAAGCGCTGAAGGACGCGGAAGACCCGTTCGTGCGAACGCCTTCCGATGCGATCGAAGCCGACCACTACACCCCGCGGTTCGCGGTGATGAACCTGCGCGACCCGGATGTCCGGTCGACGTGGCTGCGGTATTGGAAAAACCTGCACGATCGGATCGGGATCGACGACTTTTTCCTGGACAGCAGCTTCAATCTTTCCAGCGACAAGTTCCACTGGATCAACAACGCCAGCCACGGCGATCGGCACGGCGGCACGATCGATCAGGTCGATCTGCGCGGTCATCGGCGCAGCCAACACCAGACCAAGCCGGCCATCCTCAGCCAGTACCGAGCCCATCTCGAACTGGTGGCGGCGATGCAGAAACTGGGCTACCGGTACAACGCCGAGGACCTGGGCGTGTTCGGGGTGCATCGCACCGGGCCGCGCGTGGCCGATCGACTGGACAACCTGTTCATCTGGCCCGAGTGTTTAGCCGAGTTCGATGTTCGCGGCATCGAGGCGGCCGGCGGCGATCCGGCCGCGGTGTTCTTTCAGGGCCTGGCCTACCGCATGATGTGGGTGCTGTTCTGGCCGCCGAATAAAGATGAATTGTCGTTCCGGTACCACGGCAATCGGGACGAGCGGGATCGACCATCGGCCTGGCACATCTCGTTGCTCAAAGCGTTCCATGAGATCAACGACCTGATGCGCAACCGCCGCGTTCTGTCGGAACAGCAGGGCGTGATCTATCGCCCGAACGACCAGCAGCAAGTGCTCTGGGCATTTGACGACTTCGACATGCAACTGCCCCGCGACATGCGGATCCGCTCGATACTCGCCGACGCCGACGAAACCGGCCGAACTTTCCGGGCACAGCAACATCACATCTACCTGATGACCACTCCAACGGAAGGAACTGATTAATGAAGCGTCTGATACTCGCATGCGTGGCAATCGCATTACTTCTGGCACCCGCGGCACAAGCGGGTTTCGGTGTGCCGTGGTGGCAGGGCAAGAACCTCGAGCTGCTCGACGTCGCCGGCCTCGAAAGCGACTATGAGCTTCGCGGCCTCAATCGCGTCGGCGGCGTGTACTATCCGGGCGAGCAAGTGACGATCACCATCGCCTCGGCCGCCAAGCCCGACCGCGCCGTCGCCGAAGGGCATATCGAGGTGATCGGGTTCCACACCGGACAGTTCGATCCCACGGAGACCGGCTTCGTACACGGAAAAGCTCCGCGGCTGATCGAACTCGGCGCGGTGGAGCGGGTCCGCACGCCGGTGGCGGGTTTAAAGATGGGGCCGCATGGACTGACCGGCACGATCAAAGTGCCCGACGCCTATGGCATGTACGCGATCGTCCTCGATCGCGCCGGGGACGATGGTGCGCGAGCCGGGCGGGCCGATCCGTCGCGGACGCTGATCGGCGGCCTCGCCCGCGTCATGAAGCCCACGCCCCGCAAGGGCGAGATTCCGCAGGTTATGGCCGAGTACGGCCTGGGCGGTTCGCAGCCCTGGGTGACCTATTACAGCCACGACACGCAATGCGAGGCGCTGGCGCGTGTCGGCATTGGCCTGTTTCGCAAAGAGCAGGCCGCTCTCCAGGCCGTTGACCAGCAAAAGGCGATGATCGAAGCGGCCGAGAAGCATGGTCTGCGCGTGGTGATCACGCTCGGCGTGCATACCGGGGCGGAGCTGCCGTGGAACTATCCCGGCAGGCCGATCTCGTTCATCCTGCCCCCGGAGCGGGACCCGGAGCTTCGGCAGTGGTACGAGGATTTCGCCCGGGCGCACTGGTCCGGCGGCGAAGCCGGGCTGTGGGCCGTCGAGCACTGGAACGAGCCGTGGGAGCCGTTCGGCATCTCCGGCTGGGGCGCTGATTCGATCCGCTATCGGCAACTGCTCGAGGCCATCCACGACGGCGTCAAGGCCGTGGATGAAAACATCCACGTCATGGCCGCCTGCTCGGTCATGAACACCGAGGACAAGTTGCTCACCAGCGAGTCGCGCAAACACATCAACCTGGTCGACATCATGACCGACCACTACGTCAGTCTGCCCAGTGCGTACGGTGCGCGTGTCGCCGAGAAGTACGGCAAGATCACCGGCGAGACCGAAACCTGGGGCGTTCACTCGCAGGTGCTCGCGGCACAGTTCATGACGCAGTTCCTCTCCGGCGGCCAGCGGTTCATCAACCCCTGCCAGGCCGATATGCTCTGGACCACCATCGGACAGGACAAGATTCACGGCCTGGACGATCGGTCCGGCGTCGCGACGCCCATGCCCGCCACGGTGACCCTCGCCGCGTGGAATGCGTTCATTCAGGACCGCGTGTTCGAACGCATCGTCTTCACCGATCACCTGCCGTACCTTTATCAGTTCGGCCCGGACGACGATGCGCGACTGGTCATGGCAGGTCGACTGACCACCACCGGCAGCGGCCGGCTTCGCGACTACCCGTGGCACCAGGTGCTCGAGGGGCCGACCGGAACGATCACCATCGACGATGCCGACAACGCCCTGGAGATTCGCGACCTGTCCGGCAACGTCATCGAACCTGCCGCAGGCGGGCGATACCAACTCCGAATGGATACGCGGGCCTACTTTATCACCCCCCGCCAGGACCTGGCTTCCGCCATTCAAACCATCCGCGACGGAACCATCGAAGGGCTTCGACAGGTGCACATCGCCCCCGGCACGCTTGATGCGTTGCCCGACGCCCAGCCCGTCCAACTGCCGATCCATCTGGATAACGTCTACAACCGCACCATTGAAGGTCGGCTCTCCGTGGTTTCCCTGGCCCGAGCGGCCGAGTTGAATTTTCAGACGGATCTGCGGATCGAAGCGGGCGCCGTGGCCGAGGTCAACGTGCCGATCTCCAAGGCGCCGGCCGGCGGGCTGCCGCTGAAAGTGACCTTCACGCCCGACGACGGCCCGGCGACCGAGATCGTCGAGGTCATCCACGTCACCGGCGTGGAGAAGAAAACCATGCCTGTCCGCGCCGGCGGCGACGCGTGGGACGAAGTTCGACCTGTCAGCGTGTTCCGGTCCGAGGGTGAGACCGACGTGGATGCGATCGACCGGATCTGGCTGCCGTTCATCCGCCACGACGAGAAACCGACCGAGGCCAAGCACGCCGACGTGCGGATGACCTGGGACCAAGAGCATCTCTACATCATCGCTACCGTGGACGACGAGAAGCTCTCGCCGAAGAAGCGGCTGGCCGAATGGGATGAGGATCAGTATTTCTGGGGCAAGCATGTCGAGCAGATGCTCGAACCGCTTGAGCCATGGGCCAAATTCCTGGAGCTCCCGAACAACAAGAGAAACAAGACCGAAGCGAGAAATGATCCGGACTGGCCGAAGTTCCAGGCCTTCCTTGAGGCCAATCCCGAACTGAAAAAACTGGCGAACAACCGGGCCGTTCGCGGCTACTTCTACAACAAAGCCAAGCGGCCGAACGCCAGCCTGGAAGAGCTGAGCTTCCACTACTGCCAGATCGCCCCGAACTTCCAGAACGATCTGCCGTTTCGCGGCGATTCATTCCAGTTCGCCTTCGACTTCGACGCGCCCGAAGCGCGGATGACCGCCACGCATGACCTCGATTACCCGGCGAAGAAGCTGCCGCGGAACTGGGTCTCCGTGCCGGACACCGATTACGAGTATTCCCTGTATCAATGCGAGGACGGTAAGCCGGAACTGTGGCGGCTGCTGGCGCCGGGCGTGCCGCGCGGCCATCACTATCCGCACCAGGAACGCAGCGACAACCCGCAACGCGCGATCGAGGCCGACTACTCGGTCCAAAACGCCGATGGCCGGACCACCTACCGTGTCGCGATCCCCTGGAGCGAATTGGGCATTGAGCAACCGCAGGCTGGCATGGACTTCGGCTTCACCTTCCGCTTCAACGCCGACGCCGGCGGCGTCGTGGAATTCGGCCACGGCACAGGTGCAACGAAGATGAACGGGCTGACGCTGCATCCCTATTGGCAGCCCAGCCCGTCGAACACGATACGCTGGCGGTTACGTTGATCGCCGCCGTTGTTTGATCCCGAGAACCGGCGGAAGAATTCCGCCGGCGCTCAACCACTGCGGCGACACGTTACTTGCGCATGCCTTGCATGAGAATCGAGACGAACCATGAAACGATACGCCATAACTGTCCTGGCGCTGTCGGCGAACCTCGCACTTGCCGCCGTCGCCTCAGCCCAGCTTCCTGAACCCTGGCACGAAGCCGCCATTGGCGACAGCCGCGGCCAGGTGGATTACAACGCCGCCGAACCATCATTTCGTTTACGCGGCAGCGGCCGACTCGACCACAACTCCTGCAAAACGTTTTTCGTCCACCGGGAGATGGCCGGTGATTTCCAGATGACGGCCCGGATGCGGCCTGCCGACGCCGGTGACCGGGAACATACCGGCGGTCTGATGCTCGTGCAGGACCTTGACGGCGCGGATAAGTATTTCGCTCACGTTGATCTGCGTTTGACCGATCGGCCGCGCTGGGTGCGGATCATCAAGCAAGGTCGGCACGTCGGCGCTTACTACTCCGAAGACGGGCGTAACTGGCGACACACCCCGCACGGCCTCGGGACCACCCTGCAGCAGGACAAAGTGTTCGTCGGCATGTTCGTCGCATCGGCCGGTGGCGATGGCGAGTCGGCCGTCGTCTTCGACCAGGTGACCGTCGAACCCTATGTGCCGGAGTATCACACCGCGGTCATCGCCAACTCGCTGGCGGGCACGCGCAAGAGCACCGTGGCGATGAACATGACCAGCATGCACGTGGCGCCCGATGGCACGTGCTATACCACCAGCTTCTTCGAGGAGCACGGCCACTGCATCAGCGCCTATCGCGACGGCGAGGACGTGGGCACCGGTGAGAAAACATCCAAAGCCGCCGCCGCCATCACCGGCGTGGGTGACACCGGCTACATCGCGTTCGGCCCCGGCTTCTTCCGGATCGACCTGACCACCCAGCAGATCACCAGCAACTTCATCCGCGTCGAGCCACCGGCGGAGGGTGACCATCCCCATGCCCCCCAGAAGAACTACGCCGCCCGCGGTCTGCACGCGACCCAGGACGAGCTTTACGTGGCCAACAACACCTCCGACAAGATTCAGGTTTTCTCCACTGACGGCTTCGAGAAACGCCGCGAATGGGACTTCAAGCAGCCGGGCGATCTGGCCCTCGATTCGTCCGGCCATCTTTGGGTCGCCCAGGAGGGCTGGCGTGACAGCGTGTTCAAGGGCAACGCCGAACCCGCCGCGATCTACCGGTTGAATCGGCAGACCGGCGAGGTTGAATACAAACTGGAAGGCGTGGAAATTCCCAACGCCCTGGCCGTCGGCCGAATCAACGGTGCCGAATGCCTCCTCGTGGCAGACAACGGCGACGATCAGCAGGTCAAGATCTTCTCCCTTGCCGGTGACGAGCCGAAGCTGATGGGGACGGTCGGCCGCAAGGGCGGCATCTACGCCGACCCGACCGGCGCGGTTCAAGACGCCAAGCTGAACGGTCTGACCGGCGTGGGCGTCGATGACGAGGGCAACATCTACGTCAGCACCACCGGTTGGCCGTTCCAGTACCGGGCCGCGGGCATCATCGCGAACGTCACCGAACTCAAATCGTTCTCCCCCGACGCCATCAATGATGCCGACGCCGAGGCGCAGTGGAAACTCAAGAGCCCGGCTTTCATCTTCGACGGCGGAGCGCTCGACACCGAGACCGGCGATGTGTCCGTCGGCGCCGACGAGCGCTACGAGGTCGAGTGGCATGACAACGGGACGGTGGACTGGCGCTACGCCGGCTACCTCGCCAACCGCAAGGCATTCCCGGAAGAGTTCATGTCCCGTCGCAACCGCTCGGCCCCGCGGGTTCGCCGCTTCGACGGTCAGCGGTTCCTGTACCTGGCCGGGGGCAACAGTCTCACCATCTATCGCTTCGATCCGGACCGGCACGGCGAGACAGCAATCCCCGCCGTGAACGTCCGCAACCGGGTCGCCTCGCAGCGCTGGCCCGCGAAATGGCCAGCCCACACGCCGATGCGCCGCAAGGACCGGAAGTTCACCGCCTCGATCTGGACCGACGGCGCCGGTGGCGGCAAGGTGGACGGCATCGCCCAGCCCGAAGAACACCGCATGTTCGATACCCTCAAGGGTGACACGCCCGGCGCCACGTGGAGCATCGCCCCCAACGGCGACCTCTATTACGCCGGCTACTGGTCGCAGGAAATCGCCCACGTGCCCTTCGAGGGCGTGTCGGCCGACGGCGTGCCGATGTACGGTGCGCCACAGTCCATTCCCTTCCCGCCGTTGTTCACCGACGTGGTCAAGGCCATGAAGATCGATCCCCATGACGGAATGATCGTCGTGGGCACCACGCCCAAGAATCCGGGCCATCCCCACGACATCCGTCGAAACTGGCACGAGATTCAGGTCTTCCACGACTGGTCCGGCGAGAAGAAACTGCACAACCGCATCGAACTGCCCCACCCCGGCTACGGCGGCGGCGAGTCGGATCGCTCGGTCCACGGCGTGGTTCACGCCGGCGACTTCATCTTCGCCGGCTGGCGGCACGGCGTGGTCTACGTCTACGACATGAATCACGGCAACGAAGTGATCCGACTGATCCCCGGCCCCGAAGCCAACGGTTCCAGCGGCGCCTTTGACAACACCAACAGCGCCCTGACCGCCTACAAGCAGGGTGAGGAGTACATCATCCTCGCTCAATCGAACGAGAACTCGAGGCTGCTGGCCTATCGCTGGACGCCGGACACCGAACCGGACCACGCGCCGGACGTCGCCCCCGACGTCTGGGGTCGGACCTGCGACGGCAAGGTTGTGCTCGAATGGGGCGGCCGCACGAACACCATCGGCGTGATCCGGGGCTACAACGTCTATCGCTCGGTCCAGGGCCGTGACGACTACACCAAACTCAACAAGGAGCTGGTGGAGCGGGCGCACTACACCGATCAGGCGGTGACCAACGGCACGGATTACACCTATCGCGTTGCCGCGGTCAACGCCGTCGGCGAGGGCGTCCGCTCCGAGCCGATCGCCCTGACGCCCGCGGCGCCGGCCGTCTCCGCCCTGCCCCGCGATACCCGCATCGGCGGGAACTGGAAAGGCCACTACGGCCGGATCGCCTACCACGTCGGCTACTGGCGCCCGGAGCGGAACCGGATTCCAGCCGGAATGGACATCATCGCGCCCTATGAAGGCAGCGCTCGCGGCTATGACGGTTATGGGCCGATCCCATCCGATGACGTTCGCCTGCTGCAATCCGACACTGAGCCGGGCGAACGCCTGGAGCATTACTGGACCGACCGCAACGAACCCTTGCGGTTCCACGTCGATCTGAAAGATGGCCGGCCGCGCGTCGTCTCGCTGTTCATGAGCAATGCCCCCGACGGCAGCCGGGTTGAAAATCACATCCAGATCATCAACCCGATCGATGACACGGTGCTGCACGAGACGAGCTACAGCAGCGACCAGGGCGCCGAGCACGCGTATCTGCGGTTCCGGATTCAGGGTCACGTGCTGATCAAAGTGCAGTCGAAGAGCCACGGGTACGTCCCGGCCGTCCGCGGCTTGTTCGTGGACCCGAGCGCGTAACAAAATCCCTCGACGCGCAGGGCGCGACGGCATCGCAACAACAAACCCCGCGTGGAACAGCCATGATGAACATGATGCAATCAACCCATGCACGAACACTGCGAATCGTCGCGCTGCTGTGCGCCGCGGCGTTCGTCGCCCCTCACGCCCACGCTCAGATCGCCGCCGGCGACTGGCGCGTCCATACCCCCGAGCAAGCCAATGAAACCTTCCGCATCACGGGCAACCCGTCCGATGGCAAGGTGACCATGAGTGGTTCCGCCGGTTCGTTTGTGTACATCCCCATCGAGAAAAACTTCCAGATCGATGCGCGATTGGTTTCCCTGAATGTGGCGGGCCATGACCGGTGGTATGCCGGGCTGCGGCTGGCCGAGGGACTGGATGATGAATCGTTGCGCTCGGCCATCGAATGGGGTCAGCGGCCAAATAACGCCGAAGGCGACGGTCTGCAAAATCCCAGGTGGATACGCATCATTCGCCTGGGGCATAACGTCGGTGTTTATGTTTCCCAGGACGGCCACCGGTATCGAAATCAGGGCAAAGGCCGCACCATTCGCACCGAGGACGGTCGGGTTTACGTGGGCCTCGCGTTGTTCGGCGGCACGTCCGACCAGCCGATGACCGCGACCTTGGATCGCATTGAACTCAGCGAGCCGAACCTCGAATACGCCACGTCGTGGGTGGGCAACTCGCTGCCCGGCCCGGTCGAGGACACGGTCAACTTCAACATGACCAGCCTCTACACCACGCCGGACGGCACGTGTTATGTCACCAGCTTTTTCGAGGAACAGGGCCACTCCCTCGCCGCCTACCACGACGGCAAGCAGATCGCCCCCGACGGCAAGACGCCGGCCAACGGCGGCACGGCCATCGCGGTCAACGACAAGTACGTCTTCGCCGCCGAATACAAGCACCGGGGGAGAGAAGGATCCGACTTCAATCGTCTGCGCCGGGAATTGAAGGGTCGCGATCGGGTGCGGGTCTCGGCCGAAGGCAAGGGCGATCAGACGGTGCGCGGCCTCGCGGCAAACAACGAAGAAGTCTTCGCCAGCAATCGCATCGATAATCGCATCGAGGTCTACGACGCGGAAACGCTTGAGCACAAGCGCGGATTCGAATTCACCCGACCGGGACCGCTGGTTCTCGACGGCAAGGGCAAGCTCTGGGTGATTCGCGAGGGCTTCGAAGAAAAAACGTTCGAGTATCTCGACGGCCCCTATCCGCATGACGCGGAGATCGTCTGCCTTGATGCCCGTTCCGGACGGGTGGTCAAAAGCTTCCAAGGCCCGGAGGTGCCCACGGGCGTGGCGATCGACCCGCGGGGCCGACTGCTCGTCGCGGACAACGGCCCGGATCAGCAGGTGAAAATTTACGACGTCTCGGGCGAACCGAAACTGGTCGGCACGGTCGGCACCCAAGGCGGCATCTTCGCCGGCACCCCCGGCAAGGTCGCCGATGGCAAGCTCAACGGCCTGACCGGCGTCGGCGCTGATAGCGCCGGCAACATCTACGTCACTTCCACCGGGTGGCCCTTCATGTATGTCTCCCCCGGCCTGATGGCCAACGCGACGACCCTGCGATGCTTTCCGCCGGAGGCGAGCAACAAGGCCGAGCCGAAAGTGGACTGGCGACTGGACAGCATCGCCTACATCTTCGACGGCGGCACGCTGGACCCGCGGGACGAAACCGAACTCTATGCCGGCGCGGATCAACTGTTCAAAATGGACTGGAGTAAGAGCCGGGGCGAGGAAGGGACGTATCACGCCTTCACGACCAACGCGAAAGACTTTCCGCTCGAGGCGCTGGGTCGGCGTACCCGCGAGACGCCCTGGGTGCGTTGGCTGGAGGACAAGAAGTTCCTGTTCCTGCGGGGCGCGCCGGGGCTGGTGGCCTATCGGTTCGAGCCGGGCGAATACGGCGAGACGGCCGTGCCCGCCGCGGCGATCGGCACCCGCGCCCACCCCAAAACACAGGTCCGATGGCTGGAGCACGAGCCGGTGGACACCGGCGAGGCCTACGTCTGGATGGACGGCACCAACGGCCAGCCGCGCGACGGCAAGGACCAGCCTGAAGAATACGTCAGTCTCGGCAAACTACCCACCGGACCCGGCAACCGCTGGGACATTGACGATCGCGGCGACCTGTGGTTCACCGGCTTTGCCAACCCCAGGCTGGTGCGGATCCACTTCACCGGGATCCACAACGGCGTGCCGACCTGGGACGGCCACGAGGTTTACGACCCGCCCGCGCCGTTCCTCAAGGTCCAGCGGTCACGCTACGACGCCGATTCCGACACCATGATCCTCGCCGGCAATACGCCGAAATACGTCGGCGGCGCCGACATCCGCTGGCGAACCACCCACGTGGCCCGTTACGAAAACTGGAGCAGGGGCAACCGCGAAAGCAGCATTGAGATCACCCTCTCCCCCGAGCCGGGCGATGCCTACATGGACGGCGCGATCGGTTTCGACGTGGTCGGCGACTTTCTCTACACCACGGGCCGACCCGGCAATATCATGGTTTATGACCTGAAACACGGCAACCGCGTGATGGAGTTCGTGCCCGGCCCGGAGGTCAACGGCAACGGGGGCTACTTCGACAACGACCAGAGCGCCGTGCAGGCATTTCGCCTGTCCAATGGCGAACACCTCGCGCTGGCCCAGGAGAACGGCTGGTGCAAGATTCTCATGTACCGCTGGACGCCGGATACGACACCGGACGCCGCGCCCGCCGTGGCGCCGATGGTTTTCGAATCCCAGATGGGCAGCGGTCAGGTCAAGCTGCGATGGCGCACGCCCACGTGTGGTTTCATCAAGGGTTACAACGTCTATCGCGCCGAGGCCGGCAGATCGTTTGTGAAGGTCAACGATGAATCGATCTCCACGCCTACCTATATCGACACTTCGGTCACGAATGGCCGGACGTATCGCTACCAGGTTTCCATCGTGAACGCCGTTGGCGAGGGACCGAGGTCCAGCCCGGTCTCGGTGATTCCGCAGGAAGCGATAGCCGAATTCGTCGGTACCGATGAAAAGACCCGGGGCAACTGGAAAGGTAAATACGGCAGCGACGGGTTCTACATCGTCGGCGACTGGGAAAGCGAGAATAATCCGAATCAGCCGGATTACCTGCGGATCGACGGCGGGCCATTCGTACGCAAATCCGGCCATGCCCCGGGATACAAGCCCATGGACGAAGAGCGCTTCCTTCTCAGGTCTGCGGAGGGCACCCAAGAGCGGGCGACCTTCCCCGCCGGCAGCGGCTACGCCGACAAACAGCAGAGCTACCTGCTCGAGTTCACCGACGGCAAGACCCATCGCATGACGCTCTACGCCAACGGCCATCCCAACGGCTACGCGACCCGCATCACGCTTGTCGATCAGAGCAGCGGCGAAGTGCTGGACACCCGCGAGATCGCCGGCCGTGGCGAAAATCAAGGCCAATACATCAGTTGGGACGTCAGCGGCGCGATTCGCCTGCAGTACAACTGGATCCAGGGCGAGGGCTTCGGCAATTACCTCGCGGGCTTCTTTTTTGATCCGTCCCACGTTCGACGTTGAAATGGTGAGCGAAACCTGGAATGTCAGCCCGACCCACACGATTTGATGACTACAACCATGAAAGCCGAAATCACGAGCTGTCCACTAACGCCACGACACAGCTTGAAAGGATGATGTCGATGAAAGCTCAACCGAGACGGAAACTGTTCAGCGTCATGGCGCTCGGACTGCTGCTGAGTGCGCTGATGGTGCCGGCCACAACGGCCGGGGCCGCCGAACCGCAGCCTCTGGAGGCCCACTGGCAGGTTTATGCCCCCGATGATGCCAAGCCCGCCAACCGGGTAAAAGGCGACCCGGACACGGGCGTGACCGTGACAAGTACCGGAAAGACGTTCTACTATGCGAAGGTCGAAGGCGACTTTCAGCTCGATGTTCGCTTGACGCGGATCACGACCGAAGGTGGCGGTCGGCCCACGGCGGGGGTGCACCTCGTCGAAAGCCTCGATGACGACCTTGAGCACGGCATGGGCGAGACCGCGCGCATGGGCGGCGACAGGCCGACGCCGGACAACCCCGCCTGGCTGCGCATCGTGCGCAAAGGCGATCACGTCGGCACCTACAGAGGATTCGCCCGAAGCCGCATGCGCGGTTCCGGCCTCAGCCGGTCCAAAGTGACGAAAGACGCCGTGTACATCGGGCTGATCCTCGAAGGCGGCCAGCCGAACAGTCCGGCAGCGGCGACCTTCGATCGGATCACCCTCTCCCGCCCCCGGTTGGGTTATCGAACCTCCTGGTTCGGCAACACGCTGCGTGGCCCGATCAACAACACGGTCAACTTCAACATGACCGGGCTGTACACCGCGCCGGACGGCACATGCTTTGTCACAAGCTTTTTCGAGGAGCAGGGCCACACCATCGCCGCCTACCGGGACGGCAAGCAGGTCGCCCCGGACCATAAGACGCCCAAAGCCGGCATGGCCGTCGCGGCGAACAGCAAGCACCTGTTCACCTCGCATGGCAACGGCTTTCAGCGGCTGAACCACCAGATGGGCGATCGGGAATTCGTGAAGGTGTCGGATTCGGACAAGCCGCAGCCCGTCCGCGGCCTCGCGGCGGACGATCAGACCGTGTTCGTCAGCAATACCACCGACAATCGCATCGAACTCTACGACGCGAAAACCCTGGAGCATCGTCGTCACATCGACTTCGAGCGGCCCGGTCCGCTGGCGCTTGGCGACGCTGGCACGCTCTGGGTGGTCCGCGAGGCCTTCGAGGACAGCGTGTTCGAGATGGTCGACGACGGCTCCTACGAGCACCAGGCGGAGATTGTGAAGCTGAACGCGCGGACCGGTAAGGTCGAGGCGACGATCACCGACGTCGAGGTGCCCACCGGTGTGGCGGTCGATGGGCCGCGCCAACGCCTGCTCGTGGCCGAGAACGGACAGGACCAGCAGATTCGCATTTATAACATCGCCGACAAGCCCAACCTCATCGGCACGGTCGGCGAGAAAGGCGGCATGTATGCCGGCGTGCCGGGCGAGGTGCAGGACGACAAGTTCAACGGCCTGACCGGCGTGGGAGTGGATGGTGAAGGCAATATCTACGTCAGCGGCAACGGCTGGCCTTACCAACACATCGCCTCGGGGCTGATGGCGAACCAGACCTCCCTGCGGGCATTCGCCCCCGACGCGATCAACCAGGCCGACCCGAAAGCCAAATGGATCCTCGATCACCTCGGCTACATCTTCGACGGGGCGACGCTCGATCCGGCGGACAAAACCTTCGCCTATGCGGGGGCGGACCAGATCTTCAGAATGGACTGGTCGAAAGACGAGCCGGGTTCGGAGGCGACCTACGAGGCCTACACCGCCAACCGCAAGGCGTTCCCGATGGAATACATGGGCCGGCGCGGTCGATCGACGCCTTACATCCGGCGCTTGGAAGGCGAACGCTTCCTGTCCCTCGGTGGCAACACGTTCTATCGCTTTGATCGCGACGAGCATGGTTACACGGCCATCCCGGCCGCGTTGATCGCCACGCAGGGTTATAAAAAAACGCCCAAGAAGTGGCCTGAGAATGTCCCGGTTGAAAAACGCACGCCCTACGTCTGGGTGGATGGCCACGGCGGCGGCCCGGTCGACGGCAAGGCACAGAAAGAGGAGTACTGGACCCACGAGCATCTCAAGGGCGGGGCCGGAACCTTCTTCGACATCGATTCCGACGGCAACCTCTGGTTCACCGGTGGCTGGCGTGCCAATCGACTGGTCCGTCTGGCGTTCACCGGCTTGAAGAACGGCGTGCCGACCTGGGATCAGCAGCCGGAGGTGATCGAGGTCCCCAAGCCGTTCGAGGTTCTCCAATGGAGCCGATACGACGCGGCAACCGACACCATGACCCTCGCCGGCCTGGTGCCCCTCTATCCGGGCAGCCCGGATATTCGCAATCGAACCAACTACGTCGCGCAGTATCCCAACTGGAGCAAGGGCAACCGCGAATCGAGCATCGAATTTCCCCTCACGCTGGTGTCCGGCGGTTATTTCTGGAACGGCGGGCACGGTTTCGCGGTCGTCGATCACTTCGTCTGCGTCCCGGGTCGGCCCGGCAACATCAGCGTGATCGATATGCGCCACGGCAACCGCGTGATCGAGTTCGTGCCCGGCCCGGAGGTCCACGGCCTCGGGGGGTTCTTCGACAAGGACACCAGTTCCGTGCAGGCGTTCTACCTGCCCGAGCAGGATGAATACGTGGCGTTGTGTCAGTCCAATGCCTGGGGCAAAATCCTGGTCTATCGCTGGCAGCCGGAGAAAACGCCCTCGCAGGCCCCGGTCAGCGCGCCGGAGGCGGTGGCCCGGACGGGAAGCGGGCATGTCCTGCTGACTTGGAACACCCAACCCGCCGGGATCATCGAGGGCTACCACGTCTACCGCGCGACCTCCGAAGCCGGTCCGTATCAACGCATCACCAATGATGTTTATCCCAAGCCGAACTATACCGATACCACGGCGAGCAATGGCACGACTTATTTCTATCGCGTGAGCATCGTCAACGCCGCCGGCGAAGGCCCGCAATCCGAGCCGGTCAAGGTCACACCCCAGGAGGCCACGGCCGAGTTCGTCGGTATCGACGCTCGCACCCAGGGCAACTGGCGAGGCAAGTACGGCCGGGATGGGTTTTACATCGTCGGCGACCTCGACAGCGAAAATAATCCCACCCAGCCGGACTACTTCGAGATCGATGGCGGTCGGTTCCACAGAAAATCGGGGCACGGTCCGAGATATGTGGATATGGACCAAACCCGCTTCCTGCTGAAAGCCCACGAGGACGCCAAAAAGCGGGCGGGATTCCCCCCCGGCAGCGGCTACAGCAAAAATCAGCAGGAATACCTGCTCGAGTTCACCGACGGCCAGACACACACACTGACACTCTATGCCGCCGGCGGACATAACAATGGCTACAGCACGCAGATCAAGCTGGTTGACGCGAGCACCGGCGAAGTGCTCGACGAGCGAGAGTTCCGCGCCAAGGGCGAAGACCAGGGCCGCTATATCTCCTGGAACGTCAGCGGCTCGGTGCGGCTGCACTACAACAAAATAAAAGGCGGCTTCGGCAACTACCTCAACGGCTTCTTCCTCGATCCGGCGGACGCGAAGCTGCCCACAAAGGTCAGCCCATCCGTGGATTGAAGTCGGCGGTGGCCGGACACTTTCTTGCACGCAGATTGACCGATAGGAACCAAGACCCATGCCAGACGAGGCGCGAAAGAACATCCTCTTCATCTTCACCGATCAGCAGCGGTATGACACGCTGAGCTTCGCGCGGAAGGCCGGCTGTCGCACGCCCAACCTTGATCGCCTGGCCGAGCAGGGCATGTGGTTCGACAACGCGTATACCGTCTCGTCGATCTGCTCGCCGGCCCGGGCGTCGATCCTCACCGGCGTCTACCCGCACGCGCACGGCGTCCGGACGAACACCAACGAGCCGAAGCTGTGGCCGAACTGCGATATTGATCCGAGCTTGCCCGTGATCAGCCAGCAGCTCAAAGAAGCCGGCTACCGCTGCGGCTACTCGGGCAAGTGGCACTGCGGGGAAAAGTGCATGCCGTCGCACTACGGCTTCGAGGGCATGGACACCGAGGGCTACGGCAAACCCTACAACACACCGGAGTATCAGGCCTACCTCAAGGCGAACGGCTTGGAACTGCCCCACTCGTTCCTCACCGCGAGCAAGCGACCGGTGCAGCCCGACGCGGTGCCCGACGACATCCTCACCATCCCCGGGGCGACATGGCTCGGCGGGACGCTGCCCGGCCCGGCCGAGGCGTGCGAGCCGGCCTTCGTCGCTTCCCACGCCATCGACCTGATGCGGGACTTCGCCGAGGACCGCAGGACCAACGGCACGCCGTTCTTTCAGGTCGCCGCGTTCTGGGGCCCGCATCATCCCTACTACATCCCCGAACCCTACGCCTCGATGTACAACCCCGACGACATCGAGCTCTGGCCGAACTTCCACGACGAGCTGAAAGGCAAGCCGGCCGCCCACGACCGCCATCGCCGCAGCTTCTACCACGAGCACGTCAACTTCTCCGAGCATGACTGGAAGAAGCTGATCGCGATGTACTGGGGTTACTGCACCTTCATCGACGCGGAGGTCGGTCGTCTGCTCGACGCCCTGGAAGAAACCGGACCGGCCGATGAAACCGCGGTGATCTTCACCACCGATCACGGCGACACGACCGGCTGTCACGGCGGGCTGTTCGACAAGGGTTCGTTCATGTACGAGGAGACCTATCACATCCCGCTGATCGCCCGCGTGCCCGGGATGACCACGCCCGGCAGCCGATGCGACGCGCTGGTCTCGAACATGGACATCGCCTCGACGATCCTCGAGCTGGCCGGCGTGGAAGTGCCCGAGCATCACCAGGGCGCCAGCTTCGTCCCGCTGCTGCGCGATCCGGACGCCGATTGGCGCGACGACCTGGTGTGCGAGTTCCACGGCCTGCGCCTGCCGTATTACCAACGCATGCTGCGCTGGCGCCATTACAAGTACGTTTACAACGCGGCGGACTGGGACGAGCTTTACGACCTCGACGCCGACCCGCACGAGATGAACAACCGCATCGACGACCCGGCCCTGCGCGATGTCGCGGACGAATGCAGACAACGGCTGCTGCGCAACATTCGAGAAAGCAGAGATGTGGTGCTCGGCACGGCTTGGCAGCACCTGAATTTCGCTTACGACGACTCGACGAGCCCCTGCGTGCCGCCCAAGTCCGACACGGGAGTATCCCAATGACTTATCGAACGATCGAAACCATCTACCAGAATCCGTTGGCGAGTCCGGCCGACATCGACGGCTGGCGCATGGAAGGCGACGGCGCGACCAGCTTTCCCATGCGGCGGATGCGCATGGAGGGCACGCGCGACCTCGAGGAAGGCCAAAAGGCCAACATCGTGCACTGGTGCCCGGAGGATTTTCCCGACCACATTCGCATCTCGTGGGATTTCTATCCCATCCGCGAGCCGGGGTTGTGCATCCTGTTTTTCGCGGCGAAAGGGCGCGGCGGCGAGGATCTGTTCGATCCCAGACTCGCCGAGCGAACCGGGCCTTACGATCAGTACCACTCCGGCGACATCGACGCCCTGCACGTCAGCTACTTCCGCCGCAAGCACCCCGGCGAGCGCGCGTTTACCACCTGCAACCTGCGCAAGAGCCACGGCTTTCACCTGGTGGCGCAGGGAGCGGATCCGCTGCCCTCCGTGCCGGACGCGACCGGGCCGTATCGGATCGAACTGCTCAAGGCCGGCCCGGACGTGCGCTTCGGCATCGCCAAACCGGGCGAGGACGTGCTGCCGCTGTTTCACTGGCACGACGAAGCCGGCGAGACCGGACCGGTGCTTGAAGACGGCAAGATCGGCTTTCGACAGATGACGCCCATGATCGCTGAATACGCCAACCTGCGCGTGGAACGGATCGAACTCGAACGATAATCACGGAGCATCTGCGATTCCCGATCAGCCCCACATCATCATGCTCGCGGCCGACCATCTTCGATGGGACTGCCTGGCGACATCCCACCGCAAGCTCGGCGTGGCCACGCCCCACCTCGATGCCCTCGCCGATGAATGCGTCGTCTTCGATCACGCTTACTGCGCCACGCCGCTGTGCGTGCCGACGCGCACCGCCATGGCCTCAGGCAAATGGCCGCACCGCAGCGGGGCGATCGTCAACGGCTACCCGTACAACGAGGAGATTCATTACCGCATACTGACCGCCGAACACCGCACGTTTTATGAGCAGCTCGTCGAGGGCGGCTACGACCTGACGCTGACCGGCGTTCAGCACGTCCACAGCGACCCGCCGCTCGAACAGCGGATGCCGACCGCCGACCTCAATCGCGGCATGGACTGGCACGCCCATCTGCGTGAGCACGGTTACTCGCCGCCCGAAAAAAATGAGCTCGTGCCCTATCCGGAGTTCCGCAGAGGCAAGGCGGACATCCGTTTCTATCCCCGGCCGGGCCACGTGGAGACCACCGAGTTCGACGCTGAGCATTTCCTGGACCTGTGGTGGGCGAACCGGATGTGCGAGAAGATTCGCACCGCCGACCCGGCCGATCCACACGCCTGGCTGTTTTTCGCCTGGGCGCCGCATCCGCCGTTCTGGATTCCCGAGCCGTACGCGAGCATGTACGACCCGGACAAAATCGACCTGCCGCCCAACGTCGGCCAGTGGTACGACGGCCAGCCGCCGCACCTGCTGCACGGCACCGGCGCGTACGGGACCTACCTGCAGCGCGACGAATGGCGCAAGACATGGGCGGCGTACTTCGGCCTGGTCACGATGGTGGACGAGGCGATCGGCCGGGTGATCCAGGCACTGAAGGACACGGGCTTCTGGGACGACGCGCTGGTCATCTTCGTGCAGGATCACGGCGAGAACCTCGGGGGCCACCGTCTGTATCAGAAGTTCGTGGCCTACGAAGAGTCGGCCCACGTGCCGCTGTACATCAAGCCGCCCGGCGGAGGCGAACCGTCGCGGCGGTCGCACATGGTCGGTCACGTAGACCTGGCGCCGACCATCTGCGACTACACCGGCGTCGCCCCGCCGGACGGGGCGCAGGGACAGTCGCTGCGGCCGATCCTCGAAGACCCGCACGCGCCCGATCCCGGCTACGCGTTCATCGAGTTCAACGGCGACCACGGCCGCGGCATGCCGTACCGCGCCGTGGTGACTCAGCGATACAAGTACATCCACCACTTCGATCAGGGGCCGGACGAACTGTACGACCTTGATGCCGATCCATACGAAACCGATTCAAAGATCGATGATGAAAACCTCGCCGCGATCCGCGACGAATTGAAAACCCGGCTCGTCCAATGGATGCGCGAGACCGGCGACTTCCTCGACATGCAAACCCACGCCGACTTCCACCCGCGGGACTGGAATCGGATCACACCGACCAAGGCCTCATCATGAATGCACCGTCCAACCAACTGCCGCGGGAGATGGTCCTGCACTACCACCTGATGCACCCGGGCGGCGACAGCGAGCCGGCCGATCCCAACACCGCGTTCTATCTCGACGGTGTGTATCACCTGCACTACATCCTGCGCCATCCCTGGCAGGGCGACGAGTCGTACTCGTTCGTGCACGTGACCAGCGAGGACCTGATTCACTGGACCTGGCAAACGACGAAGCTTCAGCCGGCCTTCACGGGCCACGGGATGTTCAGCGGCACCGGTTTCGTGACGCCCGAGGGTCGGCCGGCGGCGATTTATCACGGCCAGAAGTCGGGCCGCAACCAGATCGCCCTTGCGGTCGATCGCGAACTGTCGGCTTGGGGAAAGCCCTATCCCATCGAGCCGAAGACCGAGGCCGGCGATGAAGCGGAGATCCGCCATCACTGGGATCCGGACTGCTTCCGCATCGGCGAGACGTACTACGCGATCTCCGGCCGAGCCGACCCACCGTTGATGAAGTCCGACGATCTGAAGCACTGGACGCTGGTCGGCGACTTCATGCATCACGAGCCGGCGGACGTGGCGATCGGCGAGGACATCTCCTGCCCGAATTTCTTCCCCCTCGGCGACAAGTGGGTGTTGCTGTGCATCAGCCACCCGTTCGGCTGCCGCTACTACGTCGGGGATTGGGACGAGCGGAGGGAGCAGTTCGTGCCCGAGCGACACGCCCGCATGAACTGGCGGCGACCCGACCAATCGATCTATGACACGGTGTATCGCGACTTCTTCGCGCCCGAGACGGTGCTGACTTCCGACGGCCGGCGGGTCATGTGGGCCTGGCTGAAAACGCTCCACGAGGCGGTGCGCATGCGAAGCGTTCAATCGCTGCCGCGCGAGTTGACGCTGGGTGACGATGGCTACCTGCGCATCCATCCGCTGCGTGAGTTGGAATCGCTTCGCGAGGAGCCAGTGGAGTTCCGCGACGTGACCGTCACCCCACCGGAGAAGCCGCACAGCGCCGAGGCCTTCGAGCGCGTGACCGAGATCGACCGCGAGGCCTTTGAGATTCGCGTGACCGTCGATCACGCGCAGGCGCACCGCAAGCGATTCGGCCTGCGGCTGTTCGTCGGCGAAGAGCATCCGGGCCTGGACATCATGATCCGCCCGGAGACGGGCACGCTCCGTGTCGGGACCATCGACGCGCCCTTCCGCGTGGCGGACCTGCCGAAGGGCGAGGACGTGGCGCTGCGCATCTTCGTGGACAAGTACCTGGTGGAGGTGTTCGCCAACGGCCGTCAGTCTGCGGTGGCCATCGACATGGACTATCAACGCGGCCACGGCCTGGCGTGTTACAGCTACGGCGGGCCGACGACATTCCGCGAGATCACGATCTGGCCGATGCGCTTCGCCAACGATGGCTTGCTCGAGGCGGCGGAGAGTCGCATCTGGCAGCCGCAGACCCGATGACACGAACCATCGAACTGGATTGCCCCAACATGGCGTCCTCGAAACCGAACATCATTCTGATCAACTGCGACGACCTCGGCTACGGGGACATCGGCTGCTATGGCTCGCAGGCCAACCGCACGCCCCGCATCGACCGGTTGGCTGCCGAGGGCATGCGTTTCACCGACTTTTACATGACGGCGCCGGTGTGCTCGCCCTCGCGGGCGGGGATGATGACCGGCTGCTATCCCCGCCGGGTCGGCCTGGCCACGGGCCATACGCAGGGCGTGTTGTTCCCCGGCGACCCCATCGGGCTGCACCCGGATGAACTGTCGATCGGCCGCGTGCTCAAAGACGCCGGCTACGCCACCATGCTGGTGGGCAAGTGGCACCTCGGCGATCAGCCGCCGTTCCTACCCACCCGGCACGGTTTCGATGAATACTTCGGCCTGCCCTACAGCAACGACATGGAGCCGAACAACACGCGACTGATCAAAAACCGGGGCCTGAGTGGTATGCCCCCGCTGCCGCTGATGGATGGCGAGGGCGTTGTCGAAACCCAACCCGATCAAGCGAGTCTGACCGAGCGGTACACCGATGCGGCACTGTCGTTCATTTGCGAACATCAGGATGCACCGTTCTTCCTCTACTTCGCCCACATGTACGTGCATAATCCGCTGCACCCGCCGCAAAGCTTTCTCGAGCGCGCGGGCAACGGCCCGTACGGCGCGGAGGTCGAGTGCATCGACTGGAGCACCGGGGCGATGCTCGATCTGCTTGAGGAGCTGGGGCTGACGGAAAACACGCTGGTGATCTTTACGTCGGACAACGGCGCCTGGTCGGGCAACGCCGGCAGCAGCAACGCGCCGCTGCGCGGCGAAAAGGGAACGACGTGGGAAGGCGGTATGCGCGTGCCGTTCGTCGTGCGCTGGCCGGATCGCGTGCCCGCCGGGACGGTCTGCGGGGCGTTGACCACGGCGATGGATCTGCTGCCGACCTTCGCCGCCCTGGCCGGCGCGGAGCGGCCGGCCGACCACCGCATCGACGGCCACGACCTGCAACCGCTGCTGTTCGGTGAGCCGAACGCCTCTTCGCCCTACGAGGCCTTCTTCTACTACCACGGCAACCATCTCAAGGCCGTCCGCGCCGGACGGTGGAAACTGCACCTGGAAACCGGCGAACTGTATGACCTGGAAACCGACGTGGACGAGACCACGGATCGCAGCGCCGCCGAGCCGGACACGGTGGCCCGGTTGAACGCCCTGGCCGACGCCTGCCGCGCGGACCTCGGCGACGCGAGCCGGGGCATCGTCGGCACCGGTTGTCGGCCGTGCGGGCGCGTCGAGCAGCCCACCACCCTCGTGCCCATGAGCGGCCCACTGACCGATGCCGCCTACGACTGAGTTTTGGATGTAAAGAGCAATGAGCGATGCCGAAGCACCCGAATATCATCCTCATCAACTGCGACGACCTGGGCTACGGCGACCTCGGACCGTATGGCTCGACGGTTAACCGCACGCCGAACCTCGACCGCATGGCCGGGGAAGGCCGGGTGTTCACGGATTTTCAAATGGCCTCATCCGTCTGCTCGCCGTCGCGGGCGGCGCTGATGACCGGTTGTTACCCGCAGCGCGTGGGGCTGGGCATGGGTGAACACTTCGTCGTGCTCATGCCCGGCGATGCCATCGGCCTGCATCCGGATGAGATCACCATCGCCTCGCACCTCAAGCAGGCCGGCTATGCCACCATGCTCGTGGGTAAGTGGCACTTGGGCGACCAGCCGCCGTTCCTGCCCACGGCGCACGGTTTCGATCACTACTTCGGCATCCCCTTCAGCAACGACATGGGCGTGGACAGCGAAGGCGGTCGCATGCTGCGCGATTGGGGGCACAACATTCACACCCTCCCGTTGATGAGCGATGAGGCGGTCTGCGAAATCGAACCTGATCAGGCCGCGCTGACCGATCGGTTTCAACAACAGGCGTTGCCGTTCGTTCGCGAACACCGCGATCAGCCGTTCTTTCTGTATTTCGCGCACATGTACGTGCACACGCCGTTGCACGCGCCGCAATCGTACATCGACCGCAGCGAGAATGGGGTCTATGGAGCGGAGATCGAGCATCTCGATGCGCTGCTGGGTGATCTGCTGGACGAACTGAAACGGCTGGAGATTGACCAGCAGACGCTGGTGATCTTCACTTCCGACAACGGCGCCGCGCCGGGGCCGCACCGCAGCAACGCGCCGCTGCGCGGCAGCAAGGGCACCACCTTCGAAGGCGGCCACCGGGTTCCGTGTGTTATGCGCTGGCCCGGGGTGATTCCGCCCGGCACCACCTGCGACGAACTGGCCACCGCGATGGACCTGCTGCCGACGCTGGGCCGATTGGCCGGCGTGGAGCCGCCGACCGATCGCATCATCGACGGCCACGACATCGGACCGCTGATCCGCGGCGAGCCGAATGCGGCCTCGCCCTGTGATGCATTTTTCTATTACTTCCGAAACCGGCTGGAAGCGGTCCGCCGCGGCAAGTGGAAACTGCACGTTCACTATGACCAGACCGCCGGCGCCCTGTACGACCTTGAGTTCGACGTCGGCGAGACGACCGACCGCGCCGAGCGCCATCCTGATCTCGTCGAATCGTTGATGGAGCTGGCCAAACAATGCCGGGTCGATCTCGGCGATGAATCGTTCCGGTGGCATCGCGGCCGCAACTGTCGGCCGGCCGGTCGCGTGGCCGACCCGCGCCAACTGACCTCGATTCCACCCGATCACCCCTTTGTTTCAGCCGCTTACGACTGAACGGAAAAGGATTTTGGGCTCTTCGGGATTTTCCGTGGGTTCGGGGGATGGTAAAACGGTGCGCTAAGG
>CAYNCM010000038.1:0-29140 GCA_964395825.1 uncultured Planctomycetaceae bacterium
TCTCGCCGTAGTGGTCGTCGATCTTGAAGGGGCTGATGATCAGCGTGATGAACGAGACGAACGGCTCGGCCCGCAGCTTCTCGGCGCTGCCCGCGATGGTCTGGGCCATCTTCACCACGTCCTTGCAGCTGTCGAGCGTGTAGATGCCGCCCATGACGTGCTTGGTCGTGTTGTCGAAGGCGTGGAAGAAACGGTTGACGTCGATCTCGTCGGGGTTCTCGATCTCGTTGGGAAACACGTTGATCGTGAATACGTGAATGTGATTCAGCGCGTCGACCAGGCGGGCGTTGAGGATCACGTCTGCGACGGTGCTCGGGCGCTGTGCGCCGGTGTCCAGATCCAACACGCGAATGGCCGTGCCCCCCGTGCCGTAGTGCACCTTGCTGTCGGTCAGCACCGCGTCGAATTCATCGTCCCGGCTGTGCAGCGTGATGGACGAGGGATTGGAAGCGATCGCATCCTCAACCAATCCGCGGCCGAGGCGAACGACGTTCTTCTCGCGATCGACTTCGGCTCCCGCTTTCTCGAACGCCGCCAGGGCGCTTCGCGAATACACCAACAGCCCGGACTTCTCGAGCACCTCGAACGCCGCGTCGGCGATCTTCTTCAACCCCGCATCATCGAGCGGGCGGTACAACTGCGCGGGCAGTCCGGGCATGTCATGGGGCGACTTGTCGCTCATGGCAACTCCTTCGGGATACGCTCGGTTGGTAAAACATCAGCAGACGCGACTCGGCCGGTCGACCACGGTCCGCCAATGCCTGGACATCAACATCCGGTTCGTTCCACGGCGACCCTACCGGACTCGCGCCGATAAAGCAACTTACATCCCGTCGGTCCGCTGGGGGGCACGTCCCGGCCAAGACAGGTGGCCGCACGCATCTTCAACCAGCGCCCGGGCGAATGGCGGCCGAATGGACAAGCCCCGTTTGCTCCTGTCGGCCGAAGCGACAGGGACCCGGCAGGAGCCCCCGCGAGAAATCCCGGACCTTTCAAGATTTCCTAACTTGCGTTCGTGCGGTCAGGGTTTACAGTTTGCTTGTGGGCAAGACAGTGAGCGGCAGCGTTCACCGGCAAAATGGCGGTGGTGGGGCTCTGTTATTTCCAAGGTGATGGGTTTTCCGCGCGGCGAATCTTCCGCCGCGGTTCTTCAGATGACGAAAGGCAGATGATGATCAGGTTCCCTCGCTCCCTGGCGTGCGTGATGGTGCTGGTGTTGACCGGCGTGGCGGCGGCGCAGTCGCTGCCCGCGCGGTTTGTCAAGGTTTCGCAGGACGGCACGCCGATTCCTGACGTGAACAAGCCCAATCCGGCCGATCCGAACGACGGCACGTGTTGGCTGGCCGGGGCGGCGAATGTGCTGGCGGCCGCGGGCTACGGCAGCGGGCCCGACGCCCAGCAGCGCGCCCTGAACATCTACAACCAGATGCGCATCGACTGGGGCCTCGGCGGCGGCGCGCCCGATCACGCCATCAGTCACTGGCTGGCCCATTACGGACGCAACCCCGACCATCCCGAGTTCAATCTTAACGTCGACTACACCGACATCACCGCCGCCTACCGCACGCTTGGACAGGCCGACTACGACTTCCTCCGCCAGGAACTGTATGACTGCCAGTATGTCACCGTGCAGTTCGACAGCCCCGCCCACTGCATGACCATGGTCGGCTGGGACCACACCGTCACGCCGAACCTGTCCATCTGGCACGACTCGGACGTCAACACCGTGCCGCCCGGCGATGATCATTACCAGAACGCCTTTTCTCCCAGTCCCCAGTGGAACCTTCTGCAGCCGGGCACGCAGAACGCCTACGTCAGCAGCGCCAACGGCTACAGCGTCTTCTGCAGCGGACTCGACAAACCCGAAGACGCCATGCTCAACTACGACGTCGCCTGGGCTCCCGGCCCCAACGGACCGGCCGCCCGCTACGCCGGGGCCCAGAACGGCCTGTTCCTCACCCCCGATGCCGATCCGACCCTCGGCTGGGGGCAGACGCCGTATCAGCATGTCGATCCGGTCACCGGGCAGACGACCAACTACGAAACCTTCCGCATCGATAACGAATTCGATCCGCTGCGCCAGAAGGAAGTATCGCTGCTGATCGACTTCTATGACCGGAACAGCAACTACATCAACGAGGACATCAAGCTGCGCTACCTCGACGAGTTCGGCATGGAAGTGGTCGCGTCGCCGGATGCCGCGGTGTTGTCGGCCGATGATGGGCAACTGCTGTTGACCTGGAGCCTGGACATTCAGCCGGCGTGGGAGGAGATTCTCTTCCCCAACCTGCTCGATTACCAGATGCTCGAAGGGCGGGTGTGCAACTGGGACGTGGCGACGATTTGTGTTCCCGAACCGGGAACAATCGGCCTGTTGCTGCTGGCGGCGGCGGCGCTGCGCCGACGGAAGTGGCAGGCCCTGGGCTGATCCGTCACCGAAGGCTCATCTCGTCCCGCCTGCCGTGAAGGTGGCATGGAAATGTTCGAGGGCTGGAAACGGCTGGTGTCGGGGGTGACGCGGTTCGCGGCGGGGAGGAGAAGATGCGTCGGCGGATCGATTGGTGCACCATGGCCCGGGCGTGACACGGGGTCTTGCGCTGCTGGTTCAGAACCCGTTTCCCCGAGTAAGGCGATCGGGTGCTGACGCTGGTGATCGCGTCGACGGTGGTGTCTGAAATCGCCGGCCGGTGCTGGTGCGGTATTGCCGGCACTGGGCCGGGGCATGGAGGCAAGGCGAAAAGCGATGCCCCGGCGCTGGTGGTGGGAACGGGTCAGCGTAGCGTCGGAGCGGTGCAGTGCGGAGATTACTTGACGTTGACGCGGCGGCCAAGGCGGCGCTTGCGGTTGATCATATTGCGGCCATGGCTGGTCTTCATGCGGGCGCGGAAGCCGAACTTGCGGCGCCGCTTCACGTTGCTTACGCGTCTTGGGTAATGGATCGCCATCGTGCTGTCTCCGCCGCGGGGCGTGGGGCCAACCGGCCGGGCTTCTACTTTCCTTCGCCGGCAACGCGGACGGTGCGGGAAGCGTAGCGGCTGTTGGCCAGATCATCTTCCGCCCTGATTGACACCACGTGGGGCCCGGGCGAAAGACGGGGAATGGTAAACGAAACCGTTTCGCTTGTCGAGTCGTAGATCAGGTCATCCGGCAGCACCGCCTGCCAATCCTCGCCGCCATCGACCGCATACCGCACCGCGGCCACGGTGCTGAGGACGTCGGTCACCCGCATGGTGACCTTCACCGCACCCGCCTCGCCGGGATCGACCCGCAGATCGACGATCTCCGGCGGCGTGTTATCCACCACCACCGGGCGACTGAGATGGGCGGTGGTTTTCGCCTGCGCCGGCACGTTATCCAGCGCGTCGGACGCGGTCACCCGCAGCACGTAGCGCCCATCGGGAATCGCGCGGGTATCCCACTCGAACGCAGGGTCGGTCAGCGGTTCGGTGACGGGGATGAACGGGTTGGCGTCATCGCCCAGAAGCCGCATCTGCAGCGTGTGGCGGAGCTGATCTTCGTTGGCGTCTTCGACTTCCCACTCGATCTTGAGCGTGGTCCTGGGCGCCGGCGGCGGGTTCCGGCCTTTCTTCTGGCTGGACTTGTTGTCGGCATACTCCGCCTTGATCGCCTTGATGCGGGGAGCGATGTTGGGCATCAGATACTTCAAGGCCACGGTCGAGACACGGGGCGTGGCGTCGCCGGCGCTGGTCAGCACCAGGCGGTACTGAATGAATCGCGCCGGCGGGCTGGGTACGTCGAGGTAAACCGGCGCGCCTTCACCGGCCGGCTCCACGTCGATCGGTTCGGACCAGGCGGACCACGAACCGGCATCCGGCTCGCCCACGTTGCCCGTGCGCGTGAGTACCTTCACCGCCGTGGCGTCAGGCTCGACGGCAACAAGCCGCAGCTTACCCCAGCGACTGATCTGGGCCGCGTCGAGCGGGTCGGCGGTGAACCGCCCTTCGGCGGCATAGCGGCCGGCCATGTGCAGCAGCACACCGGGATTCGCCGTGCCGATCAGCAGGCCGCCTTCGCCATCGGTCGCCAGGGCGGGCATCTGCTGGGGATCGAGATCAGCCAGTACCGTGTATTCCCGGTTCGCCGGGTCGACGCGGTACAACTGCCCTTCGTTCCCGGTGGCGATAAGCAGCCGCCCCTCATCGGTCGCCAGGCGGAGGATCATCACCGACTCGCGGAACACCTCCCGCACGAAGCCCTCGGTGTCGATCTGGTAAACGGCATTGCCTTCGCGGGAACTGGCGCCGCCAGGACGGGCGGGGGAGGCAGAAGCATTGCGCCCGCCACTGCCTCCGCCACCGCCGGGACGTCGGGCCATGGGTTGCACCTTCATCCCGCCGGATTCACGGGCGGCGGCCAGACGCTCGCGGATCGCCTGGCGAAGCTGCTCGTACTGGTCGGCGGTGGGGTTGACCTCGGCGGTCTCCGCTTCGTCCGGCGCGTCGGGTTGGACGTCGGCAGGCTCGGCGGCAGGTTCATCACCATCATCGGCCGGTGCGGGCGGGTCGGCGGCGTCGCGGGGTTGATCGGCTTCGGCTTCGCCATCCGGCAGCGGGGCGGGGTCGGGCTTGTCAACCGGCATGGCGGCAGGCTGGTCGGGCTTGCCGAACTCTTCGGCGGCGGCTTCGGTCAGGCGCCCGGGCCGGGCCTGCTCGGCGTCGGCGGTGCCTACGTAAAGCATCCCGTCCTCCGCGGCCAGCAGGGCGCCGATCTCCGGTTCGGCCGCGTCATACACGATGAACGTGGCGAACGGAACGGCGGCATCGTCGGGCTGGGGCGTGATGCGGTAGACCAAGCCTTCACCATCGGTCCCGGCAAACACGTGATCGCCGCGCTGGGCCAGGCACAGCACGTTGGGCTGCTCGCTGTCGAGGGCAACGCGCGGTTCGGGCTTCTCCGCGGTCAGATCCACCACCAGCACCTTCCCGTCGGTTCCCGTGGCGATCCATAGTTCGTGAAGCCCGGTGTCGGAACCGCGCAGCGCCAGATCCCATACGTAACGCACATCAGGCAGGGCGATGGTGCAAGCGACGGACTGGTCGTAGTTGCGGACCTCGACAAAACTCTCCGCCCCGCTGACCGCGACGTACAACGCGCCCGTTTCGCCGGCCAGCGCGAACACCTGCTGGTGGTCATACTGGGCGATGGATTTCAGTTCGCCCGTTTCGCGGTCCATCGCCAGCAGCCCGCCTTGCGGACCGGCGGCGAGGTACAACGCGCCGTTGGGCAGCACTTGGATGTCGTAAATCAGCGAATCGTCGGCGCCCAGTTCGGCCAGGGCTTCGGTGGCGCGGGCGAGTTGAATTTCGCCGAGGTTGGTCACCACGGCGTGTTCGCGCTGCGAAGCGGCGAAGTCGGCTTCGGTGGCATGGAGCCATTCGCGGGGCTGCACGGCGAAGGCGACGCCGAAGCACAGCACCGGCGTGAAGAGAAGGACGCGGATGCACAGGGATCGGCTCAAGGGAACGCTCCTGCGGGCTACTCGGATTCGGGATATCGCTTGACGGTCACAGGCACGCTGAGGCTGCCGGTGACGACGTACTTCATTGGGTCGCGGTGTTCGATGGTTTCGACGTAGGGCGTGGTCTGTGTGGAGGTGGGCACACCGAGCATGGCCTGCCGCGACGTGGGCAGGTCGGGCAGTTCGGTGCGCCCGATGGCCAGGCCGCGCCTGGGCTGGAGGACCAGCGTGGCGTACAGGGCATCGTCGGGGGCGCTGGTCAGTTCGACCAGGGCGGCGAGCAGTTCATCGACGTTCGACACCCGCGAAAGGTGCGGATGCGTTTCCATGCGGCGCTGGACGTACGACCTTGCCCCGCCGACGAACAACGGATACGTCCCGTCGGGCAGATCGTCGGGCACGGTCAGGCGGCAGCGGTGGATGAACGGCTCGCCGCGGAAGGGCGTGATCGCCACGTCGACGATCACCGGCTCGCCCGGTCGCACCACCGACCGCTTGAGCGTGATGTTGGTCATCGTCGCGCCCAGGTGTTCGGGCTTGATCTCGATGCGGGTCCGGGCCGATTCCAGTTTCAGCGGCTGAAACTCGTTGTCGGTCAACAGCGCCAGAAACGGCATCATCTCGGCGAACGCTTCCATGCCGGTCGCATCGGGCGCCACGGCGTCGACGGTCACCTCGCGCCCGCCGCTGAACCGCAGCCGGCTGTGGAGCACCATCGTGGCGTGCAGCGGAATGGCGGTGTCGAGGCTGATCGACAACACCGCGGTGTAGGCGGTGAGCATGGGCAGGTAGTAGTAATGATCGGCGATGCGGTAGCGCATCGTGCGGCTCTTGGACGGATCGGGCCAGGTGACGGTAACGGTGGACGGGCGGAAGGGGGCCTCGACGTCGGCTCGGCCCACCACGGCGGACGACTCATCGTTCACCAGGGCGCCGCGCACCTTGAGCGTGCCGCCCATCTTGAAACTGGTCTGAATGCTCGGCTGGACGTAATGGACGTAGCCGGTCGCCATGGGCAGACGCACCGAGCCCTCGCCCATAAAGGCATGGCCCAGCGCGAGGACACCGGTGATTCGGCCGTCGCCGTCGCGGAGCACCTCGGTGATGGTTCCCACCGCGGGCAGGTCGATGTCGCCGGTCACCATGGGCACGCTGATGACCGCGCCGGGTTCGAGCTTGGCGCGTTGGGGGTTGATCCATGCGGGCGGCTTGCCGCCGGGCATCGTCGCACCGGCGACCAGGCGCAGACCGGTCGACTTGAAGAAGGGCGCGAGGATGTGGGCGTGGGTGCGATCGGCCACGGTCAGGGGAATGGCCAGCGCGGTCGGCTGGTGGTGGTCGGCGGTGGATGGCGGATCACCGGAGGCATCGCCAGCACGCTCGGCCCGGCCGAGTCGTGCGGCCACGTCCATGCGCCACCGCTTCGTCGCCGGAAGGTCCATCCGGTCCAGCGCGGCCAGCGCCGCGTCGAGCAATCGCCCCTGGGCGGAGGCCGGTTCGGCTTTGGCGGCACCGGGTTCGGCGGCGCGGGCGTGGACGGCGAGCATCTGTTCAATCGGCTGCACACCGGCGTAGGCGTCCTTGCTCAGCCCGAATCCATAAGCGAACGCTCCGATGAGGCGGCCCGTCGACCCGTCGCGCCGACGCGGGCGGTCGTCATCGGACCACAGATAGATCGGCGAACCGCTCATCCCCGACACCGGCCCGAGCTTCTGCATCCGCGGGTCGGTGCAGCGAATCCAGATCACCGCCTTGCCGGGACGATAAGCAGGCTCGACGGAGATCACCTCGACGTCGAAAGGCTCGGGCTGCGTGCCGCGGAACACGCTCAGCCCGTAGCCGGTCATGCCGGGCCGAACTTCGTCGAGGCTCAGGTGTCGGGCGGGGTCGAAACCTTCGGGCAACTCGGCGGCGGTCGAAGGGACAGCGGCCGCCGCGAGGATGCAGGCCGTCGCCCACCGCAACCAGGTATGACGGGTGAACATGCGGTCAAGGTAGTCGCCGTCGGGGCGATTGACAAGCATGGCACGGTTCAATATCGTCCAGCGATTGGGCGGACCGACGCAACCTCATCCACTGTGGAGCCGTTCCGCGCCGCCGGCGCCCACTTCACCGCCGATGCCCGAAGCTCAGGACGACATTCGCGCCAGCATCGAGCAGATCACCGAACACCCGTTCGGCGACCGGCACTTGATCGACGAAGCACTCACGCACGCCTCGGTCGCTGACGATCACCTGGCCTCCAACGAGCGGATGGAGTTCCTCGGCGACGCGGTGCTGGGGTTCGTGGTGTGCGAGTACCTGTACCAACAATACCCCGACGAGCGCGAGGGCGAACTGACCAAGATCAAAAGCGCCGTGGTCAGCCGGCGGACCTGCGCCCAACTGAGCGATCAACTGGGGCTGACGTGTCTGCTGAACCTGGGCAAGGGGATGACCGGGCGCGACGATCTGCCACCGAGCCTGGCGGCGGCGGTGTACGAATCCGTGGTGGCGGCGATCTACCTCGACGGCGGGATGGAGCCGGCCCGGCGGTTCATCCTGCAGCACCTGACGCCGATGATCGACGACGCGGCGGCATCGGCCCACCAGCATAATTTCAAGTCCGTGCTCCAGCAGCACGCCCAGCGCCACATGTCGGGCCTGCCGTCGTACATTCTGCTGGATGAGAAAGGACCGGATCATGCCAAGTGCTTCGAGGTGTGCGTGGAGATCGACGGCCGGCGGTACCCCTCGCAATGGGGCCAGTCGAAGAAGCAGGCCGAGCAGTTGGCGGCGCTGGCGGCGCTGAAGCACATGGGCGTGATCGACGACGGTGCCGAGCAGGACGATGAATCCGAGGCGGACTGACGGCGGTCGGCGGGCATAGTATTTGCTGCTCCATGCGGACATGGCGTGTGCGGTGTGAAGCGGCTAAGGGATTCATCATGCTCGTTCTGGCCACCATTCTGGACAACCCCGGCGAACAGCCGCACCCGACGCGCTACCGCGATCCGGCCGAGCTGCGCCGGCTCAACTACACCGGCCTGGCGATCTATCCCACCACGGGGCTGAGCGGGCTGCTCGCCGCGGACACGCTCACCGCCCCCGATGCCCGACAGGCCGCCGGCGAACTGTACGAATCGGTTCGCCGCACCGCCGCCGACGCCCACGCCGCCGGTCTGGAGGTCTATCTCACCTTCGATGCGCCCACGCTGGCCCGCGAACTGGTCGGGTCGGCCATGACGTGCGGGCGCCAGCCCCAGGTGCTCTGTCCGGCCTCCGACGAACTGCTCGACATGACGGGCCAGTGCCTCGAAGCGCTGGTCAGCCGCATCGAGCACGTCGACGGCATCGTGCTTCGCCTCGGCGATAACGACGCCCACCGCCTGCCGTATCTCAACCTGCTGGGCAACGACCTCTACAGCCCGCACTGCGCCAGGTGCAAAGGCCTGTCGTTCGCCGATCGCATCGAGCGCTTTGTTCGCCGATTCCACGATCTGGTCGTCAACCGGCTGGACCGGCGGCTGATCGTTCGCGCGTGGAACGTTCGGCCCGGCGGAATGCACGACCACCCCGAGTTGTGCCGGCAGGTGGGCGAGCGGCTGCCGAACGATGAACGGCTGATCCTCTCGTTCAAGTTCACGCAGACCGACTTCTGGCGTTACCAGCGATGGAACCCGTCGAGCCTGGCGTGCGGCGATCGGCCGATCCTCTACGAACTGGAATGCCAGCGCGAGTTTGAGGCCAAGGGCGCGATTGCGAACTACCAGCCCCCGCTGTGGCGCGACGGCATGACGGAACTGGAAGGCGCCGAGGGGTTGGCCGAAGTGGCCGGGCGGGTGAACCTGGCCGGTCTGTGGGCGTGGGTGCGGGGCGGGGGTTGGGGCGGGCCGTTCGTCACCGGGTCGCAGGAAGCGTGGATCGATGCGAACGTGTGCGCCGTGCCGTGGCTGGCGGCCGACCCGCGGGCGGACGTGGGGGCGCTGGCGGATCAGTGGATCGCCGGTCGGCTGGGCTGCACCGACCCGGCGGGGGCGGCGGTGGTGCGGCAATTGCTGATGAACAGCCCGCAGACCGTGCTCGAATCGTTCTACATCGATCGCTACGCCCGGCGGCGGCGCGATGCGTGGTATCCCGGCGGACAATTCATCGAAGACGACCTGATCGACGCGGCGGCCGGTCGGGCGATGATCGAATCCCTGCCGCTCGATGCGCTGGACGAGGTGGTCGCCGAGAAACAGTGTGCGGTCGAGCGTCTGGAAGCCGATCACGCCGCCGTCCAGCAAGTGGCCTGGAAGCTGCCGGACTCGGCGCGGGAACTGATCGACCACACCGGTGAATACGCCGAGACGCTGCTGGGCACGCTGGGCGAGCTGGTCGCCGCCTTCGCCGCCTATCGGTTGTACCAGCGACAGGGCGATCGCCATCACGCCGACACCGCCCGCCGCGCGTTCGACGCCGCCCAGCGCCACTGGGTGCATCACACCCAGCGCGTGCCGAGCCTTCGCCGTGCGGCCACCTCATTCCGTTCGGATAATCTCTGGGAGATCACCCAGGCCGCGATCGACCGGCTGAGTTCCGCCTGACGCCGACGCCGAACGCGCCAGGTCGCTGCCGCATCACGCCATCAGACGCCTGAGATTTTCGAAGCTGACGGTGATGCTCTTGAGCGGATCGCCGTCGACCCAGTCGCGGTCCTGTTCGATGATCAGCCACTGCGAGCCCCATTCGGGGGCTTCGGCGATGATCGGGCCGAACTCGACAACGCCCGTGCCCACCTCGGCCATCAGCACCGGATCGGTCTTGGCCATGTCTTTGACGTGCAGCAGGGGAACCCGCCCGGCCAGCTTACGGCAAAACTCCAGCGGATCGTCCCCGCCGACCTGCACCCAGCCGAGGTCGACTTCGAACTGCACCAGCTTCGAGTCGCAGTGGTGGATGAAGATATCGTAACCGCGGCCGCCATCGTCGAGCGGCTCGAACTCGAAGGCGTGGTTGTGATAACACAACTGCAGCCCCGCGGCGTTACACTTGGCCCCGGCGACGTTGAGCATTTCCGCCGCCTTCCTGTAACCGTCGGTATGGCGATACTCGTCGGACAGAAACGGGCAGGTGACCATCTTCACGCCCAGGCCGCCGGCCACCTCAATCGCCGAGGCCGGGTCGGTCAGCACCTCGCCGTCGTGCATGCCGCACAGGGTCATGCCCAGGTCGGCGACCATCTTCTTGACCTCCGACGGGCTGTGCCCGCCGAGGCCGGCCAACTCCACGCCGTCGTAGCCTATCTCAGCCACGGATTTCAGCGTGCCGGCAAAGTCCCGCTTCATCAGTTCGCGAACGGTGAACAGTTGCAGTGCGACAGGCAGACTCATGTCATCTCCAGTTGGCAGAACCCGAATTCCAGGCTATACAGGTTAGCGAACGCCGGACGGTTTGCCACCCGCGACGCGGGGCGGGTGGGGAATTTCCATATTTTCCATTGAACGAAATCCGTCGGCGTCGTCTAAATGCGTGGTAACGGATATCCGCCGCCACATGACAGACCACGGGTTCCAGTTATGCGCGGGCATCGCGGCTCCGCCCGCCTCCGAGCCGCCGACCGGCGAATCGTTCGCCGCGGTCGTGGCGCGGTACGAAGGCCCGCTGTTGCGCTACGCAACCCGCCTTGTCGGGCCGGCCGGCGAGCAGCCCCAGGACATCGTTCAGGAAACGTTCCTGCGCCTGCACCGCCAACGCCGTCAACGCAACGCCAAACCCGTGGCCAACGTGCAGAGCTGGCTCTACCGCGTCGCTCATAACCTCGCCATGGACGAGAGGCGAAAGCGGAGGCGGCGAGCCGGCCGCAGGGAAATCGGCGGCGAGCAGTTGACCCGCGACCCGCCGATGGACACGCAGGCCCTTGACGCCCTGAACGACATGGTCCAACGCGAAGCCGCCCAATGCGCGATCGACGAACTGAAGCGTCTGCCCGATGAGCTTCAGCACGTACTGGAACTGCGGGTGATGCACGGGTTGACCATGCGGCAGATCCGCGATGTGACCGGCACACCGCTGGCAACGGTGAACCACCAACTCAACCGGGCGCTACGCGAGTTGAGCAGCCGCCTCAAGCGGGCCGGCGTGGTGTAGAAACGCTTTGAGCCGTCGACCGTCAGCTTGCTCCGACGGTTCAGGGCTTAAAGCCGATCGCCGAAAGCTGAAGGCCAGGAAAATGAACCGCCAACAGGCCGAACAACTTCTCGCCCGACTGGTCTTCGACGAGCTCGACGAGCCGACGAAGGCCGAACTGTACGCGTACCTGGGAACCGACCCCGAACTCCGCGAGCAACTGGCGGACATGCGGCTGACGGTGAAGCTGCTGCGGGACACCGCCGCCCGCCAGACGCCGATGCGGTTGACCGACCAGCGCAGGCGGGCGCTGCTTGCGAAAACGAGGCGCAAGCCCGGCCGTCGCCGCCAGCCCGCCGACCGGCGATCCGGGTGGAACCAGCCGATCGCTTTCACGCTGCGCCATGGGGTCGCCATCGCCGCGGTGTTGCTGATGGGATTGTTCGTGATCGCCCTGTTTCTTCCCGCCCTGGGCCGGGCGCGGGAGATGTCGGGTGCGACCGTCGCCATGATGGAGCAGCGCCAGCGCGAACGTGAAGAAACGATCGATGAGATGCATGAGCACAATGAACCGATGACGGAAATACGCGAACGGATCAGCCAGCAATTGCCCGTGGCCACGACGAGGCCCCCCGCGCCCCTGCAACCACGAAACCAGCCCGGGACAACCACCGAACCGGACAGCAGCCCGAAGCCCGTCTTGTCCGACGGGCGATGGGCGACCGCACTCGACGCGGCCCAGCCCGATGTCACCAGCGATGGGGAGGCGAACGGTGCGCTGTTCGGCCGTAAGTTCGAAGGTTCGGGTGGTCGCTCGGCCGAAACTCGCGTGCTCAGCAAATCGGAAGCCGCCGCCGGCCCGGGCGAAGAGCGGGACCGTCAAAGTAGTGAAGTTCAAACGTCCGCGCCGCGCGGCGAACCGGGGGAAAGACCGGGACGCATGAACGGGTCGAGCGAGTCGGCCTGGTTCAGGTCGCAACCGGAAAGCACGGCCATCGTCGACAGCGTCGGCAAAGACAGGTTAGGCCTCGCGGGAAGCGTCGATGCGGGAGTCGCGTTGCGAACCGACGAAAGCGGCGGACGCCCCCGCCGGCTGACCACCGCGGGCGACAAATCCGACGCCCGGGGACGCTGGGACAACGTCTCGACCGATGGGATGAACCGCCGCGAAATCGACCGAACGCAGGGCCGCTTCTTTGGCGATTCGTTCGAAGACGCGGCCGAGAAGAGGCGCAGTGCCGTGAGCGGCAGGGTCGTGACGGGCGCGCCCACCCCCGACCAAATCCCCTTGTCCATCCTTGGCGGCGACATCGAAGCGCCCGCCCACGGCGGTCAAGCGTTCAACGAAAAAGAGCCACTCGCTCGACGGGAACTGCAACGGCGGATCGACGCCGATAAATCCTTTCGCCAGGGCGTCGTGCTCGATAAGCCAATCGAGATGAGCCTGCGCCTCGGCGGGCAGGGACGCGTCGACGTGCCCGGAGTCGGCACGATCGACGCATCCGGCCTGACGCCCACGCAACTGCGCGACCGTATCGCCGACGAACTCGGCCAGGACGACAAGGGCGGACAGAAAGTGGCCATCGCCACCGCGCCCGACGAAGCGCCGGACCTGCGTAGGAAGCTGCAGAAGATGGCCGAACGCGCCGAGGCCGATGAAGATTCCGCGCTGCCGCCGGCTTCGCGGTTTGCCGACCTTCCGGTCAACCCGTGGGAGTTGACACGGCGCGACCGGTTTTCAACGTTCGGTTTGGATGTCGATACGGCCAGCTACACGCTGGCCCGGCGGTACATTCGGGCGGGTTACCGGCCGCCGCATGGGGCGGTGCGCATGGAGGAGTTCGTCAATGCGTTCGACTACAACTATCCGCAACAGCAGCGGGGCGTGTTCGGCGTGTATGCCCAGGCCGCGCCTTGGCCCTTTGCCTCGCCGAGCGAACGCACAACGCTGCTCAAGATCGGCATCCGGGGGAAGGTCATCGGCCGCGAGGGTCGCAAGCCCGTGCACCTGGTCTTCGTGGTGGACACGTCCGGTTCCATGGCCCGGCCGGATCGCCTGCCGCTGGTTCAGTACGCCCTGACGCTGCTGGTCAACGAACTGACCGAAGCCGACCGCGTCTCGCTGGTCACCTACGGCACGAAGGCACGGCTGATGCTGGAAGCGGTCCCGGCGACGCGGACCGACCGCATCGCCGCCGCGGTTCAGCAGATGAACGCCGGCGGATCGACGAACCTGGTCGAGGGCGTGCAGCTTGGCTACGACATCGCCCGCCGGGCGTTCGTTGCCGGGCAGACCAGTCGGGTGATCCTATGCTCCGATGGCGTGGCGAACGTGGGGGACATGGACGCCCAGGCCATCCTGAAGAAGGTCGAAGCCCACCGCCAACAGGGCATCACGTTCACCGCGGCCGGGTTCGGCTTCGGCGGGTACAACGATACTCTGCTCGAACAACTGGCCAACCGCGGCGACGGCAATTACGTGTTCATCGACTCCACCGAGCAGGCCCGGCACGTGTTCGTCGACCGCATGTCGGCCACCCTGCAGACGATCGCCAAGGACGCGAAGATCCAAGTCGAGTTCAATCCCCGTCGGGTGCGGCGGTATCGGCTGATCGGCTACGAAAACCGCGCCATCGCCGATGAACAGTTCCGCGATGACACCGTGGACGCCGGCGAAGTCGGCTCCGGCCAGTCGGCCACGGCGCTGTATGAACTGGAACTCGTCGGCGAGCCGGCCCCGGAAAGTTACGCGGACCTGGGCACGGTGTACGTGCGCTACCGAAACGTGGAAACCGGCGGTATCGAGGAAATCTCGCGCCGGCTGGAAAGCAACCTGGTGCGGCGACGGGAAGTAAAAGACGATCCGCGGTTCTACCTGGCCGCCTGCGCCGCCCGCGCCGCCGAACGGTTTCGCGGCAGCGAACATGCCCGCCACGGGAACTTCAAGCAGGTCGAGCGCGTCTTAGAACAGGTATGCGAAGCGCTGCCGCTGGATAACCGGGCCCGCGAACTGCTGTGGATGGTTCGCCGGGCGCAATCGCTGCCGGTCGCGCCGTAATGGGGCCTGGGGCACGGACCCCGTAACCAGTCACGTTCGTGCGGGAACCAAACCATGACCATGAAAAATCTCATCGTTTTGATCGTCTTCACGCTGCTGCTTACCGCTACCGCCCGGGCGAATCCCGGCGATGACGGGAAGATCAAGATCAGCGACCTGACGGTACGCGGGCAGATCGAAGGAAAATCCATCACCTTTGCGCTGGCTTTTACGGCCGAGACGAACCGGCACGGCGTGGAGATTCCCCTGTTCGACGGCGACGCGGTGCTGATCGACGTCGTTCAGCCCGCCTCCGGTTACCGTCTGCGCTACGATCGTGACAGCCGCACGTACTTCATGTCATTTCCGAAAGAGGGCATGTACGGGGTGGAGATCATTTTCGCCGCGCGGCCGACCGTGCTGGATGACGGTGAGTGGCGCCAAGCGAAGTTCGACATTCCCACCTCGCAGGTGCGCCGGCTGGAAGTGACCTGCGACCGCACCGATCTGGAGGTGCGATTTCCCAACGCCATGCGCCTGGAACGCGAAATGCGCGAGGGCAAGCTGGTCATCACCGCGATTCTCGGGCCGACCGAACCGTTCGCGGTGCGCTGGAAGCCGCAGGTCCAGGCGCTCGACGGCAAGCTGGTGATGAGCAGCGAAGCGAACACGATGGTTCGGGTGTCGTCGGGGGCGATGAGCGTGGATTCGCTGTTCCTGTTCGAGATCGCCCAGGGGAAGCTGGAAGAACTGATCTTCCGGGTGCCCGAAGCGCTGAGCATCACGCAGGTTCGCGGCGAGCACATCCGCGACTGGTCGATCGCCGATGGTCCCCGGGGACGGACCCTCACCGTCTCGCTCAACCGGCCGCAGCGCTCGCAGTACGGCCTTCAGATTCTTTCGGAAACGGTGCTGGCGTCGTTCCCGCTGACGGTGGCGTTGCCGGTCATTGAACCGGTCGGCGGGCTTCGGGCGGGCGGTTGCCTGGCGGTGGGCACGGACAGCGCGATTCAACTGATGGTCGAGAAGACGGGGGGGCTGTCGCAGATCGACGCGACGGCGTTCCCGCGGGTGGTCCTCGACCGCGAGCATGCGCGGACGCTGCCGCGGGGCAAGAACTTCTTCTACACCTTCGCCGCCACGCCTTACCGGATGCAGCTCAAGCTGGCCGACATCGTGCCCGGCTACGACGCGGCGCACCGGCTGCTGATCAGCATGCAGGAAGACGACCTGACGATCGAGGGGGACCTGGAGTTGGACGTGCGCGATGCGCCGATCCGTTCGCTGACCGTCGCGGCGCCGGGGCAATATGTGGTCGCGGCGGTGACCGGCGCGGCGGTGGATGATTACCGCGTGATGCCCGCGCCGGGCCCCGATTCGCCGCAGCGCATCGAAGTGCAGTTCAAAGAACCGGTCATCGGGCGCACGGTCGTGCAGTTGCGCCTGGAACTGGGGCGCGGGCCGCTGGACGAGTTGCAGAAGATCGATGCGCTGAACGTCGAAGGCGCCAAGAGTCAGCGGGGTTACCTGCTGGTTGCGGCGGAAGGCGGAGTGCTGATCGAGAATCCCGCGGCCGCAGGGCTGCGCGAGGTGCATACCGGTTCGGTGCCGATGCGGGTGGCCAACGCGCAATTCGGCTATCGGTTCCGCGAGGCGAACTGGTCGCTCGAACTGCTTGGCCACAAGAAGCCGGCCGGCGTGCGCGTGGAGAACTTCCACCTCGAATCGTTCGGGGAGGGAATCGTCTATTCCTCGGTGGCGGTGAACTACTTCATCACCGGGTCGCCGATCGACGAATTGCATTTCTTCATCCCCTCCGACGCGCAGAACGTGGAATTCGTCGGCCGCGACGTGCGACGGTGGACCCGGCAGGCAGACCACTGGACGGTGAAGCTGCAGCGCAAGGTGATCGGCGATTACAACCTCGGGGTGATCTACAACCAGCGCTACACCGATGGCGGGCGAATCAGGATCGGTGCGGTGCAGTGCGAGCAGGTCGAAACGCAGACCGGCTACATCGTGGCGGCCAGTCATCTGAACCTGCGATTGACCGAGCCAGAAGAACCGGCCAACGAACTGTTGTCGATCGGCCGCGACGAGGTGCCGGCCAACTACCGCCTGTTGGCCAATGCGCCAATCCTCAAAACGTACAAGTACGTCAGCTCGCCGCACAGCATGCCGCTGACGGTGAGCACCTACGAACGGGGGCAGTTGCTGTCGGCGGTGGTGGACATCATGCAGGCGACCAGCCGCCTGGCGGTGCGCGACGACGGCGATGCCGAATCGGTCACCACCATCCGGTACAAGATCAAGAACACGTCGAGCCAGTTTCTGGAACTGGCCATGCCCCCGGGCGCCAAGGTGTGGTCGACCCGGCTGATCGAGCGGGATGCCAACGGCAACGAGCAGGCCACGCGGGTCACCGCCTCGTTCGACAAGAAACGGGACGTGCTGATGATCCCGCTCAAGCGGCAGCTCAACCCCAACGAGCCGAGCACGGTGGAACTGGAATACGGACAGGTGCACGACGAACTGGGCTGGTGGCGGGGGCATCTGGAACTGGACGCTCCGCGGAGTGAAGTGCCGGCGACCTACGCCGGCTGGCGCGTGGTCGTGCCCGAGCAATGGTCGGTGCGTCCGGCGGCGGGAAACATGATCCCCGAAGATCGAGCCGCCCAGACCCACGATGCAGCATTTGTGTTGTCCAGCGTCGGCGGGGCGTGGGCCCGGGCGGGCGAATGGCTGACGCGATTGAGCGCGCTGCAACTCGGTGCGGCGATCGCGGTGCTGGGGGGGCTGCTGGCGCTGATCGGGGCACTGGCGCGGGCGTACCTGCCCGATGCGCTGGTCGCGGTGGTGCTGGCGGCGCTGGTGACGCTGGGCGGGGTGGCGGCGAACACGGCGCCGGTCGAGCAGACTCTGGCGTCGAGCGCCGATCTGACGGCCGTGTCCTTCACGCAGGCCGTTGATCTCGATCCGTCGATCCCACTGGCGGTGGGGGTGGATGTCGTACCGTCGTGGCGACAGGATCTGACGATCTGGGGCGCGGTCGTTTCGCCGATCGTGGTGCTGGTCGCCGTCGGGCTGGGGCTGATGGCGCGGCGCGGGCGGGCGCTGATGGCCGGACTGGCCGTGGCGGCGGCGTTCTACTCCGCATCGCAGTTCAGCGTGTGCGCCGTGCCGTTGGGACATCTGCTGACGTGGGGGGTGCCGGCGTTGCTGGCCGGGTGGTTCATCTGGCGGGTCGTCGTGCGCCGGATGATCTTTGGTTCGCCGGGCAGCGCGGCGGTGGCGGCGATGCTGCTGGTCGGCCTGACGATCAGTCTGACCGGTTGCGGCGGGGGGACGGGACCGACGCCCATCTCCGATCAGCCGGTGATCGAGAAGATCGAACTCAAGCTCACCGCCGACCGCGACGCGATGGACATCGACGCGGTGCTGAAGATCAGCGCTCCCAAACCGGCCAAGCTACCGCTGATGTCGGCCGAAGCGGTCTTGATGAGTACCGACCGACCCGCGCCGAATGTGGGCCTGGTGCGGGAAGACGGCAAGCATTATCTCGACATCGAACAGCGCGGCGTCTACGAGATCAACCTGCGGTTCCTGGCCCCGCTGGTGAAGGCTGGCGAGGATCAGGTCCACAAGTTCGCCCTGCCTCTGCCGGTGTCACTGACCAACCGGGTGCAGTTGACCGTGCCGGAGGGGGGCATGGAGATCGCCGCGCCCGGCGCGGTGCGTCTTGAAACCGAAGAAGGCGAAAAGCACACCGCCGCTACGGCCATCTTCGCGCCGGGTGAAGCGGTGCAATTCGCCTGGCGCCCCCGCGCCCGGCAGACCGCCCTGGAAGCGACGCAGTTCTTCGTCGACCTGATCGGCATCGCCCGCCTGGACGCGGGCCTGGTCGAAGCAAGGCATCGCCTGAACTTTCAGATCGCCCAGGGGCAACTGGCCGAGGTCCGCCTCCGCGTGCCGAAGAACATGACCGTTACCGCACTGCACGGTGAATCGCTCGGCGCCTGGCGCTTCGATCCGGCCACGCACGAACTGCAAGCCAAGCTCTCCCGCCCCGCGGTCGGCGAGTATCAGCTCACGCTCATTACGCAGGTCGCCAACCAGACGATGCCTTACGAAGTGACGCTCCGTCCGATCACCGTGCTCGATGCCCGGCGTCAGCGCGGGATGACCGGGGTGCTGACCAGCGAGTCGGTGCACCTGTCCCTGGGCGATCATCCGCAGTCGATGAACGTCGACGACTTCGCCCGCAACGCCGGCGATCTGCTGGCGAAGATGGGCGGGGTGAAGGCGTCGGACGTGCGCCATGCCTTCCGCACGCACGGCGATGAAGATCGAATCGTGCTTGCCGCGTCGGAGGTGCTGCCCGAATTGCGCACCGATGAGGATGCCGGCTTCAAGGTGGCCGACGACCGACTGGTGTACAAGGGACGGTTCATCCTCGAGATCGCCAAGGCCGGTCTGTTCAGCGCCGACCTGCGACTGCCCGCCGAGTATGACATCGACGCCCTGGCGTCGGATGCGATCAGCCACTGGGATGAAGTGACCGAAGGCGACGTTCGCACCGTGACCGTGCATTTCCGTCGGAAGGTGCTTGGCAAGATCGCGGTGAGCCTGGACATGAGTCGGCCGGTATCGGAACTGCCCGATCGCATCGCCGTGCCGCGCGTTGAGGTGCCCGGGGCGCTGAAGCACACGGGCAAGGTGGTGATCTCATCGGACCGCGGCGTTCGGTTGAGCATCGTCCATCGACGGGGGGTCAGTGAACTGAACCCGCTGGAACTGGGCATTCGCGAACAGGGCACGCTGGCGTTCAGGCTGCTCGGTCCGCAGTGGCAACTCGAGCTGGCGACCGAAGTGGTCGAGCCGCGCGTGACGGTCAGCTTCGTCCATGTGGCCAAGGTCACCGACGGCCTGGTGCGGCACACGCACTACATGCGGTACCGGCTCTACCACGCCGGAGCGAAGGTGTTCATGTTGTCTGTGCCCGAAGATGCGTTGAGTCTGCTGATCAGCGGGCCGGACATCGCCCGGCGCGAGGAAATCGAGCCCGGCCGGTGGCGCGTGGAACTGGCGAGCAAGGTTTACGATCGGCCTTACCTGCTTCAACTGTCTTACGAAACGCGCTTTGACCAGGCGACGGGGCAGATCAGCCTGTCGTCGGTCGAGGCGGCCGACGCCGATCTGCAGCGCGGGCACGTGGTGGTGTTCGCCACCGACCGCGTGGAACTGGCGGAACTGAAGGTGGACCCGCAACTGCAGCAGTCCGAAGCCCGCAGCGTGCCCCGCGATTTCGGAACCGGCGATCTGTCGGGGGCCGCGTTGTGCTATCGCAGTAATACCGGACGGTTCGATCTGACCTTGCAGGCCACCCGTCACGATGCCGCTTCGCTGCTTCAGGCCGACGTCCAGCGCGCTGCGATCACCAGCGTGGTCACCGAAACCGGCGAGACGATCAACCGCGTGGACATGCACCTGCGCGTCGGGGCCAAGCGACACCTCAAGACCATCCTCCCGGACGGAGCGTCGATCTGGTCGCTGGAAGTCAACGGGAGGGCGACCGCGCCTTCGCGGACCACCGAAGGCGGCCGGTCCGTCGTACTGATTCCCTTGATGCAGGCAGCATCGGGAGAGATTTCGGTCAACCTGTCGCTGGTGTACGTGCTCAGCCGGCAGGCCGCGTGGAGCGGTCGGCAGATATTCCACGGCCCGCGGTTCGACCTGCCGCTGAAGCAGATTCAGTGGACCTTCTTCGTGCCCGAGCGTTTTGAGTACAACGATTTCAAGGGCACGCTGACCGTTAACGAGCAGTACCTCCGCAACACTTCGGTGCGGCGCTACGATATCGACCGCTACGAAACCGAGCTTTTCCGCTTCAACCGCGAAGAGCAGCTCCGCGCGCAGAAACTGCAGAAGCAGGCGAAGGAACTGGCCCAGGCCGGGCGGCAGTACGAAGCCCGCCAGGCGCTCGAACTGGGCAAGAACTACTCCCGCAACGACGTGGCGTTGAACGAAGACATCCGCGTGGACCTGCAGAATCTGCTGAAGCAGCAGGCGAAGGTGGGGCTTGTCGGGTCGCGTTCCCGCCTGCGCCGGCAGATGGATGAGCATGACGCCCAGCCGACCGCCCAGTCGACCGCCGTGGAGGTGGGCGATCAATTCAGTCTCCAGCAGGCCGAGCGGATCGAAAGCTCCCTGAGCAAGTCCGACAGCGAGAACCTGGAGATGATTACGCGGCGGATGATCGAGATGCAGGAGGCGGCGGCGGGAGAAAACGTGCAACTGGCGGTGAGCATGCCGCTGCGCGGGCGGCTGCTGCAGTTCGATCGCCCGTTGCAGGTCAAGCCGGCCAGCGACATGACGGTCTCGTTTGCGGTCGATACGCCGATGCAGCCGGTCGCGCAGTCGGGCCTTTGGGCGGCGGGCCTGGGCGCGGGGGTGCTTGTGCTGTTGATCGTGGTGCAGGCCGTGGCCGGCCGCTGGAATGATCTGCGCTCCGCGCTGGCTCGCCCGCGCCGAGAAGAACCCGACGACATGTTCGACGAACCGTTGGACGACGAGATGGACGATGCATTCGGCGAATCCGACTCGGACGATCCCCAGACGGCAGACGACAATCGCTGATCGGGCGCTCGCATGCGGATTGTCGCGCTGCGCCGGGTCGGCCGAGGTCTGGACTTGCACGGATGGACGGTGAGCTTATCATAGGCACACCCTAATACCATCCGCCCGCAGTCCCGCATGCCGTACCACATTGTGCCGACAACTCTGAGCCGATTGAGCCTGCCGCTTGCGGTCCTGCTGTTGCTGTGTCTGTCACTGAGCGCGGCGCAGGGGGCCGATGCCAGTGACCCCCGCCTGGACGGCAGCGTGACCGGCGGGGGCCTTCGGGCATTCGTCGAGGGGCGATGGGGGTTGGCCCGGGGCACGGTGTCCAATCCTTCGCCCGAGGGCCGAACGTTCAGCGTCATGCTCCACTTCCGCGGCCGGGGCGAACGCCAGTTTGTCGCCGACACCTGGGTTCCCGGTGAATCGAAACGCCGCGTGGTCTGGCCGGTACGCCTGGTCCCCGATGCCCGCGGCATGAACGAGAACTCCGTCGAGGTGCGCGGCCTGCTCTACGCCGACGATTCTTACAGCGTCAGCCTCGACGAACAGCCCGGCACGCTGCTGGTCACGCCGGATACGGACATGAGCGTGATGATGTCCGATCCGATCGACGAACCGGAAGCCAGAACCATGGTTGCGGCGCGGCTCGCCATGGGCATGGGCAAGCGGGCGACCTACACCGCCGATCGCCATGCTCCGCAATACGCGCTTGGGTGGGACGCGGCGTCGAACGTCATGCTCGCCACGGACCAGCCCGACCTCGACGCCGCTCAACGCCAGGCCCTTCGCCGCTGGTTGCGGGGCGGGGGCACACTTTGCGTCTTCGCTGACCAGGTCAGTTCGCAATCCATGCGCCTGCTGTTGGCCGATCAGTGGGGTGTCAGCGTGGTCGATCACGTCACCCTGTCGAGCGTTCGCTATGAACCGACCGCCAGCCCCTTGCTCCGCCGGCACCGCGGGCGGGCGACGAAGCCATACGGGCCACTCAAGGTCGAACGACCTGTGCGCATGGCCCGGGTGATTGCGCCGGAATACGAGACGCTGTTGACGGTGCGAGGCTGGCCGGCGCTGATGACCCGCTCGGTCGGCGCCGGACGGATCGTCGTCGTCACCCTTGAGGGTCGCGCCTGGAACAGTCCCCAAACCATCGGCGCGCTGAGTGACATGGCCGACGCGGTGCTTCGCACCGATCGCACGAACGTGGCTCGCGTTCCCGCCGAGGCATCCCATCGCTTTGTGAGCAACAAGGTTGGCCGGCCCGTCGTGCCCAAACCGTTCATCGGCTGGGCGCTGGGTCTGTTCGCCGCGGCGATTCTGCTGGTCGGGCTGGTGATGCGGCAGATGGGACGGCTGGAATGGCTGGGGCCGGTGGCGGCGGTCATGTCCCTGCTGGTCGTGGGGGTGTTGCTGGCCGCCGGACGGATGCAGCGTGGCGGCGCGGGGCCGACCGATGCCGCCCTGCAACTGGTGCAGATGGACGCCGGCTCGCGGCGCGCCGCGGTCAGCGGGGCCGTGGGGCTTTACGCACCGATCACCCGTCAGGTGACGCTTTCGAGCGACGAAGGCGGCTGGGCGTGGCCCGGGGCGCGGCGAAGCGAACCGCAGCGCCTGGTGTGGCAGGGCCTGGACCGGTGGCAATGGGATGAAATCGAGATTGCCGAACGCACCATGCACATCGCCGATTACGCCTCATCCTCTTGCTTCGATCACCCGCTGCGAACCAGCGTCGCATTCGGTTCGCAGGGCCTGGAGGGGACGGTGGAGTGGCCGAACGACGCGGCTCGCCAGGACCTGCTGATCGCCACGCCGCGCGGCAATCTCCTCGTGACGCCGCTTTCGGTCGATGGCCGAACGATGCGTTTCGCGGTGGGAAACGACGATGTGCTCAACCGGGGCTCGTACTTCCAGGCAGGCCTGCTCAGCCAGCGTCGGCAGGATCGGGCGCTGGTGCTCGACGGCCTGTTCCGTCGCGAAGGCTGGCCGGCCGGCCCCACGCTGATCGGCTGGTCGAGCGGCGTGCCCATGGGCCTGGAGGTCTCCGGCGATGCCGCGGAACTGCACAACTCGGTCTGGGCGATTCCCTTGACCATCGAACCGACCCGCCCCGGTGGACCGGCGCGCGTGCCCGAGCCGTTCATCGAACTGACCGTCAGCCGCGAGAACCTCGGCTTGCCCGCGATGAACCTGTACAACGAGCGGGCCGGCGAATGGTATCTCAAGGAAGGCACCTCGCAGCCCTCGGCGTTCGTGGGGCGGTTCATGCTGCCGACGTCGGTGCTTCCGTTGCGGCTGACCGAAGCGACGTTGAAGATGGACCTCACCGCGATCAACCGCCCGGTGCGTATTGTCGTGTCCGACAACGGCCGGGCCCATGAGGTCAAAACGATCAACGGACCGGACGGGAGGATCGAAGTGGCGCTGCCGGTCGAACGGATGAAGGTCGACGCCGGCGGCGGGGTGCTGGTCGGCTTCGACGTGGGACGACCGGACGGTGTGGATCAGATGGACGTGAACCAATCAATGATGTGGCGGGTGAGGCGGATGAGCCTGAACGTGGCGGGAGTGGTGACCGAGTAACCGTACCGGCGCCGCGCCGACTGCGCCACGCGCCGATGCCATTGCGAGAGGCGACCCCATGGCCCAGTCCAACCAACAGCCGGTGATCCAGACCAAGGCCCTGACCAAGCGCTATGGCGAGTTCGTGGCCCTGGACAGCCTCGACCTGGAACTTCAGGGCGGACAGATTCTCGGCTACATCGGCCCCAACGGCGCGGGCAAGACCACCACCATCAAGATTCTCGTCGGACTCAGCCGGCCCACCGCCGGCCAGGCGTTCATCTGCGGCGCCGACTGCACCCGGGACATTCAGAAGCTCAAGCAACTGATCGGTTACATGCCCGATGTCTTCGGCTCTTACGACAACATGCGGGTGCGCGAGTATCTCGACTTCTTCGGCGCTGCCTTCAAAATCCCCCGAACACAACGCATCAGGCGCGTCGAGGAAGTGATGAACATCACGGGGTCGACGTACATGAAGGATCTGTTCGTCGAAGCGCTCAGCCACGGCATGAAGCAGCGCGTTTCGGTGGCCCGGACGCTCATTCACGATCCGCCCGTGCTCATCCTCGACGAGCCGGCCAACGGTCTGGATCCGCAGGCCCGTATCGAGATGCGGCAGCTTCTGTTGCGCCTGGCCAAGATGGGCAAGACCCTTATCGTCACCAGCCATATCCTCCCGGAACTGTCCCGGGTGTGTGATGTGGTGGGCATCATCACCAAGGGCAAACTGCGGGCGTTTGGCACGCTGGAGCAGATCATGCGGCAGGTCAATCAGCGCCGCATCATCCAGGTCCAGGTTCTCGACGCCGAACAGGTCAACCCGCTGGCGCAGTTGCTGGCCAACAATCTCGAACCCGACGCTGAGATTCAGCCCAGCCCCCAGGAAGCGGAAGTGCGCTTCACCACCGAAGCCGATGATGATCGCCTGGCCAGCGTCCTCGCCTTCGCCGTGCAGCAGAAGATTTCGGTCGTTGAGTATCACGAGGTGCCGCTGGACCTGGAAGACGCCTTCCTCGAAGTGACCGGCCTGGGGCGGCGCCAGGCGACGCAGGCCTGAGAAGCGAGTTGCGAAATCACGAAAGGGCAACCTGGCCTGACATGAGCACCGGCAACCCCATCATCCAGCGCGAACTGATCAGCGTCCTCCGCACCGTGCGGGCGCTGGCGATTCAGGTGATGCTGGTCGCGGCGCTGGGCGGTGTGGTCGTGCTGCTGTGGCCCGAAGGCGAAATGGTCAACCTCGACGGCCACCAGGCCCGGCAGTTGTTCCGCACGTTTGTCTACGGCCTGCTGGTGTGCATGTTGCTCCTGGCCCCGGTATTTCCGGCGACCACCATCGTCCGCGAGCGCCACGCCCGAACGCTGCAGTTGTTGTTGACCAGTCGCCTGTCGCCGTTGGCCATCGTGTTCGGCAAGATCGCCGCCGCCGTCGGATTCATTCTGCTGCTGCTGGTGCTCAGCCTCCCGCCTGCAGCGGCCTGCTACACGATGGGCGGCGTGGGCTTCTGGACTCAGATCGCCCCGGCCTATGCGATCCTCGCCGTCTGCGCCGTTCAGTACGCCCTGATCGGGCTGGTCATTTCCAGCTATGCCCGCACCAGCGATTCAGCCCTCCGCATGACCTACGGCACGGTGCTCGGCCTGAGCGTGCTGACCCTTTTGCCGTTCCTGCTGATCGAAGACCAGACCGCCGCCGGTGTCATCCCGGGGCTTGAACAGATCAAGATGCTCAGCCTTGGCCCCGCATCGATCAGCCCCATCCCCGCGATCATTGAAGTCGCCGGCCACAAGGACGCGATATTCGGCGAGGCGGTGGGCGACGGGGTCTTGACGGGCGGTTATCTCATCTTGTCGGTCATCAGCATCGTGGTCTGTGCGGTGTGGCTGATTGCCCGCTTGCAACCGAAGCTGCTTGATCGTGCGCGCGCGGCCGGCCGCATCACCGACGAGCAGTCCGTCGGCGTGCAGCGCTTCCGCCGAATCATGTTCCTCGGCGCCTTTGACCCGCAACGACGCGAGCAGTTCATCGGCCTGCGCCTCACGCCGATGATCGTCGGCGCGATCGGCTTTGTCGTCTTTTCGGCCATCGCCGTGACGGTGTTCTATTTCGCCAATGCGATGGGCCTGATGGAAGGCTCGTTCCTTATGAAACTGATGGTCGCGCTGCTCGGCTGCGGGCCGGCGATGATCGCGGTGATGTTCGGCTTCAGCTTCGCCATGAGTGCGATGATGGCCAGTCCCGTCGTGGTCAAGGAATTCCGAAGCCGCGCGCTCGGCCGATCCTCCTGGATGATGCGCCTGATCGCCGCGTGCCTCATCGTCAGTCTCACCCTCACCCTCGCCGTGGCCGTCCTGTCCATGCATACCTCGGCCATGGGGTCGCTGGGCGGGGTGCTGGTCATCTTCCAGATGGGCCTGGTGCTGCTGATCGGGCCGGCCCTGAGCACGGCGCTGATCAGCGGCGAACTGGAATCCGGCGGATGGGAGTTGCTGCTGATGACGCGCCTGCGGGCCAGCCAGATCGTCCTGGGCAAGTTGATCAGCGTCACCTGGACGCTGGTCCTGTTGTTGCTGGCCACCGTGCCGGGATACGTGGCGCTGCTGCTGATCGATATCGGATACAAGGACCGGGTCATGGGCGTGCTGATCTGTCTGGTCTTGACCGCCATGTTTACCGTGCTGCTCAGCGCCGCCTGTTCCAGCCTGTTCCGCCGCACCACCGCCGCCACCAGCGCCGCCTACGTCAGCATCGTGGTCTTGTGCGTGGGAACCCTCGTGCCGTGGCTGGGCGAGGGAATGTTCTTCGGCCATGCACTGGTGGAGAAACTGCTCCGCCTGAACCCCGTGGCCAGTGCGCTGTCCGTGATCGACATGCCCGCGCTCAGCAAGGACCAATACCACCTCACGCCGTTCAACTGGCAGTTCCTCGCCGGCGCCAGTGCGCTGTTCGCGTTGGTCTTGTGGATGCGAACCTGGTGGCTGACCCGGCCGAAGTGACCGGCCCAACGAAGACCGATGCCCATGAGTCCTGTCCGATTCACATCCCCGTTGCTGGTCGCCGCGTTGCTGGTCGCCGCCGGCCTGATCGCGCCCGCGGCCGCCGGGCCCATGGAGGAGGAGCAGCTCTTCGATGTGCCTGAGCCTCCGACCGTCATTGCCGACAACTTGATCGCGCGGCTCCGCCAGGCCGCCGCACAGCCCGACGTGCTCACCCGCATCGAAACCCTCAAGCTGATCCGCGCCCATCGGATCGATGCCCTGACCGAACAGGTCATGGCACTGCTGGCCGATGAACGCGGGCTGGTGAAGCTCGAAGCCGTCCGGGCGCTCGATGCCCTGGATCATCGCGCTGCGGCTGAGCGGCTGCTGCCCATCGCCACCGCTGCCGCGACCGAGACGGACAACCAGCGCGAATTGGTCGTGCTCGCAGACGAACTGTTGGCTCGATGGGGCGTGTCCCGCGCCGTCGCCGTGTGGGCCGGTCGCCTGGAAAAGGCGGAGGTGGCCGAGGCGCTGCGATGGTCGGCCATCGAGGCGCTGGGCCGATGTGAAATACGCGATCCGGCGGCCGATCGGGCCGTCTATCGGGTGGTGATGAACCTTCAGGCCTCGCCGCACTTGCGTCTGGCCGCCGCCGAGGCCCTGGGCCGCCGGCTCGACCATGGGTCGGAAGATCACGCCGCAACGCTGGTTGAAGGCGGCCTGATCGGACGTTTGCTGGCGGTGCGGCTGCTCGCGGAACATCGCTCCGATCAGGCGATCAGACAGTTGCAAACCTTGGGCGCCGATGATGAGTCGGCGGTGGCCGCCGCGGCCCTGACCGAACTGCTCCAGATCGATGCAAGACACCTCTGGCCGGGGGTGGATCGCTCGCGGGAGTCCGCCGACCCGAAGGTGCGCGACCTGGCCGTGCGGTCGTTGGCCGAGCGCCGGACCCCCGAGGCCGTGGCCATGGCGGTCGAGGCGATGGATGACCCCCATCCCGAGGTGCGCATCAGCGCCCGCCACACCGTTCGTCGTCTGGCCGCCGACGCATCGCTCAAGCCGGCCATCCTTCGCATGATGCGGGCGATGTTGACCGCGTATGCCGGCGCCGATCGCACACGCCAGGCCGACCACTGGCGCCACGTGGAGCAGGCAGCCCTGCTGGCCGGGGAACTGGATGACAAGCCCTCGGCGCCGCTGCTGCTGGCCTTGCGCGATTACAACCGGCTGGAGGTGCGCGCCGCGTCGATCATCAGTCTGCGCGAACTCGCCGTGCCGAACACCTTCGATCCCATGGTTCGTTACATGGCCGAACTGATCGACAGGGCGAACAACCACAGCCGTCGTCTTTCAGCACTCAACGATGCGACGCAGGAGCAGATGGAACGAATCACCAGTGAGATGGGCGGCGATTCACGCTGTGCCGCGCTGGTGGCCGAGGCTTTGGGGGTATGGCGCGTCCCGCAAGCGGTGCCCGTGCTCAAGCCGGTAATCAAAAAAAACCACCTCGTCGGCAGCAGCGCCCGGGAGGCGGGCATCTGGGCAATCGGCATGATTCTCGAGGATAAACCCGACAACGGCATCGTTTCGCAACTGGCCGGACGCATCCGGGACATCGGCGGCATGTTCCCCGAAGCTGACAACGTCCGGCTTGCCTCGGCCATTGCGATTGGCCGCATGAGAGCATCAGCCGGTCTGGGGACGCTCAAACAGTTCCACGACATGACCTCCGAAGCCCTGCAAATACGATTCGCGGCCGGCTGGGCCATCGAGCGCATCACCGGCGAACCCGCCTCGCCCGTGGAAATCTCACCCCGTGTCATCCGTGGCGGGTTCATCACGCCATTGGACTGACCGCCGCGACGCTGAACGGTTGACCGCTCACCGTGCCACCGGTAACGTTGATCGGTCACCGCGTGGGCGCCCGTAGCTCAGCAGGATAGAGCAGCGGTTTCCTAAACCGCAGGTCGGAGGTTCGAGTCCCCCCGGGCGCGTTACCGTTTCCCTTCGCACAGGTTCGCATCCAGTCACGTTCACATATCCGGGTCCATCGATGCTTGGCGGATTGTCCAACGCGCCCGCCACGTCGCCGATGCCCACCAGACGCCGCATGTCCAACTCGCGATCCCTGCCCGTGATGGCCGGCGGCTCTGCCTGCTCCGCGCGATGGGGCGCGATCGCGGCCAGGTCCGCCGTCAACGGATACACCGCCAGCGGCCAGGCCCGCTTGAAGTCCGCCCACGTGGTGCGAAAGTCCTTCCTTGCGGATGCTCGCTCGACCCGTGGGCCGGCTCTGGCGAGGAGTTCGGGCAAACCCCGTCACCGAGACGGTTCTGACTCACCACGGGATCGAAGACCCGAGGGGTTAA
>CAYNCM010000039.1:0-28227 GCA_964395825.1 uncultured Planctomycetaceae bacterium
GCCGCCGCCTGGAACTTGCTCGTGGCGATCATCTGCATCGTGCGGGTGATCCGCTTGATGTTGCCCACCGCCTTGAGCCGACCTCGAATTTCCCGCATCTGCGCCATGGGTTGCGTTTCCTTCGCTGAAGTGCCGGATGATAGGCCAACGCAGTGGATGATGCCAGTACCGCGAATCTCGGGACGGCCCGCTCAAGCGGGATGCCCCACTTCACCTCGGGCAATCGTATAATCGGCGGCATGGCGATGACGCTGACGGAGGACGTGCGCGAAGTGCTGTTGCCCGATGGCGTGCGGTGGGTCTTGCCGCGGCGCCAGCTCGGCAAGGCGCGCCATGCGGGGTGGGTGTTCGTGGGGTTCGGGCTGGCGGTCGCGGCGTTCATGGTGTTCTGGATGTGGGGGACCACCTCGGCCGGCATCGAACAGGTGCGCGAAGGGCAGAGGTTCGGCTGGGCACTGATCGCGTTCGGCGCGTTCGGGGTAATCGGGCTGATCGTGGGGATGGGCATGACGGGATTCGGCTTGGCCCTGGCGACGAACCTGACCCATTCGGAAATCGCGATCACGCGAGATCGGCTGCGGGCGATCGAGCGGTTCGGCGCGATGCGCTGGACCCGCAGGCGCCCCATCGACGCGATCGAGAAGCTGGAAATCGACACGCAGCTCATCGTCAGCAAGGCTCGACGATCCGGCGGAACGAAGGCCATGGCGCTCGGCGAACTGAATCCGGACCTCGCGGCGATGCGTGCGGTGGGCCAGGGTATCCAGCCGCTGATCCTTGCGGCCGGCTACCCCTGCGCGATGGTCGAAAGGATGGCGCACGTGCTGGCCGAACGGCTGGAAAACGACGGCCGGGCGAAGTTGTTCGACGATGCCCGCGGCCGGGTGAAGGTCGTCGAATACTCACCGGACGATGAGGACAAACCGGACGAGCAACGGGAAGCGGCGCGGCTCGAACCGCCGGTCGGCGCCAGGTCAACGCTCGACCAGCGCGATGACGGGTTGACGATCACCGTGCCGCCGGGCGGATTCTTCAAGGGAACGAAGGGCCTGGGATGTTTCGCGGTCTTGTGGAACCTGTTCGTCGGGGCGTTTGTCGTGGTGATGGTGCTGTCGGCCCTGGGGGTGATCCCAGGCGAAGACGGCGCCGGGCCGGGCTGGCTGGTGTTCCTGTTCATGTTGCCGTTCGTGGCGGTGGGCGTGGGGATGATGCTGTTCGCGGTGAACATGGGTCGGCGGCAGGCGATCATCGACGTGGTGGGCGACGTGCTGCTGATCTCGTACGAGGGGCTGTTCGGCACGAAGCAGCACGAATGGCCGGCGGACGCGGTCGAGAAGATCATCGTCGGCCCGAGCGGCATGCAAGTGAACAACCAGCCGGTGATGGAACTGCAAGTCCACCGGCGCGAAGGCGGAAAGGTGGGATTGCTCGGTCAACTGGACGATGAGGAACTGGAGTGGATCGCGCTGATCTTGCGGCGGGGGTTGGGGGCGGGGAAAGGGTCGGGGTTCAGGGGGTCCGTGGACCGAGGCACAGGCGGGTGACGTTGGCGATGGCGTCATCATCGCGATCGCCGGCGCCGTAGCCGATGCGTTCGACGATCATGGGCGGCTGGGGGCCGAACCGTTCGCAGAGGGCGGCGACGAGGGCGGCGCCGGTGGGCGTGACGGTTTCGCCGCGGCGGTCGACGCCGTGGGTGGGAATGCCGCGCAGGATGTTGACCGTGGCCGGGGCGGGCAGCGGGACGATGCCGTGGGCGCAGCGCACCTCGCCGTGGCCCAGCGGCAGTGAAGCGCAACTGAGCGAATCGACATCGAGGGCCTCCAGCGCGACCGCCGCCCCGAGCATGTCAACGATCGAGTCGACCGCGCCCACTTCGTGGAAGTGCACGTGGTCGATCGTCGTGTGGTGCACGGCGGCTTCCGCCTCGGCGAGCCTGGTGACGATGGCCCGGGCGCGCGTGCGGGCGCGATCGGCAAGGTCGATCTTGTCGATCATCGCCATGATGTCGCGGTAGCCGGTGTGGTGGTGATGGGCGTGGGCTGTCGGATGGCAAGGCGCGTGGCGGTGATGATGGGCGTGGTCGTGAACGTGAAAATTCGTACCGCCGATGCTGTGGCGGACGGCGGGCTCGGCGGAGAGGCGGACGTTGAGCTTGAGGGGCGCGAGGGCGGCGACGAGCGTGCCGGGTTCGACCCCCAGGTCGATGCAGGCGCCGAGGAACATGTCGCCGGCGATGCCGCCGATCGGTTCGATATGCAGGTGCTGGGCCATGGCGAGCCATGCTACGGGCTGACCAAGACCCCGTCGAGGCGGGTGCTGGGGCATGGGCCACCCCCGCGGGTGGGGCATATGTCACAGCCCGGCGGGCCGTCGGAGCCGAAAACCCCGGGAAACTCCCGGAAAAACCGCCACAAACGAAAAGACCGGCGCGATTGGCACACCATGTGCACGTAGTCCGGTGCTGGTGTGGAGAGCCGGCGAACAGCGGGAGAAAGGCGCCACGGAGGGGAAGAATGGGCGGCGGCGGCGAGACGGCCGGTGGAGAAAGCCGACCGATTAGAGCACCGGCTCGCGGAGGGGAGAAAGTTTTACCCGACGCGGCCTGACGCCGGGGCGAAACGGCGAACTGAACAAGACCTGTACACCCCCCAACTGATGCAACGGACGCGCAGGCCCCACCGAGCGTCCGTTGTGTCTTTTTGCGCCGAGGCTCGGCCTGCGGCACGCCATCGGGTTGGGCGATCCAAAGTTGCCCGGTTCCAACGGGTTGGGGTACAATGTGCACGTCCTGCAGTCGCCTGCCTGGCGACCTGCTGATCCCGCCTGTCGGCCCAACACAACGAGCGTAAGATGACCGATCAGTACTATCCCGCGGAGGCCGACGCGCAGCACTCACCTCCCAACCCCCCGCCGCCGCCCGCCTCGCCCGGACCGGCCCCCTACGCCTACGCCCCACCGCCTCGCCGGAGCGTGTTCGCCGTGATGGTCCGCATCTTCGGCAGTCTGTTCATCCTCGGCGGCGTGGCGTTCGGGTGTCTGGCCCTGGGTTTCTACCTCGGCCTGTTCACCAGCCTCAGCCAGTCCGGCGTGGCCACCAGCGTCTACCGCGACGGCAACCGCCATCAGCAGATCGCCATCATTCCCGTGACCGGCCTGATCGATCCCATGCAGGCGATGTTCTTCCACGACGCCGTCGAACAGGCGATGGACGATCCGAACGTCCGCGCGGTGGTGCTGCGGATCGACTCGGGCGGTGGATTCGTCGGGCCTTCCGACGAAATGTGGCGGGATGTGAACCGCCTGCGCGAGCGCGGCCTCTACGTGGTGGCCAGTTACGGTTCGCTCGCGGCCAGCGGCGGGTATTACGTGTCCGCCGGGGCCGATGAAATCTATGCCCAGCCCACCAGCATCACCGGATCGATCGGCGTGATGTCCAGCGCCTGGACCTTCCAGGAACTCATGGAGGAGAAACTCGGCATCAAGCCGGAGATCATCACCGCCACCGGCTCGCCGGACAAAGACACGGCGAACAACATCTTCCGCGACTGGACGGACGAAGACCGGGCGGTCATGCGCGACCTCATCGATGCGATGCACGAGCGTTTCGCCCAGGTGGTGGTGCAGGGGCGCAGCGGCGTGCTCAGCGAAGCCGAAGCCCGCGCCCTGTGCACCGGCAAGGTCTACACCGCCGACGACGCCCGGCAGGTGAAGTTGATCGACCAGGTGGGCTATCTGGACGATGCGATCGCCGCGGCCCAGCGCGGGGCCGCACTCAGCCCCGACGCCAAGGTGATCCGCTACGACATGCGGGGGAGCCTGTCGGAAATCCTGGGCGTCAAGACGACCCCACCGGGGCGTTTGAGCGTCAAAATGGACGGTGAAGCGGCGAGGAAGCTGCTGATCGAACTCGCCACGCCGCGAATGATGTACCTCTTCCGGCCTTAAGTGCCGGCCTCCCGCCTCGATCTTCGCAGGAGCTGTGCGATGAGAAGCAGACGATTGATCCTGACCCTGGCCGGGATGGCCGTGGCCCTATGCGCCTCGACCGGCCGGGCCGTGACCGACGAGCAAGTCCGCCAGGCCATCCGCAAGGGCGTCCAGTTCCTCTACAGCCAGCAGCACGCCTGGGGCCACTGGGACGAGAAAGAATCCGGCGGCGAGGGGCATGGGGGCAAGCAGTACGCCGGATGGACCTCGATCGTCTGTTACGCGCTGCTCAGCGCCGGCGAGGAATGGCAACAGGAACAGAAGCTGCGCCAGGCGATGCAATGGTTGTCCGAAGTCGAAACCAAGGGCACCTACGCCGTGGGTCTGCGGGCGCACGTCTGGCCGAAGCTGCCGGATAATTTCCTGCCCATGGTGGTGCGCGACGCCGGGCTGCTCAAGACCGGCCTCAACGCCAAGGGCGGCTACCGGTACGAACTGGGCGACGGCGCCATCGACAATTCCTGCACGCAGTACGGCGTGCTGGGCGCCTGGGAATGCGCCAAGCGCGCCCCCGGTTCGATTCCCAACGGCTACTGGCAGCAGGTCGAAGGCTGGGTCGCCGCCAGCCAGACCGCCGACGGCGGATGGGGATACACGCCCGGACGCGATGCCAACATGAACATGACCTCCGCCGGGCTGGCCATGGCCTTCATCACCCGCGACTTCCTCCATTCTTCTTCCTTCCAGCGCCCCGGCGTCGCCGACGCCCACCCGTCCCAGCAACGCATCAACCGCGGGCTCGAATGGTTCGATCAGAAGTTCAACCCGAGCACCAAAGACGGCTACGGCATCGTCGGCGTCGAGCGCGTCGGCCTGGCCAGCGGATACAAGTACTTCGGCGGCCGCGACTGGTACCAGACCATCGCCGACAAGCTCGTCCAGGACCAGGGCGGCGACGGCTCGTTCAGCGGAAAACGCGACAAAGTCGTCGAGACCTCCTTCGCGCTGATCTTCCTGTCCCGCGGCCGCGTGCCCGTGTCCTTCAACAAACTCAAAATCCCCGACTACAGTTGGCACAACCGGCCGCGCGACATGGCCATGCTCAACGCCTGGCTCAGCGATGAGTTCGAACAGGCCATGAACTGGCAGGTCGTGGGCATCGACCGCCCGGCCCACGAATGGCTCGACGCGCCCGTCCTCTACCTCGCTTCCCACAAACCCCTGGCCCTCGACGATTCCCAGGCCGCCAAGCTCAAACGCTACATCGATCTCGGCGGCATCCTGGTCACCCATGCCGACGGCTCGAACGACGGGTTCACCGAAAGCGTTCAGCAACTCGCCGCCCGGCTTTTCCCGCCATACGAAATGAAGGCCCTCGCCGAAGACGATTACCTGTACAACATCAATTACCCCGTCCGCCGCGGACCGCGAATGCTTTCAGTCCACAACGGCGTACGCCACCTGTGGATTCACTTTCCACGCGACATCGCCGAGGCCTTCCAGATCGGCAGCGAGCGTCTGATCGATCACTGGTACACCATGGGCAACGTGTTTCTCTACGCCACCGAAGTCGGTGAACACCGCCCGCGCCTCGCCCAACACTTCATCGAACAGCAGCAAAGCCCCAGCCGCTCGATCACCGTCGCCCGACCGAAGCACCAGGCCAACTGGAATCCCGAACCCGGCGCCTGGACCGTGCAGGGCCACTACATGACCAACGAGAAGGCCGTCAGCATTTCGATCGAAACGCCCGAACTGGCCGAACTCGGCACGTCCGGCGCCTCGCTGGCCCACATCACCGGCACCGAGGAAATCCCCTTCACCAACGCCCAGGCCGATGCCATCCGACAATTCGTCGAAGGCGGCGGGACGGTGCTGTTCGAATCGCCCGGCGGGACACCCCAAACGCTCGCGTTCCTCGATTCGGTCAAGAAAATGCTCGGCGAGGCGTTTGCCGGCAAGCCGATTCAGCCGATCCCCCACGCCGCGGCGGTGGTGCACGGCCGGGACATCGGCGGGTTCGACTGCACGCGGGTCGACTTCCGCGACTTCTACAAGAAACGGGCCGGCCCGGCGCGGCAGGTGCTGCTGATGGGCATCATGATCGACGGTCAGCCGCGGGTGCTCCTGTCGCACGAGGACATGACCGAAGCCATGGTCGCCCAACCGGTCTGGGGCGTGTTCGGCTACGACACGCCGTCCGCGCAGAAGCTGATGACCAACATCGTGCTCTGGGCCGACAAGTTCCGCCAGGGCGGTTGAGCCGCATTGCATCGGCGGGCCGCGGGGGTTAGAGTTATGTCAAGCCCGCCTCGTGGGGTTTTGTATGCCGAGGCGGTACAGTTCACTTCCGCGGTCGTCCGCGGATGGATTCGTGGGGTAAAAACGCCGGCGCCGAGTCGCCTGTCGATTCTCCATCACCTCGTTTTGCTGGGAAAGGCCGTACGATGAACATTCGCGCATGGATGAACGAAAATCAGAATCTGGTCGCTGTGATCGCCGTCGTGATCATGGTCCTCGCCCTGTTTTTCATCTTCTACCAGTGCCAGGGCCGCACCACCCCGACCGGATCCGGCAACGCCTACTACTACGACGTGGCCACCGGTGAGACGTTCACCGATGAAGCCACGCTCATTCCGCCGATCACCAGTCCCGCCGGCAACGAGGCCGTCCGCGCGCACTATTACACCTGCGGCGATTGCGGCGAGGACGAACGATTCGTCGGCTATTTCGAGAAGTACACCCCCGAAGCCAAGCAGCGGATCGAATCCGCCCAGCAGAACGAAGAGTTCAGTGAGTACTACTACGAAATGGAAGGCCAGGGCCTGTTGATCAGCCTCGACGCCCAGCAGTGGTATCCCATCTACTCCCCGCAGGGCGAACAGTTGATGAGTGACAAACTCAACTGCCCCAGTGGACAGCGTCTGAAATACTGCCACCCCAAGTGAGGATCGCACCACCGGCGGTCAGATCGTTCCCTTCCACTCCGGCGGGTAGATCAGCACGGGAATCTCGGCGTTGTCGATGACGTGACGCGGCACGTCGCCAGCCAGAAGCCGCGCCATCCGCCCCTTGCCGCTGGCGCCCAGCACGATGAGCGTGGCCTTCTGGGCCTTGGCCGCGTTGACGATCGCCCGGCCCACGTCGTCGCCGAACAGCAGAATGCTCTCGGCGGTGATGTTCGATTCGGTCAGCCGCGTGGTCAACGTGCCGATCGTCTGCTCGCCCCGCTGACGCATGTCGTCTTCGCTGTCGTCGGTTTCCAGCGGCTGGGCCACGTGGGCCACCACCACCGACGCCTTCAGACGCTGGGCCAGATCCCTGGCCGTGTCCACCAGCTTTTCACTGGCCCACGGCGAACTGACGGCGAATAGAATCCGACTGTTAGCCAAGGCCCACCTCGGAAAAACGCAAAGCTCGCGGCGTGGTCCCCCAACGGTGCGACAGGACCGTCAACCATTATACCCCCAACCCCCCGCCGCCGGGAATCCATGACCTGCCGCCCGGCGCCGCGCAGACCCGCCCGGCCCGACACCCTCGCCCGCACTCACCGCCCTTCCGCCCGCCCCGCCGCCTCGCCCAACGGGATCGCAAAATGAAGTTCCGTCATGCGCACCGGCTCACCGGTGTCCGGATCCGTCGTGCGCACCTCGGTCAGGCGGCACTCGATCGTCGCCTCGTTCAGCGCCAGGTATCGAATCGACGCGGCGCGGAACTCGGCGACCGGCTCGCCCGTTTCCGGGTCGATCCGCCGCATGACCACGCCATCGCCACCGGCCCGACCGCCCAGCACCAATGCGCCGTCCGCGGCCACCATCACCGATGACGCCTCGACCGACAGCGCCCCGCTTCGCCATGCCCCGTCTTCCTCCAAAGCCTGACGCATCGCCACCAGCCTCGCCTGCGCCGCGGTCAGCCCCCGACGCCGCTCCGACGCCTCCTGCCGCCCGCAACCGGCCGGGAAAATCGCAAAGCACACCAGGACGCCAAGACACGAACCACAGAACCGATTCGGCCTTGGCGGCTTTGTGCTTCTGCGCCCTTGGTGATGCCTCCGATTCATCGCACGCTAGTCCCGTCTCTGCCGTTGATCTTCGGCGGGAAGTTTAGCCGCCAGCGGTGTCGAAGCGCTCCCCCGCGGGTCGAGGCCAAAACCGATTCCCGAATCTTGGGTGCAAACGCAATCCTAGTCCCGGCTGATGACGTAGATCGCATCGGTGGCGCGAACGTTGGTCAGCCAGCGGATTTCGTTCGCCGACTCGTAGTCCATCGCGATGCGCGTTTCGATGCGGATGCCTCGCTCGGCGCACCACTTTTCGAAATCCTTCATCGACAGGTGATGCAGGTTCGGGGTGCTGGCCCAGTCGAACGGCAAGTTGCGCGTCACCGGCACCCGCCCCGTCCAGGCGATCTGGTGACGGTTGCGCCAGTAACCGAAATTCGGGAAACTGATCACCCCGCGCCCGCCCACGCGCAGCATCTCGTCGACCACCACCGCCGGCCGGCGCACCACCTGCAACGTGCGGCTGAGCACGACGTACTCGAACGACCGATCGGGGAACAGGCCCTCCGGCGCGTCGAGATCGCCCTGCACCGCGTCCACCCCACGCTCGATCGACTGCACCACGCGCTCCGGATCAACGTCCACGCCCTGGACCTTCGCACAGCCCCGCGCCTTGAGGTGCTGCAGGAACGCCCCTTCGCCGCAGCCGAGGTCGATCACGCTGTCGGCGTCGCAAACCAGATCGCGGATGCGCTCGAGGTCCAGCCGGCGCTTCTCGTCAACTGCCTCGCTGAACAGTTCCGCCGCCGGATCGTGGTCCTTGCGGTGGTGCCAGTCGTGGTCGAGGCGGGCGAGAAACCCGCGAATCGCCCGTTCCTGGTGGTGACTGGGCAGCAGGAACGCATCGTGGCCGTAGTTCGATGCGATGTCGAGATACGTGACCGTTCGCCCGGCGCCGGCCAGGGCGCGCACGATCATCTTCGACTGGTCCGAGGTGAACAGCCAGTCGTGGCTGAACGAAATCACCAGGCACTGGGCGGCGGCGGCGGCCATGGCCCGGTTCACCCCGCCGCGCTCGGCGCCCAGGTCGAAGTAATCCATCGCCCGGGTCAGGTACAGGTAGCTGTTGGCGTCGAACCGGTCGACGAATTGCTGGCCCTTGTAATCGAGATAGGTTTCAACGCTGAACTGGCTGGTCAGGTCGTACTTCAGCGCGTCGCCGTGGCGGAGCGTGCGGCCGAACTTCTCGTGCATCTTCTCTTCGGACAGGAAGGTGATGTGCCCGAGCATCCGCGCCACCGCCAGCCCGCGCCGCGGCTTGGTGTGGTGCTGGTCGTACTGCCCGTCGTGAAAATCGGGGTCGAAGCGGATGGCGCTGCGCCCCACCGCGTCGAACGCCAGAGCCTGGGCGCCCAGCGAGGGCGTGGTGGCGATGGGGATCGCGCCGAACACGCGCTCGGGATGGCGCACGATCCACTCGAGCACCTGCATCCCGCCCATCGAGCCGCCCGTCACGCACAGCAGCCGGTCGATGCCCAGGTGATCGATCAGCCGCTTCTGCACCTCGACCATGTCGGCGATGGTGACCACGGGAAACGTCAGGCCGTACGGTTTGCCGGTTTCGGGATCGATCGACCCCGGGCCGGTCGTGCCCTTGCACCCGCCCAGCAGGTTGGAACAGATGACGAAGTAGCGGTCCGTGTCGATCGCCTTGCCGGGGCCGACGTAATGATCCCACCAGCCGGGCTTGGTTTGGGGATCGTTGGGATCTTCACCGGGGGCGTAGCCGGCCACGTGGGCATCACCGGTCCACGCGTGGCAGATGAGCACGGCGTTGGAGCGATCGGCGTTCAGTTCGCCGTAGGTTTCGTAGGCCACGTCAATCGCCGGCAGCGTGCGGCCGCACGCCAGTTCGAGCGGTTCATCGACGTGCACCGTCTGCCGCGCGGTGACCAGGGGCGGCGCAGAATGCGGACCGGCGCGGGTTGTCGCGTCGTGGGCGGTCATGGCGATATGGTGACCGCGATGGGACCGCCAGGCAAGGGCGCCAGCGCAATCGGCCGACGAGCGCGTCGCAGGCCGATCAGCCTGGGCGAACGGGGTCAGACCTGATGCTCGTCGTCTTCGTCATCGTGGCGCTGATTGGCGTCGAGCATCTTCCGCAGGTAGTTGTTTTCCCGCCGCGTCGCTTCCAGGTCGAATACCAGGTACTTGATGCTCAACCGCAGGTAGTCCAGCGATTCCTGCAGGTCGGACACCGTCTTGCGGAGCTTCTGATGGCGGTGCTGGGTCGCGGCGGCCATCTTCTCCAGCTTCTGTCTCTCGGCCTTGGGCAACGTGGAAATCTCACCCATCAGTTCGGCCAGTTTGGCTTGGAAGGCTTTTTCATCCATGGCGAGCGTCCCTCTGTCATCTCCGGGCGAATCGAATTCCGCGAACTCCACGGAGAAACCGAACAACGGCCTTGCCAGGGCGGCACCAACGACGCCACGGAGCCGGAAATCCAACGCAAGTCCCACGTCAGAAGCGTGTTACAGAAACATCCGTAAACATCCCCACCGCCGGGCCGCGCGCCGGGTCCGACGGATGTGGTATTGGGGCAACATTCATCGGGCCCGGTGTTGAGGCCGGGCAACGGGAGAGGCCCGAGACCAGCGCATTCCAGGCCAGAGGGCCGGCGGATGGGGGGCGTTCAGAGCGGTTCACGGCGCAAGCGGCTGTGCCGCGGAGCGACACGTCGACGAATCATCATTGAGAATTGCAGGAATTGACGCATCACCGCAGTTCGATGCGCGGATCGACGAAGTGGTAGGCCACGTCCACCGCGAGGTTGAACAGAATCAGCATCGTGGCGTAGACCAGCACGATGCCCATAATGAGAAACAGGTCTTTGTTCTGCACGGCGGCGACGAAGTGCTGGCCCACGCCGGGCACGTTGAAGACCTGTTCGATGACGAACGAACCGGTCATCGCGGCCGCGGCGGCGGGACCGAGAAAACTGAGCACCGGCAGGAACGCCACCTTCAGGGCGTGGTCCATGATGACCCGCCGTCCGCTGAGTCCCTTGGCCCGGGCGGTGCGGATGAAGTCGCTCGACAGCACGTCGATCATGCCCAGCCGGGTGAGTCGGGCGATGTACGCGGCGAACGGCAACGCCAGCGTCACCGTGGGCAGGATCATCTGCTTCCCGCTTGCCCAGCCGCCGACCGGCAGCAGGCGCCACCACAGCCCGAACAGGCCGAGCAACACCGAGCCGGTCACGAACGTGGGCAGGCTGATGCCGACGATGGCCATGGACATCGCCGCCCAGTCGCCCGGCCCGCCCCGGCGCACCGCCCCGAGCGTTCCCGCGGTCACGCCGACGACCATCGCCACGATGATCGCCGCGGCGCCCAGTTGCACGCTCACCGGCAGCGACGCGGCGATGATCTGGCTCACCGTCCAGTCCTTGTAGGTCAGCGAAGGCCCGAAATCGCCCCGCACCGCCCCGGCCAGGTACTGGCCGTAGAACCGCACCGGATCGTCCAGGTGGTATCGCGCCCGCATCGCCTGCTCGACCTCGCGCGGGGGTTTGCGGCCTTCCTGCTCCAGTGGATTGCCCGGCACCAGCCACGCCAGCCCAAACGTCGTGGTGTAGATCACCACGAGCAGCACCGGCAGTTGAATCAGGCGTCGGGCGATCAGGGCCAGCACACCGAACTCCTCAATGCTCCATCCGACCTGGGGGAACCGCGCGGTCCACCGCGGGATCCCGCGGGTTCCCTCCGACAGACGCGGGGCGATCGACCTTTTCGATCCGATGCAGCATCTGCAGGTTACGCGGGTGGTGGGAAACGCCCTGGATGCGGGCCGGGTCGTAGGCGTGGATCAGGCGGTAGTGGTACAGGGGAATGAGGGGCACCTGTTCCTGGAGGATGTAGCGTTCGGCTTCGGCAAGGATATCAAGGCGCCGTTCGGGGTCGCGTTCGGCGGCGGCGCGGGCGAGCTGGTCATCGTAATGCGGATCGCTGAAGCCCGCGTCGTTGTGGCCGTTGCCGGTGGCGAACAGGTCGAGAAAGGTGGTCGGGTCGCCATAGTCGCCGAACCAGCCGGAGCGTGCGACGGTAAACGCGCCCTTATGCCGGGCGTCGAGAAACACCTTCCACTCCATCACGCGGAAGGTCACGTCGACGCCGAGCCGCTCCTGCCACATGCGACTGATCGCCTGGGCGACTTTCTCGTGCCCGCCGCCGCTGTTGTACATCAGCACCACCGTGGGCAGCCCGTCGCCGCCCGGGTGGCCGGCCTCGGCGAGCAGCCGGCGGGCCTCGTCGGCCGAACCGTCCAATCCCCGCGGCGCGGTGTAGCCGGCGATGCTGTTCGGCGGGATGAAGGTCTGGGCGACCTGCTGATAGGCGCGGGTGACGTGATCGACGATGTCCTGCTTGTCCACGGCCATCGCCAGCGCCTTTCGCACCCGCGGATCGGCGAAGGGATTGGGCGACCCGTCCGGCAGCGTCGGCCGGCAGTTGATGGTGAAGTAGTACGTGCCCCAGTTGTTGGTCGGATGAATGTCATCGCGCCGACCGTCGCGGGCGGCCTCGACCAGCTCGGCCCGGAACGGCGCGGCCACGCCGAAAATCAGGTCGATCGCCCCCGATTCGTAGGCGTTGAACGCGGCGATGTGGCCGGTGAAATTCAGCGCGGCGATCCGCGGCGAGCCCACCGCCCCCGCGTTCGGGTCATGCTCGTTCCGCTCAAGGATGATGCGCCGCTTGAAGCGCCATTCGGCCAGCCGGTACGGCCCGTTGGAGATCATGCGTCCGGCCCGCGTCCATTGCGGATCTCGCCGCAGCATCCACGTTCCCTCGTCCAGCGCCGCCGAGTCGATCACGCTTGCGTGCAACGGGAACATCGCCCAGCACGCGACGGTTTCCAGGAAATAGGGCACGGGCCGATCGAGCTGGACGATGAGCGTGCGATCATCGGCCGCGTTGACGCCGACCGTTTTGACGAAGCGATCGACGGCCTCGTCGAGTCGTTGCTCGGCCCGTTCGCGCCGATCGGCGGCGTCCGGTTGGGCGTGAATCGCCTGCAGCGACTGCGTGCACCAGTCGGCGAACGCCCGCCCGCCGCGCAGGTGCAGCAGGAATTCGTGATAGGGCCCGGCACAGTCGGGCATGAGGTTCTGCCGCCAGGTGTCGGCGAAGTCGGCGGCGGTGAGCGGGTCGCCGTTCGACCAGCGGGCGTCGGGGCGAAGATGAAACGTGTAGGTCAGTCGATCATCGGACACGTTCCAGCGTTCGGCGACGCCGGGGATGACCTGGAAGGTGTAGGGATTAAAACGGGTCAGCCCTTCGAACAGGGCATAGCCGAACCGGATATCCTGCGACGCCTGCATCTGGGACGGGTCGAGGGTCTGGACGCTGCCGACATAGGCGATGCGGAGGTCCGCGCGGACGGCCGGCGGCTGCCACGCCAGGGCCAGGGCCAGCAGGGCGATCAGGATCAGCACACACAGGGCCAGTCGCATGACGGGATCACGATCACGATGGCCGCGGCGGCGCGATCAGTCGGCGTCGTTCGCGGCGGGCGGCTGCACATCCTCGGCGGGGATGTTGATCTTCGTGGTTTGCAGCAGGCCGGGCGTATTCGGCGTGCCGATCCAGTCGTAGACCGCCAGGACGAACTGCGGCATCTGGCCGGTCTTGAACGGGGCGGTCAGCTCCGGCCCTTCGCCGACGTGCTGGGGGTCGAACCGCTTCACCGCCCAGTTGAGCATCTGCTCGCTCTGGTCGATGAGTTCGGCACAGATCGGCCGGACCGATTCGTCCATGGCCTGTTCGCTCTGGACCGCCCGGGCGATCACCTGCAGGTACTTGGCAACCACGATGACGAAGCGGCGCACCTCGGCGTGGCTGGCGCGGTTGCGGATGACGTCGACGATCAACCCCTGTTGCGACCGCTGCAAACCCGACACTTCACCCCGCAGGTCTTCGGTCAGGCCGCGCTGAACGTAGGTCTTCAGCCGGTTGTTGAGCATGTCGAGCATCGCCTGGCGGGCGGCGGGCGATCGCAGGCCCCCCAGGGCCAGGCTCATCTGTTCGCGGGTGTAGGCATCGTTTTCCGCGCTGATGGCGCCGACCAGTTCCTTCGTCAGGTCGTTGGCCAGGTCATCGGGCAAAGTGGGGCCGCTGCCGGTGGCCTGGGCGATGGCTTTGGCCGCCCAGTAGCGCACGCCGGTGTTCTCATCGTGCAGGGCCTGGGCGGCCAACTGCACCGCGGCCGGTCCGGTCAACTGCCCCACCACCACCATCGTGTTCAGCCGCACCAGCGGGCTGGCGTGTCGGGGCGCCGGCTCCAGTGTCGTCGCGACGACGGTGGAATAGGCTCTCACGAACGCTTCACCGGCGCTGGGCCGGCGGAGCGGTTCGAGCAGTTTGTCGCGGGCGATGGTGGTGGCTTCGAGCGTTTCGCCGGCCAGCAGCGGCTGGGCCCAGCGCCTGGCGTACCGGCGCACGGTGTCGATCTGATCGGCGGTCAGTTCCTGGGCGTTCATGACCAGGTCGGTGGGCAGGGCATCCTGGGCCCGCAAAGGCGGCGTGAACAGCCCGGTCAGCATGAGCAGGCAGACCACGAGCAACGATCGACGGATGGATGGCATGGGCGGTCTCCGCGGAGAAGCAGTCACGAACGGGCCGCAGCGGGTCAGCGCGCCGCACGAGGCAAGGTATCGGTGGCGGGCGCGGGTGTCAAGGTACCGCGCGCATGCACAAACCCCGCCGCCGGGTGACGTTGCAGCGATGTTCGCCGCGCGGCGCCGGCTCCGCTTGGTCGGTCGAGGTGGATGGTGGTATCGTGATGACCGATGAGCCGGACGAATGAACCCCATGCCGTGGGTCCGCCGCACCCGGCCGGAAAGGCGGCGGCGGCCGCCCCCGTGGCGCTGCGGCTGGCGCTGGTCGGCGATGTGCACGTCTACCGCCTGGCCGTGGCGCCGTGGCATCTGCTGAGCAAGCGGATTCTGGGTCAGATGAATCTCTGGCTCAACCGCCGGTCGCGTCTGCGCACCGATCTGCTGCCTGAGGTGGTCAGGCGCATCGCCGATCTGTCGCCCGATGCGATTCTGTGCAGCGGCGACCTGACCACCACCGCGCTGCGCGGTGAATTCGCCGACGCCCGCGCGGCGCTGGCGCCGTTGCTCGAACGGTTCGACACCTTCATCGTGCCGGGCAATCACGACCGTTACACTTTCACCGCCGACCGCACGAAGCGGCTGGAGCGCCACTTCACCGACCACACCGCCGACCGCTGGCCGCACCATCGCGCACTGACCGACCGGGTGCACCTGGCGGCCTTCGATCCGACCAGGGCCACCGTCGCCTTTGCCGGCAGCGCGTTGGACGAAGATCAGCTCCGCGCGTTCGACCGCCACATTCGTCCGCACCTTGGCAAAGGTGATTGCCTGATCGTGTTGTGCCACTATCCGATCGGCACGCCGCCGGGGACGAAACCCGAGCCGCGCTCCCACGCGCTGCGCAACGCCGCCCGGCTGGTCGACACCCTGCGCCTGGACAATCCGGTGCTGTACGTGCACGGCCACGTGCATCGGCCGTGGTGCTTCCGACACGCCCAGGCGACGAACCTGACCATCGTCAACACCGGCGCGCCCGTGCTGACCGGTCCGGGCCACCCCGCCGGCCAAGGCTTCTGGGGTCTGTCGGTCGATCCGGCCTCCGACCCGCCGTGGCAACTGCTCCACCACCGGATGGACGAATCAGGCGCCTGGCGGGCCGATCACGTGGAAATCCCCGACCAACCCGGCGGCGCGACCGAGGTGCCGTAGCGCTGCGGTCCGGTTTGCCGAATCCTCACGAACCGCCGGGCGGCGTGGGACGTCCCAGCGGTCAACGCCCTGGGCAGGTACAATGGCTGGTGATCGCGGCTACAGCCCGAAGCGCCATTCGCCGATCAACCTCAAGAGGATTCACGTCCCTCGCGAGCGCTGGCAACACGACAGGAGCCAACATGTGTGGAATCGTTGCGTACGTCGGTCCCAAGCAGGCGCAGCCGCTTCTGCTGGAGGGTCTCAAGCGTCTGGAATACCGCGGTTATGACTCGGCCGGGCTGGCCGTCGCCCACGCCGGTGGACTGAAGGTCCTCCGGGCCAAGGGGCGCATCAGTGTGCTGGAGCAGAAGCTGGCCGACTTCGGCGGGCTGGAGGGATCGCTCGGCATCGCCCACACCCGCTGGGCGACGCACGGCATCCCCAACGAAACCAACGCCCACCCCCACCGCGACGACGGCGAGACCATCGCCCTGGTCCACAACGGCATCATCGAAAACTACACCGCCCTGCGCACCTACCTGAAGAAGAAGGGCCATTCGTTCCAGTCGGAAACCGACACGGAAGTGCTGGCCCAACTGGTCGGTGAGTTGCACAACGCCGGCGGGCTGGATCTGGAAGCCGCGGTGCAGTCGGCCCTGCGCGAGGTGACCGGCGCGTACGCCATCGCCGTGGTCAGCGTCAAGGAACCCGGCACGCTGGTCGTCGCCCGCAAGGGTTCGCCGCTGATCATCGGCCTGGGCGATCAAAGCTACATCGCCGCCTCCGACGCCGCCGCCATCATCGCCCACACCACCCAGGTCATCGCGCTCGATGACTACCACGTGGCCAAGCTCACCGTCACCGACGATGGGCCGGAGATGCGCACCACCACCATCGACAACGTCGAGGTCTCGCCCGAAACGCTGGATTTGGAAATGTCGCTGGAGCAGATCGAGTTGGACGGCTACGGCCACTTCATGCTCAAGGAGATCATGGAGCAGCCTCAGAGCCTGACCGACACGCTGCGCGGGCGCATCGACAAGCGAGAAGGGCGCGTGGTGCTCGGCGGGCTGGCCCCCCTGGCCCGCGATATCGTCCGCGCCCGCCGGGTCATCCTCACCGGACAGGGCACCGCCTGGCACGCGTGCCTGGTCGGCGAGTACCTGCTGGAAGACCTGGCCAAGGTGCCCGCGGAAGTCGAATACGCCAGTGAATTCCGCTACCGCAATCCCATCCTCGAAGACGGCACGGTGGTCATCGCCGTCAGTCAGTCCGGCGAGACGGCCGACACCCTCGCGGCCCTGCGTGAAGCCAAGGAACGCGGCGCCATGTCGCTGGGCGTGGTCAACGCCGTGGGAACCACCATCGCCCGGGAAACCGACGGGGGGGTGTACCTGCGCGTGGGGCCGGAGATCGGCGTGGCCTCCACCAAGGCCTTCACCGGCCAGATGTCCGTGCTGACCATGATCGCCCTGTTCATCGGGCGGCGCAAGTTCCTCAGCCACGAGGTCATCGCCCATTATCTCGAAGCGCTCGAGAAAATGCCCGAGCACGTCCGCCGGGTGCTCGAACAGTCCGACTACATCCGCGACGAGGTCGCCAAGGTGGTCGATCGCGAGAACTGGCTGTTTCTCGGGCGCGGCTACAACTACCCCACCGCGCTGGAAGGGGCGCTGAAGCTCAAGGAGATCAGCTACATCCACGCCGAAGGCATGCCCGCCGCGGAGATGAAGCACGGCCCGATCGCGCTGGTCGACGAGGGCATGCCCGTGGTGTTCGTCGCGCCCAAGGGCAGCCAGTACGACAAGGTCGTCAGCAACATCGAGGAAATCCGCGCCCGCGGCGGCCGCATCATTGCCGTCGCCGATGAGGACGATGAGCAAATCAACCAGTACGCCAACACCGTCTTCCGCGTGCCCCACGTGCCCGAACCGCTCCAGCCGATCGTCTCGGTGATCCCGCTGCAACTGCTGGCCTACCACGCGGCGGTGATCCGTGGCCACGACGTCGACAAGCCGCGGAACCTGGCCAAGAGCGTCACGGTGGAGTAGAGGCAAACGCGGCACCGGGCCGGCGGAAGAGCGAACCCGCCGGGCATGTTAAGATGGAAAAACCGTTAGGATTGTGAGGATTCCGCTTGCCGGTCCGCGGTTCGTGGTGTAATTTTCAATCGGCCTTAACGATCGGGCTATCGAGAGAGAGTAGAGAAGAACGAAGCGAAACCGAACCCCGACCCCGCGAGTCCGCCGGACGTTCCCTCGACGATAGCGCCGGCCGACGTAAAACGCGGGAAAGTTTCACCAGACCGTCGCTTCAAGCACAACTCGCTCGGCAGCCCGTTTTTTGATGCGCCCCCCCGCAGAGCGTCGACGCGCCCGCATGACCCGCCGGCGTCGGTTTTCAACCGCCGGGGCGCTTGCGCATTGCCTGTGCCGCTGTTATCATGGGTCGTTTCACTGGATTTCAGGCAACGGACCCCACCATGCTCAAGCGAACCCACCACTGCGGACAGTTGCGCCTCGACCATGTCGACCACGAAGTGGCCCTGGCCGGCTGGGTGAACAACTACCGCGATCACGGCGGGGTGATTTTCATCGACCTGCGCGACCGCGAAGGGCTGACGCAACTGGTTTTCCACCCGGAAAACACCGCCGCCCACGCAACGGCCGACCGCCTGCGCCATGAAGATGTGGTCGCGGTGCGGGGGAAGGTGGTCCGGCGAGAAGCAGGCATGGCCAACCCGAAGCTGCCGACCGGGCAGATCGAGGTGGACTGTTTGGAGGTGGAGATTCTCAACAAGGCCCAGACGCCGCCGTTCGCCCCCGACGAGGCGCACAAGGTGAGCGAGGACCGGCGGCTGAAGTACCGGTTCATCGACCTGCGCCAACCGCGGATGCAGCAGATTCTTCGCACCCGCCACCGCGTGTCGAAGATCATGCGCGACTACTTCGACGAGCAGGGCTTCTACGAAGTTGAAACGCCGTTCCTCTGCCGGTCGACGCCCGAGGGGGCGCGTGACTACCTGGTCCCGTCGCGCCTGCAGGCCGGTTCGTTTTACGCCCTGCCGCAGAGTCCGCAGCTCTTCAAGCAGATTCTCATGGTGGCCGGGCTGGACAAATACGTGCAGATCGTCCGCTGCTTCCGCGATGAGGATCCCCGCGCCGACCGTCAGGCGGAGTTCACCCAACTCGACCTGGAGATGAGCTTCGTCGACGCCGACGACGTGATGAACGTCTGTGAACAGATGGTCCGCCGCCTCTGGCAACAGGTGCGGGAGGTGGACGTGCCGCCGATTCGGCGGATGCCCTACGCCGAGGCGGTGGGGCGGTACGGCTCGGACCGGCCGGACCTGCGGTTCGGCCTGGAGCTGGTCGACGTGACCGAGGCGGTCCAGGGCACCGCGTTCAACGTGTTCAACAAGGCCATCGAGGCCGGCGGCATCGTCAAGGCCATCAGCGTGCCCGGCGGGGCGAAGCTGACCCGCAAGCAGACCGACGGCTATGCCCCGTTCGTCCAGCAGTTCGGCGGCGGCGGGCTGCCCGTGACCAAGGTGATCGCCGGCGGCCAGTTCGAGACCGGCATCGCCAAGTTCATTCAGCCGGTCGCCGCGCAGATCCTCGAAGCCACCGACGCCGAAGAAGGCGACCTGCTGTGCTTCGGCGTGGACCGGCGCCGGGAAGTGGTCGACCGCGTGCTGGGCGAGTTGCGCCTGAAGCTGGCCGGCGACATGGACCTCATCCAGCCGGGCCAATGGGAGTGGCTGTGGGTGGTCGATTTTCCGCTGGTCGCGTGGAACGAAGACGACGCGCGATGGGACAGCCTGCACCACCCGTTCACCGCCCCGGCCGATGACGATTTGGACAAGCTGGCCACCGACCCGGCCGGCGTGATGAGCAAGGCGTACGACCTGGTGCTCAACGGCAGCGAACTCGGCGGGGGGTCCGTGCGTATCCATCGGCCCGACGTCCAGCAACAGGTGTTCGGCCTGCTGGGCATCGACGAACAGGCCGCCCGGGAGAAGTTCGGCTTCCTGCTCGAGGCCCTGCAATACGGCGCGCCGCCCCACGGCGGAATCGCTTTCGGCCTCGACCGCATCGTCATGCACCTGTGCGGCACCGACAACATCCGCGACGTGATGGCGTTCCCCAAAACCCAGGCCGGCGTCGACCTGCTCACCCGCGCCCCCGCGCCCGTCGATCCGAAGCAACTCGAAGAACTGCATCTTCGCATCGCTCCGACGGCGAAGTGACGTTGGGCGTCGCGGTTCCGCCGCGCACCGCGACAAGCCGCGGCCCTGAATGGAATCCGGCTCATGTGCGGCCTTGCCGGCGTAATTCGATTTGACGATCGGCCGATCGAGCCGGCGACGCTCGATCGGATGATATTGCCGTTGCGCCCGCGCGGGCCGGACGGGCGAGGCCTGCGGATCGTCGACCGCTGCGGGCTGGCGCATACGCGGCTGGCGGTGGTCGATCTGATGGGCGGGCATCAACCGATGACCGTTCCGCCGGCCGGCGAACATGGCGCGCTGTGGCTCGTGTTCAACGGCGAGATCTACAACCACCGCAAACTGCGAAGCCAGCTCGAGGCGCTGGGCCATCGCTTCGTCACCGATCACTGCGACACCGAGGTGCTGCTGCACGGCTATCGCCAGTGGGGCGCCGAACTGCCCAAGCATCTTCACGGCATGTTCGCCTTCGCGGTGTACGAGGCCCAACACCGATCGCTGTTCTGCGCCCGCGACCGGGTGGGCAAGAAGCCGCTGCACCTGTACCGCGACCACCGGCAGGTCGTGTTCGCCAGTCTGATCGGCTCGCTGCTGGCCGGTTTGGATGCGACGCCCGACATCGACCGCGCGGCGCTCGGCCGGCTGCTGACGTTCGGCTACACCGGTTGCGATTCGGTGCTGCGGGGCGTGACCGAACTGCCCGCCGGTCACTGGATGCGGGTCGAAACGGCCGGCCATGCCCGCATCACCATCGAGCGTTACTGGCGGCCCCCGCCGCTGTCGCGCTCGGTGACCGACCGCGGCGCCGTCGAAGGCGCGACCGAACTGATTACCGAAGCGGTCAACGCCCGACTGGAAGCCGACGTGCCGCTGGGTTGTTTTCTGTCCGGCGGGATCGACAGTTCGCTCATCGCCGCCGTCGCCCAGAAGCAACTCGGCGGCGAGCGCCTGAAGACCTTCAGCGTCGCCATGCCCGAGGCCGCTTACGATGAAGGCCCCTTCGCGCGGCGCGTGGCCGAACACATCGGCTCCGAGCATCACGAACTGATCGCCCATCCGAAGGTCGAAGACGACCTGAAACACCTGATCGCCACGCTCGGCGAGCCGTTCGGCGACAGTTCGATCCTGCCGACCTTCTGGCTGAGCCGCGCGACCCGCGAGCACGTGTCGGTGGCGCTGTCCGGCGACGGGGGGGATGAACTGTTCGGCGGTTACGACCGCTACCGGGCGGTGCGTCTGCTGGGGCGGCATGCGGCGTGGCTGCGCCTCGTGCCGGGCGCTGCGGGCCTGGGCGCGGGCGCCGAGGGCAAGACCCGCCGGGCGCGCCTGGGGCGACTGGCCGACGCCGCACGGGCCCGCGATGCCGCCGGGCAGTACCTGCGAATCGTCCGCCTGTTCAACCCGCAACAGATCGGCCGACTGGGCTTCGACGTGGCCCCCATCGACGCCCCGCCCGACTGGCCCGATCATTCCCCCCCCACCGATCCGGCCGAAAGCGCCCGAAGATGGGACCTGGCGAACTACCTGCCGTTCGACCTGCTCCGCAAGACCGACCGGGCCTCGATGGCCGTGGCTTTGGAGGTGCGCTGCCCGCTGCTCGACACGCAGGTGATCGACTTCGCCGCCCACGTCCCGCTGGCGGTGCTCGCCCCGGGGCGTCACCCGAAAAAGCTGCTCCGCCGGGTCGCCGCCCCCCTGCTGCCCCCGGACATCGTCCGACGCCCCAAGATGGGGTTCGCCGTGCCGATCGGCCGGTGGTTCCGCGATGACTGCCGCGCCCTGTTACGCAACTGGCTTCTGGGGACCGATCACCTGGCCGAACTCGGCTGCCGCCCCGCGCAGGTTCATCGCATGATCGAACAACACGCCGACGGCCGCGCCGACCACACCCATCGCCTGTTCACGCTGCTGACCCTGGCCATGTGGCGCGACGGGTTGACCCATCTCGCTCGGCCTGGGGCGGCTCCCTGAGCCCCGCGACGGACCGGAGGGTCCCGGCCGGGGGCGATCGCATCCGCTTGCCGTTTGGCCATGCCGCGCGTACGCTCTCGGCCATGAGCGAATCGGCCCCCCCCGCGGCGACGAACTTCATCCACACCGAGATCGAGCGCGATCTCGATGCCCGGCGCTATCCGGCGGTCGTCACCCGCTTTCCGCCCGAACCGAACGGCTACCTGCACATCGGCCACGCCAAGGCCATCTGCATCGACTTCGGCAGTGCGGCGAAGTACGGCGGGTCGACCAACCTGCGCCTGGACGATACCAACCCCATGAAGGAGGAAATGGAGTTCATCGACGCGATCGCCGAGGACGTGCGCTGGCTGGGCTTCGCGTGGGCGAAGCGGTGTTTCGCCTCGGACTACTTCGAGCGGCTGTACGAATGGGCGAAGATTCTGATCGCCCGCGGCCATGCCTACGTGGACGATCAGTCGGCCGAGGACATTCGCCGATCGCGCGGGACGCTGACCGAGCCGGGCGTCGAATCGCCCTGCCGCACGCGCCAGCCGGCTGAAAGTCTTGAACTGTTCCGCGGGATGAAGGAAGGCGTGTTCCCGGACGGTTCGCGGGTGTTGCGGGCGAAGATCGACATGGCCGCGCCCAACGTGGTCATGCGCGATCCGGTGATGTACCGGATTCTCCACGCGGCCCATCCCCGGACCGGCGAGGCGTGGTGCATTTACCCGATGTACGACTGGGCCCACGGCCAGAGCGACTGGATCGAAGGGGTGACGCATTCGCTGTGCGACACGAGCTTCGAGATTCACCGGCCGCTGTATGAATGGTTCATCGACCGTCTGGCCGAGGCGGGCGCGTACCCGCCGGGCGTGAAGTACAAGTCGCGGCAGATCGAATTCGCCCGGGGCAACATCACGTACATGGTCACGTCCAAGCGGAAACTGGCGCAGTTGGTCGAGGCGAAGGTGGTGGACGGCTGGGATGATCCTCGGATGCCGACGCTTCGGGGGATGCGGCGTCGCGGTTTCCGGCCGCAGTCGATCCGCCGGTTCTGGGACGAGGTGGGCGTGGCCAAGCGGGAGAACAACATCGAAATCGCGCGTCTGGAAAGCGTGCTGCGCGACGATCTGAACAAGATCGCCCAGCGCCGCATGGCCGTGCTCGATCCGCTGAAGGTGGTGATCACCAACTACGACCAAGGCCGCACGGAGAAGATGACCGTCGCGAACAACCCCGAGGACGCCTCGGCGGGCCGGCGCGAGGTTCCGTTCGGCCGGAATCTGTTCATCGAGCGCGAAGACTTCATGGAAGACCCGCCGCGCAAGTTTTTCCGCCTGGCCCCCGGGCGGGAAGTGCGGTTGCGCAGCGCCTATTGGATCACCTGCGACAAGGTCGTGAAGGACGATTCGGGCCGGGTGGTGGAACTGCACTGCACCTACGACCCTGACACGCGCGGCGGCAACAACCCCCCGCCCGACGCCGACGGCAAGGTGCGGAAGGTCAAGGGCACGCTGCACTGGGTCAGCGCCGATCACGCGGTCGACGGGCAGGTGCGGCTGTACGATCACCTGTTCACGAAGGAAGACCCCGAAGAGGTGGACGAAGGCGGCGACTGGCTGGACAACGTGAACGCCGAATCGCTGAGCGTGCGCACCGGCTGCAAGCTCGAGCCGTCGCTGTTGGCGTTCAAGCCCGGCGATCCGATCCAGTTCGAGCGCTTGGGCTACTTCACGCCGGACCCCGACGGCTCGCGCGATCGGCCGATCTTCAACCGCACCATCACGTTGCGCGACAGTTGGGCCAGACAGCAGCGCCGCGGCTGACACGCCGGACCCGGGAATCTTCGCGCCGGTCGGCGGGGAATCATGGTGGACCGGCCATCATCGGATTGCTCGAACCTCATCGGCGCGCGTGTGCTACAATCGCCGCATGGCTGATTCAGACGTCGTCACCCGTTTTGCCCCTTCCCCGACCGGCGCCCTGCACGTCGGCGGCGCCCGCACCGCCCTGTTCAACTGGGCCTTCGCCCGCCGCCAACACGGGCGTTTTCTTCTGCGCATCGAAGACACCGACCGCGCCCGTTCCAGCGCCCCGGCCACCGACGGCATCCTCCAAGACCTCCGCTGGCTCGGTCTGGCCTGGGACAACCCAGGCGCTGAACCGCGCCAGAGTCAGCGCCTTGATCGGTACAACGCCGCGGTCGACCAACTCATCGCCGCCGGTCGGGCGTATGAGGATGAGGGCGCGATCCGCTTCAAAATGCCCGGCCACGACATCACCGTGCACGACGAGGTGCTCGGCCCGGTGACCGTGCAGGCTGGCGAGGTCGAGGATTTCGTCATCCGCAAGGGCGACTCGGGCGGCAAGATGCCCACCTATCACCTCGCGGTGATCGTCGACGACGCCGACATGGCCGTCACCCACGTGATCCGGGGGCAGGAACATCTGAACAACGCCCCCAAACACGTCGCCCTCCAGCAGGCGCTCGACCTGCCCACGCCGGCGTACGCCCACATTCCCCTGATCTTCAACCCCGACGGCTCGAAGATGAGCAAACGGGATAAGGCCAAGGCCGCACGCCAGGCGGCGCGCGAGGCGGGGCTCACCGCCGCGCCCTGCCCCGGCGGACTCGAACCGATCGCCCCCGACGCGTTCGCCGAATTCCTCGACCAGAAGAACGACGACCTCGCCATCGCCCGCGCCATCGCGCGGCACCTGGGTCTGACGCTTCCCGAGATCGACGTGAGTGACTTCAGAGGGTCTGGCTACCTGCCCGACGTTTTGTGCACGTACCTCGCTTTGCTCGGCTGGAACCCCGGGGGGCAGGTCGACGAACAGCAGATCACCCGCGAGTACCTCACCGAACACTTCGATCTGAAGCGTGTGGGCAAATCCAACGCGAAGTTCGATCGTGCCAAGCTGGCACGATTCAATGCCGATGCCATCCAAAGACTGCTGATCGACGATTTTGCCCGACGGGTCTGGGCATTGCCCGTGAACGCCTCCATGCTGGATCATTCACCGATGTTCGCGGGTGAAACCGATCCACGATTTGCCGTGTTCTGCGCCGCCTATCAACCCCGCAGCACCACCCTGCGCGATCCGCTGATCCAGGGCAGGTTCTTCTTCGTTGATGACAGTGCGATCACCTGGGACTTCGACGAGAAGAACGTGAAGAAGTCGATGCTCAAGGGCGAGCCGAACGGGGCGGCGCTGCTGCGCGGGTTCCGTCCGATGCTCGATGATCTGCCCGAAGCGGGCTTCGGCGCCGCGGCGCACGAGGCGATCAGGCGGTTCTGCGACCGGCGCGGGCTGAACATGGGCAAACTCGCCCAGCCGATCCGCGTGGCCGTATCCGGCGGAACCGTCAGCCCGCCGATCGACGCCACGCTCGACATCCTCGGCAAGCGCGCTGCGCTCGACCGCATCGACCGGTGCCTGGCCGCGTGCCCGATCGAGTTCTGAGTTTTGAGAAGCAGCCGGCAGCCGGCGGATCGCAGCCGGCGGATCGCAGCCGGCGGCTCACAGCCGCCGGATCGCCGGATCGTTGCGGTTTGAGGTTGACAGGCTCAACGGGATGCGCAGGATGAACCAGGCCCCGCATGGCTGCGTCGCGGCCTTGTCGGGGTTGCAGCGCCAAGATCGAACATTCCACCTCGGAGATTCCATGAGCCTCATCGTCACCGGCAGCATCGGCATCGACACGGTCATCACCCCCAGCGGGCGGGCGGACGACATCCTCGGCGGATCGTGCACCTACTTCGCCGCCGCGGCCAGTTTCTTCTGCCCCGTGCGCATCGTCGCCACCGTCGGCGATGACTTTCCCGATGAACACATGACCGTCTTCAAGCATTTCAAGGTCGACACCGGCGGGCTGGAAAAGCGGGTCGGCTCCCGGACCTTTCGCTGGACCGGCCAGTACCGCGAGAACATCAACGAGCGCGACACCCTCGAGGTCCAGCAGAACGTTCTCGCCGAGGAACTGGCCCCCGTGCCCGAGCAGTACCGCAACACGCCGTACGTCTTCCTCGCCAACACCCACCCGGCCAACCAACTCGAGCTGCGCGACCAGTTTCCCAGCGCCAAACTCGTCGTCGCCGACACCATGAACCTCTGGCTCGATACCGCCCTGGACGATCTGAAGCGGGTGCTCGGCAAGATCGACGGCCTGGTGCTCAACGATGCCGAAGCCGCCCAGCTCGCCGGCGAACTGAACCTGGTCAACGCCGCCGACAAGATCATCGAGATGGGCCCGAAGTTCGTGGTGATCAAAAAGGGCGAACACGGCTGTCTGCTCCGCCACGAAGACGGCCTGTTCGTGCTGCCCGCCTTCCCCGCCGCCGCCGTCGTCGACCCCACCGGTGCCGGGGACAGCTTCGCCGGCGGCATGATGGGATTGCTCACCGAATCCGACCGCACCGACTTCGCCACCATCAAGCAAGCCCTGGCCTACGGAACCGTGGTCGCCAGCTACAACATCGAAAGCTTCAGCCTCGACCGACTCCGCCAAGTCAACCGGGCCGAGATCGACCAGCGTCTTGTCGAATACGCCGCCATGACCCGGTTCGATTGAGCGCGCGTCACCGAAGGGCGCGCGGCCGCGAAGACACAAAGGTTGATCGAGGTTTTGCAAGGCAAGGCCACAGCCCCGAACAATCCCTGTTTTCGTGTTCCGGCGCCTTGGCGCCCCTGGTGATGGATGACCATGTCCGCAGCCGGTGTGAAACGTTGCTTTGTCGCCGTGCCGATTGACCCGGCGGTGCGCGCCGATCTGGTCGAGGCCGCCGCCGCGTTTCGGCCTCTCGCCGGCCTGCGCCTGACCGCGGCGGAGCATCTCCACCTGACCGTCAAGTTCCTCGGCAACGTCGAAGACGACCGCCTCGAGGATGTCATCGCCGCCCTGCGCCTGGCGACCGAAGGGGCGGGGCGTTTCGCGCTGAACGTCGAGGGCCTGATCGTGTTGCCCGATTCGCGCCGGCCTCGCGTGCTGGCCGCGGAACTGGATCGCCCGCCCGGGTTGCTCATGCTCGTCGAGGCCATGGAAGACGCCATGGAAGCCGCCGGTTTCCCGCGCGAAGGGCGAGTCTATCGGCCGCACATCACGCTCGGCCGATTCCGGAAACCCCCGCGCGGCGCGTTGCCGACCGTCGACCTCGTTCCCACCGGCTTCGTCGCCAACCGGATCGAGCTGATGCAATCCGTGCTCCGGCCCGAAGGCCCGCAATACAATGTCATGGCGACCCTGACGTTTGGAGACTGACCGCAGAGACGCCGGGCAAGACAAGAACAGTTCTTTTCCGCGCCTCTGCGGTTCCCATCATGACCTGGCGCACGATTCTCCGTTCGCATCATCACCTGCGGTGGAACCGCGAGATTCCGCCCATCGCCACCGTCGCCCCGGGCGAGACGTTCGCGATGGAATGCCTTGAAGCCTCCGGCGGGGTGATCGCGCGGGATTCGACCGCCGCCCAGGGTGATGGCGAAGTGTGCGGCACGGCCGTCGAAAGCCCCATGACTGTCCGCCTGCGCGCCACCATCCGCCGCGACCGGACCCTCACCGCCCCGCAGATCGAAGCGCCCTTCGCGGAGGTCGCCGGCGGACCCCGTTCAGCCTCACCCGCCTGCTTCGTATCACCAAGACCGGCCAAGTCATCTACCACGCCGAGAAGCATCGGCCCCATCGCTTCCCCGAACCCGCCGCCGATGACCTGTTCGGCGGCGTCGCCCGCAACTACCAGGTCTTCGATCCCCTCGACTTCCTCGCCGAACTGACCCAGCACATCCCCAACCAGGGCGAACACCTCGTCCGCTACTACGGCCACTACTCCAACAAGGCACGCGGCCTCCGCGCCAAGCAGGGCGATCAGAACGAGAACGACCAGCCGCAGACGGACGCCCAGGCGAACCCCGACAATCGTGAAGCCCGCAAACGATTCCGGGGGTGGGCGATGCTGATTCAGCGGGTGTACCAGGCCGACCCGCTTCTGTGCCCCAAGTGCGGCGGGACCATGAAGATCATCGCCTTCATCGAAGCCCGCCAGGGCCAGGTCGTCCGCCAGATCCTCGAACACTGCGGCCTGTGGCAAGACGCGCCCCCGCCGAACGCCAATGCCCCGCCCCGGTCGCCGCCGCGTCCCCGCCGGCGATCCCGGCGATCCAGGGCCACGGCACCAAGGTGTGCGATGCCCGAAGCCGATGCAGGGGTGAGCTACGAGGTCGATCCCGATTACCTCGAGCACGCCCACCGCGAGGCCGTGGACAATCGGGACCAGCCGGAACTGCCCTGGGACGCCTGAACCGAAC
>CAYNCM010000040.1:0-27970 GCA_964395825.1 uncultured Planctomycetaceae bacterium
GTTTCTCAACGCCCGCGAGACGCTGGACTACTACGGCCGGCTGTTTCACCTCGACCGCCACACCCGCACGAAACGCATCGACATGCTGTTGAAGATGGTCGGGCTGGAAGCGGTGCAGCGCCGCCCCATCGGCGAATACTCCAAGGGCATGCAGCGACGCATCGGACTGGCCCAGGCACTGATCAACGATCCCGACGTGCTGATTCTCGACGAACCGACGACCGGCCTCGATCCCATCGGCACCCGGCAGATCAAGGATCTGATCCTCGAACTCAAGGCCCGCGGCAAGACGGTGCTGCTGTCCAGCCACCTCCTGGCCGACGTGGAAGATGTGTGCGACCGCGTGACGATTCTCTACGGCGGGCGCAAGCGGGCTGAAGGAACCGTCGACGAACTGCTCACCGTCAGCGATTCATCGCTGATCGAGACCGACCGCCTCAGCGAATCGACCCTCAGCAAAATCGAGCGGCTGATCGAAGCGGAGGAGGGCAAGGCGATCCGCAGCGTGCAGGCCCCGAGGCAGAAGCTCGAAGCGATGTTTCTGAACATCGTCCACCAGGCCCAGACCGAAGGCGCCGCGACCAGCGGGGCCACGGCCGGCGGCGACGTGGCCGCGTTCCTCGTCCGCGATGCCCACATGCCCGAAAACGTGGACGGCCATGAGTTGATCGAACAACTGACCACCGCCTCGCCGGCGCCGCCGCCCGTGGAGCCGACTGAACCGACCGCGACGTCGCAACCGGCCGGCGTCGATGACTCGGTGCTCGACCAACTGACCACTTCCCAGCCTGAACCGCCCGGGCCATCAGCGCCCCCGCAGGACGAAGCGGCAGGGCCGCCGCGCCGCAGGACCGAGGACGTCGACCGACGTGTGATTGACGATCTGCTGGGGGGTGAGGATCAGTCGTGACGTCCGCCGCGCGTCCAACCCGGCCGAGCCTGCTGGTGCGCTATGCGATCATCTTCAGCGTGCTGGGCGTTTACGCGGCGTTGGTCGTGTTGGGGTTGATGTTCGGCTGGCTGGGGCGCTGGTCGCACTGGTTGCTGGGGCCGATCACCGGCGCCGGGGCGATCTGGCTGACCTGGCGTCTGGTCAACGACACGCAGGAACGGGTCGCCTGGAAGAAGGCGGTGCTGTGGTGGCTGGGCAGCGGGATGCTGCTGGTGCTGGTGCAGGTGTTCGCCTGTCTCGCGGCAGGGCGGGTCAATCCGTTCAGCGCGGTGAGCGTGGTCAGCGAGGTGCTGTTCGTTTCGGTATGGGTGTTCGTGGGTTTGCTGGGGCTGGCGCGGCTGGTTTTGAAGCTGCCGTGGGCGCCGCTGAGCGTGGCGCGGTCGGTGCTGGACGAAGCGGTGAGCCTTCGGGTGGTGGTCGGGCTGTTCGCGCTGTTGCTTTTGCTGGTGCCGATGCTGCCGTTCCTGCTGGCGGAGGATCAACCGCTGCGCTACCGCGTTCAGCAGTTTCTCGGTTACAGCATGGGGGCGATGACGTTCATCCTGGCGGTGTTCACGCTGATTTTTGCGTGCTGGACGCTGGCCAACGAAGTGCGGGACAAGCAGGTGTTCACCACGCTGGTCAAGCCGATCGGCCGGGCGCAGTACCTGCTGGGCAAGTGGCTGGGCATCGTGCTGCTGGATGCGATACTGCTGTCGGTCGCGGGGGTGGGCATCGTGGGCTTCACGCAGTTCTACCTGGCGAAGCTGCCGGCGCAGGACCGGTATGATCGGCTGGCGGTCCAGGAGGAGGTGCTCACGGCGCGGGTGAAGGCCGAGCCGCGCCCCGCCCAGCCGTTCGCCGAGAAGGTCGAACAGCGCATCGCCGAACTGTTGCGTGAACGTCCCGAACAGTTGATCGAGATGGGCCGCGCCGCTGCCGCCGAGCGGGGCCGTGTCGAACTGTCGCGCGATGCGCTGCTGGAACGGGGCGTCCAGCGGGCGCACGAACAACTGCTGGGGCAGGAACGTACCGCATGGCGCAGCCTCGGCCCGGTGAACACGCAGGCCTACGCGCAGGTTTACGTGTTCGACCACCTGGACCGCGCCGCCGAGTATGGCGATGTGATTTACCTGCGCTACAAGATCAAAGGCGCCACCGGCAGCAAGACGCCGCTGGCCATGGACATCAACGGCTACCGGTTCCAAATCGAAGCGCCGATCAACATCACCCAGCGTCAGCCGATCCCCGTGGACATCGTCGACGCCGAGGGCCGCGTGAACGTGGTCATCTACAATCGCAGCCCCAACCAGTCGATCACGTTCCCCGTCGAGGATGGCCTGGCGATGCTGTACAAGGTGGGCCGGTTCGGCCCGAACTTCGCCCGGGCGATGGCGCTGACGTGGCTGAAGCTGGCGTTCCTGGCGGCGCTGGGGCTGACCATGGCGACGTTCCTCGGCTTCGCGGTGGCGATGCTCGGTGGACTGCTGGTGTCGGTCGGCGTGTTCGTCTCCGGCTACGTGCTCGATTCGCTGAGCGGTTTCGGCGGGAAGATCGAAGCCGCCGTCGATTACCTGTCGGTGTTTCTCAAGTGGATCGGCTGGGCATTCACCAAACCGCTGGCGATGTTCAGCGAATATCAACCGATCGGCCACGTGGTCGACGGCCTGTACCTCGAACCGGCCCAGGTGCTCAGCGCCCTGTTCTGGATCGGTCTGATCTGGACGGGCGGGTCGCTGTTGATCGGCTGGCTGATTTTCCGCGGCCGGGAACTGGCCCGCGTGCAGGTGTGAACGAGATCGGATGAAACCTCGGAGCCCGTGACCCCCGAAGACGTTCTGCCATGTTGAACAAGGACCATCTGATCATCGTGGCGGCATGGTGCGGCCTGGCCGTGTCGCTGGTTGCCGGGTCATGGCTGTTGACCGGCCCGTTCCCCGGCGTGCGCGATTGGCCGGTGGCCGATCAGGACGCCGAAGCGCTGCGGGTTCTGCTGGCCGACCAGGGGCTCGACCAGGAGCAAATCGATCAGCGCCTCGAGGCGTACCGAAGCTGCCCCCCGCTCGCGCCGCTGAATCAGCAGCGCGCCGCCCTGCAACTGACCGCCAATCCCGAGGTGACGAAGAACATGCCGCCGGAAATCGCGTTCGGCTACGTGATGTTCGGCAGCTTCCGGGGGCTGGCGGTCGACATCCTATGGGGCCGCGCGACCCGTCTGAAGGAGGAAGGCAAGTTCTACGAGGCGATGCAGCTTTCCGAGTGGATCTGCAACCTCCAGCCGCGCTTCCCGCAGGTCTGGGCGTTCCACGCCTGGAACATGGCCTACAACATCTCGGTGGCCACGCACACCGAGCGCGAACGCTGGATGTGGGTGCGCTCGGGCATCGACCTGTTGCGCGATCGCGGCATTCCCCTCAACCCCGCCAGCACCCAGCTCTACAAGGAACTGGCGTGGATCTTCCTCCACAAGGTCGGACAGTTCTCCGACGACATGCACTACTACTACAAACGGGAACTGGCCCGCGAATGGCACGAACTGCTCGGCCCGCCGCCGACCGGCGCCACCGAAGCCGTGCTCGAACGGTTCGAGCCGATCGCCGAGGCCCATCGCATCATCACCGACGCCGAAGCCGACGAACTGGGCCCGGCGCTCGACGCCTTCACCGCCGTCTATCCCGATGTGCGGTCCCAGGTGCGGCAGGTGCGGGGGCTTGGCCACACGCTCGACGGCGATCTGCTTCGCGCGCTCGGGCGGCTGAACGACCGGGCGCGCCTGCGCGAGGCGGGCATCTGGCCGGCCGATCAGCCCCTCGCCGAGGACGCCGACCAGCAGAAACTCGTCGAATGGTTCTTTGAATCCACCGACGCCCAGGCCCGCGATCGCCTGCTCGCCTTCCTGCGGGCTTACGTGCTCAGCCACGAGTACCACATGGACCCGGCGTTCATGATGGAACTGATGGAAGGCCAGTGGCTGGCCCTGCCCGACAGCGAATTCGTGCGCTCGGTCGGCTTCGACCACCCCGGCGCGGCGAAGAAGCTGCCGCTCGATTTCCGCCATCCCGCGGCGCACGGCCTGTACTGGTCGGCGCTCGGCGTGCGCGTGGCCGAAAACGAACGCAACGCCGATGCCGACGAAACCCACTTCCAGGTGCTCAACACCGACCGCCAGATCCTCCACGCCCTCCAGGCCCTGACCCACAACGGCCGGATCACCTACGACCCGGTGACCGGCTATTACAGTCAGCTTCCCGACGCCCGTTACATCACCGCCTACGAGCGCGCGGTCCTCACCGCCGGCCAGCGCATCGGCGGTCAGTATCTCAAGTCCGCCGCGCCCGACAGCTTCCGCGCCGGGCACGAGAACTTCCTCATCTGGTCGATGCAGCTTGCCTACGTCTACGGCAGCCGCGAACAGGCCCAGGAAATCTACGCCCGGCTCCAACACACCTACGGCAAGTTCAAGCCCGACCGCATCGCCCGATACAGCCAGACCCTCGATGAGTTTCTCCTCAAACAGTTCACCGAGAACATGACCGGGCTGGACGAGGCCGCACAGTTCATCACCGGCAACCTCACCCAGGCCCTGCTGCAGGGCTATGCCAACGGGAACACGGAACTGGCCGCACGCCGACACGCACTGGCCCGGCAGGTCCACCAGTGGTATCAGAACAAGCAGGGCCGCGAGACCTTCGGCACGACCGTGCGCGATCGCATGGCCCTGCCCTCGCTGGCGCAGATGGAAGCCGACGCCCTTGAGAACCTGCTGCTCTCTGCGCCCCAGCGCGTCAGTCCGCTGCTCAAGGCCCGCATCTGGACCAACGTGCCGGTCCACCTGCAACAGCGCGTGTACGACCGCGTTCGCGCCCCGCTCTACCGGCAGGTCAACCAGATGAGCCGCGACCTCGACCCCGCCGCCCTGTTCGCCCAACCGCCCGGCATGGCCGAATACCGCAAGGCCCACCCCCCCACCACGCCGGACCATGCCGACCCGCCCGATCGCAAAAGCGGCGAGCCGGCCGCCCCGCAGGTCGAAAGGCAGTGAGTCGCCCATGCCCAAAACCTTGAACGACATCGTGGCCGCGCTGGAGACGCTCGCGCCGCGGGCCCTGGCCGAACCATGGGACAACGTGGGCCTGCTTGTTGCGCCGGCGCGGGCGCGTCGGGTCGGGCGGGTGTGGTTGACCATCGACCTGACCGATGCGGTGATGGATGAAGCGGCGTCGGCGAAGGCCGGGCTGATCGTGGCCTATCATCCGCCGATTTTCTCACCGCTCACGCGGCTGACCGCGGGCGATCCGAAGCAGCGGCTCGTGCTGCGGGCGATCGAAACACGCATGGCGATCTACTCGCCGCACACGGCGCTGGACGCGGCGGAGGGCGGGGTGGGCGACTGGTTGTGCGAGGGTCTGGGCGCCGGCGAGGCCGTGCCGATTCACCAGGCCGATGAACCGCCAGCCGGCGAAGCGTGCAAGGTGGTGGTGTTCGTGCCGCGCCGCGAGGTGGACCGTTTGCGGCAGGCGATGGCGGCGGCGGGGGCGGGGCGGATCGGCGATTACTCGCATTGCTCGTACCAACTCCAGGGCCACGGCACGTTTCTCGGCGGGGCGTCGACGAACCCGACCGTCGGCCGGCGCGGCGTGCTGGAAACCGCCGAGGAAGTGCGACTGGAAATGCCGTGCTCAACCAGGGCGCTGCCGGCGGTGGCGCGGGCGATCCGCCAAGTGCACTGCTACGAGGAACCGGCGTGGGAGGTGTATCCGTTGCAGCGCCGGCCGAGCCTCGGCGCCGGACCGGGCCGGGTGCTCACGCTCAGGCAGGCGGTGACGGTGGACACGCTCGTGCGGCGGGTGAAGACACTGTGCGGCCTGAAGCAGGTGCGCCGGGCCCAACCGGCCGGAGGGGCGCGGAAGATCAGGACCATCGGCGTGTGTCCCGGGGCGGGCGGATCGCTGTTCAAGGGGCTGACTTGCGACGCCTACCTGACCGGTGAGATGCGACACCACGATGTGCTGGCCAAGGCCCAGGCGGGATCGGCCGTCATCCTCACCGACCACACCCACACCGAGCGCGGCTACCTGCCAACGCTGCGCCGCCGAATGCTCGTCGAATTGGGGGCCGGCGTGAACATCACCATTTCCAGGCGCGACGCCGATCCGCTGGAAATCGTGTGACCGCAGGGATGCGATGAGCCGCTCGGCCCGGCCCGGCTCGCTATCGGTACGTCGCCCAGCAGCCGGGGGCTTCCTGAAGGCTCACGCCCAACAGTTCCACGTGCCGCGGCAGGCGCGGGGCGACATGGTCGTGAATGTATGCGGCGACGCGCTCGGCCGAGGGGTTCAGATCGGCGAACACGGGCAGCGCGTTCAGGTCCGCATCGCGCAACGGCGCGATCGCCTCATCCACCAGACGCTGCAACTGGTGGAAGTCCATCACCAGGCCGTGTTCGTCCAGTTCCTCGGCCCCGACACGCACGTGCACCTGCCAGTCGTGGACGTGGGGCGGTTCGACCTCGCCGGCGATGGCCAGGGCATGGGTGGCGTTAAAGGATCGCTCGACTTTCAGTTCGTACATGGATCATCAGTATAGCCGGGGCGTCGGGCGTTGAGGCATCTTCATCCCGGCCGCTGCCCCCATGGCGGGGCGAGCCGGCTCATTCGTGGTCTTCGTGGTCGTGGGGGCCGGGCACGGGACGCACGACGGCCAGGCTTTCGGGCGGAATGCGTGACAGGTCGATCGGCTCGCCGAGGTGGCGGCCGTCGCGTTCGCGGACCTGAACGATGGGCCGGTCGAGGTGGTTGGGATTGCAGGCCACCACGTGGGCGAGTTTGCTGTTGCTGAGCTTGACGTGCGATCCGACGGGAAACAGTCCCGCCGCCTGGACGAGGGCGCGGACGGCGGGCTTGTGGAATTCGTTGGTCGCGGCCGCACGAACCATCTGCTCCATCGCCATGTAGGGCAGCTTGAGCTTGCGGTAATGGCGGGGACTGGTCAGGGCGGCGAACACGTCGGCCACGGCGAGCACGCGGCTGCCATCGGCGATGCGGTCGCCGCGCAGGCCGCACGGATAGCCCGACCCGTTTTCGCGTTCGTGATGCTGGTAGGCCATCACCTTCACCAGCGCGGGTACGCCTTCGACGTGCTGCACCTGAATCAGGCCGAGTACGGAATGACGCTGAACCAGGTTGCGGTCGATTTCGGTCAGTTCGCACCCCCCGACGCGGATGCGCTGGGGAATAAGCAGCATGCCCAGGTCAAATAACAGGCCGGCCAGGCCCATCAGGCGCACCTGCTCGGCGGACCAGGTCATCTGGGCGGCGACGGCCATGGCGAGCACCGCCACGGTGAACGCGTGGTCGGGCAGGTAGTCGTCGCGACGTCGGCACATCAACGCCAACTGCGTGAACTGCCGCCGATGATTCAGCAGCATCGCCATCAGGTCATCCACCATCGCCTGGAACCGGGCGACGGGCACGGTGTGGCCGGCGCCGATCTCGGCGTACAGCCTGCGCAGCTCGCCGACTCTCGCATCGCGATGGGCGAAGACCGCCTCGCCGTCCGGCCATGCGGCGCCGCCCGGCTCATGGTCATCCCAGATTTCCAGTTCCTGCGGACGGACGCGCAACTCCAGGCTGGCCATGGCGTCTTCGAGTTCCTGCACCGCCAGATCAGCCATCAACATGCGGTCCCGGCGGGTGCGGGCTTCGTCGAGTTCGCTGTCGCCGGTGGAGACAAAGCCCCCTTCGGCCAGTGAGGCGAGGTGGTGGTCTTCGATCTGTTCGCCGCGCTCGACCAGCAGGGAACCGCCCGGCGCGATCAGGTCCCGGTCGGCCAACTGCCCCACCGACAGACGCTTCATGTCATAGCGGCTGAGCATCCCCGCGTCGGCCAGTTCCTCCAGCGATTCGGCGAGAATCAGCTCCGCCACCGACTGCCGCGAGAGCAACTGAAGATGGCGCGCGGTGATCGTCACCCCGGGCGTCAGCAGCTTCTGCCCCGAAGGCAGGAACAGCGCCTTGTCGAAACAGTCGCCTTCGCTCAGACTCGAGATTCGTACTGTTTCCATGAACCCGACGCCCCCTTTGAGGCGCATCGTCCGGCGCGCCGCCAGGCCGTTCTGGAAGCGCGTATCTCTGTCATCGACCAATCCCAACAGGCGGTTAACCACCCGCGCTGACCGCCTGTTGGACCGATGCGAGGCCCGCCGCATTGACCGCGATCCCGATTTCGATAACCTGCATCCGGCCGCGGCGCGGTCGGCGCGACCGATAACCGGCCCGGCGAGGAGTGCATCATGACCGACGCCCCACTCATGCTGTCCGTCAGCGGTCTGCGCGGCCTGGTCGGCCGGTCGCTGACTGAAGACGTCGCCCGCCGCTACGCCGCCGCCTACGGATCGTGGCTGATCGAGGCCTGCGGCAAGCCGACGCCCCACGTGGTGATCGGACGCGACAGCCGGCCATCCGGCCAGGCATTCGCCCAAGCCGCCGCCGAAAGCCTCCAATCCACCGGATGCCGCGTGACGGACATCGGCCTCGTCTCCACGCCCGCCGTGGCGGTGATGATCCGCCACCTGGGCGCCGACGGCGGGCTGGTCATCACCGCCAGCCACAACCCCGCCCCCTGGAACGGCATCAAGGCCCTGCGGCACGACGGCGTCGCCCCGCCGCCCGAACAGGCCCGACAGATCATCGAACGCTTCGAGCGCGACGAGGGGAAGACCGTTGCCCACGATGAACGGCCGGAGGTGGAAATCAACGACACCGCCGGGGAAGTTCACGTCGAGCGCGTGGCTCAACACGTCGATGAAGCGCTCATTCGCCAGCGTGCGGCGAACGTTGTACTCGAATCGGTGCACGGCGCCGGCGGACCGGAAACCGCCCTGCTGCTCGAACGGCTCGGCGCCGACCTGACCCATCTTTATGCCGAACCGACCGGCGATTTTCCCCATGCCCCCGAACCCACCGCCGAGAATCTGGCCGGTCTGTGCGAAGCGGTGAGCGAACACGGCGCGGACATCGGCTTTGCCCAGGATCCGGACGCCGACCGCCTGGCCGTGGTCGATGACCGGGGCCGCTACATCGGCGAGGAATACACCCTGGCACTGTGCGCGATGGAGATTTTTGAAATCGCCGAGTCGCCGATCTGCGCCGTGGCGAACCTGTCGACCAGCCGCATGATCGACGACGTGGCCGCCCGGCATGGCGGGACGGTGCATCGCTCGGCGGTGGGGGAGGCGAACGTGGCGGCGAAGATGCGCCAGGTGAATGCCGCGATCGGCGGGGAAGGCAACGGCGGGGTGATCTGGCCGCCGGTCGGCCACGTGCGCGACAGCCTGGCCGGCATCGCGCTGATTCTGCGGTTGATGGCCCGGACCGGTCTGCGCGTCAGCGAACTGGTCGACCGCATTCCGCGCTACACGATCATCAAGCAGAAGACGCCCATCGCCGAGGGCATGGCCGCGCGGGCCGTCGAGCAACTCGCCGAACATTTCGCCGGCCAGGCGATCGATCGGCAGGACGGCATTCGCATCGACCTCGACCGCGCGTGGATTCACGTGCGGGCCAGCAACACCGAGCCGATCATGCGACTGATCGCCGAAGCGCCCGACCGCGAGTCGGCCGAGCAATGGATCGACCAGGTCACCCAGGTGATCGGCACGGAGGGATGAAGCATCACCGCGGCGCGTCGACTGCCTGGCCATCCGGGGCGGTGATGGTCAGATTGGCGGTGGCTTCGAGGCGCCGGCCGGCCGGATCGGTGAACTGGGCGTACAACCGCACCGCGGTGCCCGGCGGGGGAACCTGGTCGAGCTTCAACTGGAACGAGTAGGTCCGGGTGATCGGGTCGTAGTACCGGCGGTTCTGCGCGAGCGTGAGCATCTCCACGTGCCAAACGTACAGCATTTCATCTTCAACCTGCACCGACGATGCCCGCGCCTGCACGCGATACAGTTCGCAACGCAGATCACCCACGCCCTTGGTCATGTCGCCCACGCGATCGAGCAGTTCCAGTCTCGCGTCCAGCACCACCGCGTGGTGCGTCGACTTGTACTCGATGGAGGTGAACGGATGAACCCGCATGGCCACCGGCACAAAGGGCCAGTTCATCGTCCCGTCGCCCCCGGTCACCAGCGGCCCGCCCTTCAGCTTCACCTGGGCGCAGCCCGCGCCCAGCATCACCACCAACGCCAGGCCCACGATCGTCGCCCTTCCGTTCATGGCATCGAGCATAGATCGCCCGGCCCGGCGCATCAAGGCGTTTGCCCGTCCCGGCCGGCCCGGTCAATCGACGCTTCGGCCGAGACGTAGCCCAGCGCCGACAGGCCCAGCACCACCAACGCCGCGACCCCTTCGACCGCCTGCACGATCGAGTCCCGCTGTTCGGGCCAGAACAGCACGAGCAGGGCCGCGACCTGCGCCGCCAGCGTGGTCAGAAACTTGCGTGAAGTGAATCGATGCATCGCGTTCTCCCGGGGTTAGAGTCCCAGCGCCCGGCGCACCCACCGGTCGGCGATGGTGGTCAGGCGTCCGGCCGCCTCGAGCGCCGCTTCGTCCCAGCCCGCCGACTCCATCGCCCGCAGGTAGTCCGGATCGTGCGCGATGCGCTCGACGGTCGACCCGACCAGGCGCGTGCGCTGGATCGACGCCGCCAGGTACGGGTGCTCGCGCTGAAACTGCGTCCAGTGAATGTTCAGCCGGTCGGCCACAACGCGTTCGAGCGGCCGGCCGCCGCGGGGCGTGTTCGTTGCGATCATCGGTCGTTCTCCTTGTCGGCGATGCCGGTCATGCGGTCGAACCAGGTCCGCAGGTTGCCGACCGGCCCGAGCAGTTCGTCGTGTCGTTCGAGCAGCGCCTTGGCCCGGTGCTGGGCCCGCGCGGCGAGTTGCAGATTCTCCCGGCGGGTTTCGCGCTGCCGGTGCAGTTCCAACTCGTGGGCGAGCAGCGCCTCGCGCGCCGCCACGTAAGCGATCGTATGCGTTTGCACCCAGTCGACGGTCAGCTCGCGATCGACGAGGTCGGCCTCGAACGCCGCGGCCAGCGTCTGACGCTGCTGATCGAACCAGGCGTTCTGCCGCTGACCATCCTCGGTCAGCAGTCGTTGCTCGTCGGCCAACACGCGGTCGACCACGTCCAACAGCGGCCCGACCGACGCCGGCGTGCGGCATCCGCCGAGCATCGCGCCCGACACCACGATCAAGGCCGCGCCGATCGCTTCACGCCGCCCGATGATTCGTCGCCATCTCATGTCGAATGCCCTCCAGCACATCGCTCATGCGTTGTTGACTGATCTGCAACTGCACCATCGCCCGCGTGTTCCGCCGCACGAGGCGAACGAGAATCGCTGTTTGCTGGTCGCGCCTCACCAGGCAATCGTGGGCTTCGGTCAACTGGCGCTCGCGCCGGCGGCTGTACATCCGCTCCCACACCCACAACACGCCCATCAGGCCCGCCACGCCGAACTGAACGAGGGTTTCGATCATGTCGCCCCCTCGCCCGTCGTCCAGGTCAGGTCGCTGCGGTGGGTCGTCCAGTCGTGGGTGATCTCGTGCAGCCTCAGCCCGCGCGGCAGGCGCGTTCGTCGGCCGACGGCGATCAGTCGGTCGCCGAGGCGCAGGCCGTCCATGATTCGCGCGGTGGTGACGGTCAGCCGATCGGCCTCGTGCGTCCGGCCCACCGCCCGGCGGGCGAGCCACTGGTCCATGGCCGGCCGCTGATCGCAATGGTCGGCGGTCATCTCGCCGTCGCGCACCGCGTCGTGGTATCGGCTGGTCGGCGCCACGCGCCGATGCTCGAACGCATCGCCGACCTCGATCATCCGCGTTTCGAACGAACCGGCGAACGGATTGCCGACCCAGCGGATCCGCGCCAGCGGTTCGGGCGACCTCAGCGTGCCGGTCACCCGAAGCCTGGCCTCACCGGCTTTTGCGGCGGAAAAGAAATCCTCCGGCAGGGCATCGTCATCGAGGTACAGCCCCGCCCGATCGGCGAGCACCTCGACCCGGCCGGCATAGCGCGTCCAGATCTGTCCACGGTCGATGCTCGCTTCGACCACCACGCCGACCGTCCGGCCACGATCGTCGCGGGTCAGCGCGCTGCCGAACCGCAGCGCCTGTGGCGCGATGGCGCGGCCTTCGTCGAACAGCGCGGTCAGGTCGAACGGCGGATCGCCCAGGGCGCCGTCTTCGTTCAGCCGCCACAGGCGATAGACGTTCCGAACGAAATCGAAGTCGCCGCTGGTCGAACGCACGTACTCGTGATCGGCCAGCCCCTGGCGCGTGTCGTCCCAGCCGGCCCGCAGGTCGAAGGTCGATTCGACCACCTGCCCGTCGGCCCGGGCGACGAGCCGGATCGGCCGGGCGAGCGGTTCGGACGCGTCGAGCGCCGCCAGCACGCCCGCGGGATTGGCCGCGTCGGTCGCGGCCAGCGCGATCGGTCGGCCTTGGCGATGCGAACGGACAACCCGGTGTTCGGTCACACCATGACCATGCCACTGAAACTCTCGATGGATGACGAGGTCGAACTCATCGGCCAGATGCTCCAGCATCGCGCCGAGGGTCGCTTGGCGCGGCATCGAGCGGGTGATCGGCCGATCGAGTGTTTCGTCCTCCAGCCACGGCCAGGTCAGTTCGAGCCGGCCCTGCGCGTTCGCCTGTTCGAGCAACGCGCCGAGCGACCGGGGCGCCTCGGGCAGTACAACGCGCTGGGCAAGTCGGGTGGTCCAGTCGCATGTCGCGGCAAGCCGCCCCTGCGCCGTGCGCCCGCCGAGCCGCCGCCGCACCTCGCCGAGCCGCCCGGCCATCAGCGGCACGACATCGCCATCGGCGCCGGCCAGGTGAACCGGTAACAGCAGTTCGATCCGGGCGTGGACCAGTCGATCCACCGAAGCGCGATCCGCCGGTGCGACCGCCAGCACCGCGCGGCGGCGGTCGAGCGGCCCTTCGCACGTCAACGACTGAACGAACAGGTCGCTTCGGATCACGCCATCGATGCGCACCAGAGGTTGTCCGGGCCGACCGACGAGGCGATCGCCTTGTTCGAGCGCGCGGAGCGTGGCGGCGGCGGTCATGATGCCTCCGAGGTTGTTTGGGCAATGAGTTGGAGCGGGTGCACCGGCCGATCGGATCGGGTCAGCCAGTCGGACCAGGCGGAGACAACCGTGCCCCCGGCCAGGCCGATCACGCGCAGGCGGTAGCGCACCGGTTCGCCGGTCGGCTCGTGCGCGAAGCGGACCGATGCCGCCTGCGGGTCGGGCGTCTGTTGGGCGACGGTTTGCCCGCTTTCGCCTTGCCGCTGTGCGATCAACTGCACCGCCGCGATGGCGCAGGCGCCGAGGCGCCGGCCCCACGCCCAGGTCAGCCACCAGGCGTCGTCCTGTTCGCGGGCGCTTCGCAGCAGCGGCGCCGGGGGCGGGTTGACGGGCTTGCCGTTGACCGTCTGCACGATGACGTGGGCAAAGCCGCGTTCCTCGCGGCCGGCCGCGTCGACGCGGCGCAGCACATAGATCGCCATCTGGCCCTCGGCCGGCCGATGCTCGGCGGGGAGGGTCCAGTGGCGTTCGCCGGGGCGCAAAGCGGCGATGCAGGCGGCATCGTTCGCCTCGGCCCAGGACGCGAACGGACCGTAGATGTTCGTCCCGGCGCGGGGAAACGGGACGGTCAACAGGGGATCGCCGATCAGTGTCAGTGCCTCGCGCAGGTAAGGCGAGGCGACGAACCAGGCTTCGGCCAATGTCCAGCCGTCGCGCAGGGCGGCGAAGCATCGCTGCACGTCGGGCACGCCGCCGATGCTGATCGGCCAGGGGCTGCCGGCGGCGGCGGCATAGCCGGCCCGCAGCGCGGTGCTCGGCCAGTCATCGCCGTCTGGATCGCGCAACGTCGTGAGCGTCGCCGGATACTCGGCGATCTGGGCGCACAGCACCCGCCGACCGGCCGGTTCGCCGAAGAAGCCCTCCGGCGGCGCGTCCTGCCGCCAGCCCCAGAACACGCCATCGTGATCGATCGAATCGAACGACACTTCCGCCGGCGGATCGGTGGGGGTTGTCTGCTGGAAAGGCAGGCGAAGCCGCTGACGTTCAACACTCGCCGCCCATTCGCCCATCCGCTGCATCTGGGGTTCGGCGAATGAACCCAGGGTTACCGGGTCGAAGTGGAACACCGCCTGGTCGCCTTCGCCCAGCCCCTGTTGCTCGATGTCGCTGGCGCGGCTGGTCATGGCCAGGGCCTCGGCGAGGGTCGGGCCGTCCATCCGGGCGCTGAGGCGATAGGCGCCCAGATTCGCCGCGGTCGGGCGGTCGGGCGGGTCCGCGTTGGCAAGCGGATTGAGGATCAACACGTACGATCCGCCGGGAGCCTGGATCTGCACGGGAATCGATTCGACCACCGACCCGCCGGCCACCGTGAAGTTTCCCGGCACCCCGTACCCGCACAGAATGCCCATCACGTGATCGGCCAGGCCGTGGCGATCCAGGTAGTCCTCCATCGCCGAACGCAGGGCGTCGAAGGCCGCCTCGTCGATCGTCTCGTCGGTCGACAGTTCGAGGCCAAGCAGGTTGGCCAGGGGCACGCGGCGGGCCTCGCCATACGCCTGCGCCCAGATGACCGAATCGGCGACGGCGGTGTTGTAGATGACCAGCCAGCGAGCGGGATCGTCGGCATGCTCACGGGTCGGTTCGATGATTTGGGGGCCGATATAGCCGTCGGCGATCACCCATTCATCCAGGTGCATCGCGCCGAGGGTGGTGGAATCCTTGAACACACCGCCGAGTTCGACGGCCCGCGGCGCCAGCGCGGTCATGTCGCCGCTGACCTGATCGGCCAGCATGCCGTTGATCCAGAGGGCCGCGGTGTCGGCCTGAGCATCCATGCCCAGTTCCACGCAATGCCACCGCAGCCCCTCGTGCAGCGCGGCGGTGAGTTGCTGATCGGTCGCCAGGCCCACGGTGATTTCCGGGCCGTCGGCGTCGAGCGTCAGACGAAAAACCTCATCACCCGCATCATCCAGCGCCCGGGCGAACACGATCCGCCCGCCGGTCAGCGACTGCGGCGCGATCATCACCCGCAGGTTCGACGCGGTCGCACCGTCCGGCACGTCGCAGGTCAGGCAACCGCCGTCGGTGCCGGCCTCACAAGTCACCAGCAGGCCCACCGCGCCACGATCGGGGAATGACGCGAGACTCGATTGACTGAGGCTTACACTCACCGATCCGCTCCCGTCTGATAGAGGATTTCGATTTCACCCGGCGTCAGGACACGGTCCCACAGCGCCGCCTCATCCAGTCGGCCTCGCCATTCGCGCTGCGTGCTGTGGTTCCACGTCCCGAGGCGCGCCCCCGTGGTCACCTCGGGCGCATGCTGCGGCGAGCCGATCAGCCACGTGCCGGACAACGCCTGGCCGTCGAGATAAATCTCGGACGCGTCGGCGGTGACGATGAACACCGCGAAGTGCCAGGCGTCGAGGGTGTAGTCGCCGGCCCGGTAGTAGTTGCCGTCGACGTGAAGGGCGAGCGTGCGATCCACCGGGTCGGCCCAGAAGGCGTAACCGTTGCCGCCCAGCCCGGCGCTGGATTTATCGAAGAAGCGCTGATAGCGATCGCCGGCGAGTTGCCGAAACCATGTCGCGAAGCTGATGTCGGTTCCCGCCAGTTGCAGCGGATGGCCCGGCCCGATCGTGCCCAGTGCGACATGCCCATCGTCGCCGTCGAACGCCGCGGCCGCGTCATCGTCCCATGCCAGCGCGCCGGGTTGGGCGAGCGTATACCCGCCGGTGTAAACGCCATCACTGTCGCCGACTTCATCGGTCGCGACGGTGCCGTCGGCTTCGCCCAGCCGCCAGTACGCCACCGGCTCCAGGCTGAGCATCCGCGAACGATAGCCCGCCCGCATCGTCGGGCCGGCGTCGGCTTCGCCGAAGTTCGGCACTTCGAAATCGATGTGTCGGATTCGCCGGGTCATTCGGGCTGGCTCCCGCGCACGACCAGCAGCACGACCACGTCGGCCGCTTCGCTGGTGACCGATCCGCTGACGCTTCGGGTCAGGTCGACCGTCAGCACATCGCCCTTGCTCACCTGTTCGGTGCCATCGGACTTGACCGCCGCCTCGGTTCCATCGCCCCGGGCGGTACTGCGAAAGCCCGAACCGGCGGCGTCGGTGATCTGCGGATCGGTGGACGTCACCGCCGTACCGTTGACCTTCACCGTGGCACGGAGGCCGTCGGCGGGCGTATCGGATTCGAGGTTCGACCCGACCGACAGAATCACATCGCCGACCACGCCGTCGATCGGCACGACGCCCATGAGTTCGTCGGTTTGACTTGTGGTCAGGTCGCCGGCGTGTCCGTACTGCACGTGGAGCGCCCCGACGAGCATGTACGTCTGCCCCGCATAGCGCTGACCGAGCCAGCCGGTCGTCGGATCGGGCAGAAGCGCCGTGACCCACGGCAGCTTGCCGGACAGGTCGAACTTCAGCGCCACGTTCGCCGACCCGCCGGCGTTGGCGTTGATCAGGCGGAACTCCGTTTCGTCGTTCTCATCGGTCTGCATCATCTCGTGGCGATGCTCGGCGTCGGCCGAGGAGGCGCCCCCGCCGGTCAGCCTGTTGAGCGCTTCGACGTCCACCGTCGCATCGATGCCGTCAAGGGCCTGGTTGATTTCGTCGGCCGTGGCGGTCAGACCGATCGCCGTGGGATCGGGCACCCGCAGAAACGCTTCGCCGCGATGATCGGTGATGCCGCTGATCGCGCCGGCCTCTGCGGTCACCGCGGCCAGCGGCAGATAGGCCGTGCGGTCGGCCGGCAGGCCGCTCGTGCCCGTCTGAAGGTCGCCGTTTGCGTCGAGCCACACGTGCGTGGTGGTGTTGTTGGTCACGGCCACGCCGCTGTCGCCGGCGAAGTCGATCGACGCGTTGCGGATCACGCAGCGCCCCGCCCGCACGCCGACGCTCAGGTCGCCGTCCTGGTAGACACGCAGGTCATTCGCCCGGCGCGCCGCCAGCAGCAGCCGCTGAATCAGCCTTCTGAACTCCAGATAGTAAGGGCTCAGGCCGGTGGGAATGTACTCTACGCCGGTTTCGGCATCGGCGGTCAAGGCCAGCAGCGCGGTGTCGTCGGGGTAGCGTTCGGCCATGTTCGTGCTCCTGCGGTACGGGTACGGGGGCGTCTCGCCGCGCCGGCCCACGGTCGTTCAGACGTCCCAGGTGAGGGTGAACCATTCGTCAATGCGAACGTTGCGCGGCGGGTCGGGCGGACGGTCGATGTCCACGGTCAACGGTGCGTCGAGCTGGCCCACGATCGCGCCGGTGCCGTCGGTCACCTGCACGGCCAGTTCGTGTTCGCCGGCCGGCAGATCCTCGCGCCGCCACCGCCAGGCCGAACCGTCGCCGCCGTGGGGCGCCGCGCCGAACTCGCCCAGCCCTTCACCGGGCGCCGTGGCGCGGTCGCGGCCGAATTCGCCCATGCCGTGCAACGCCCCGAAACCCGCGCGGCTGTCGCCCGCAGCCCACAACGCGATCGCCGGCTCCGCCTGGCCATCCACCGTCACGATCGCCCGGCTGTCGATCGGAAGCCGTTCATCCCGCGTCATCACCAGCACCGCCGCCGTGACGAAACGCGGAATCCAGCTTCGCAGTTCGCCACCATGGTCGACCCATGCGGCAGCCGGCGGCACGGCCAGCAATTCGATCCGAACATCGGTTTGCCGATCCAGGTGCAGCCACATCCGACGCTGGGCCGGGGCGGTCGTCACGTCGTACAACCGATCGTTGACGTACACCTGCACCAGCCGCTCGCCCTGACCGGTGGCCTGCCAGGTCAGCAGCGCCCGGCCGGGCACATCGCGGTCGGACGGCCGAAGCAGCACGCGGTCGAAAATGGCCTGGGTGGGTTGGGTCATGTCGGATCACTCGATTCGTCTTCGCGGCACGGCCGACGGAGTTTTCTATTTTCATTGAAAATAGAATCTGCGATCATGCTCCGATGTTTACGATCCACCCGCTGGCGAAGCGGGTTGCGCTTGCAGGTACTTCACCTGGTAGTCCGCCGCCCAGCGCGGGCCGACCCGCCGCATGGGGTCCGGGTCGAACGAGATCATCAACAGGCCCGAATGCGTGCGGCCGACGTCGTCGATCAACTCACCGCTCGCACCGTCCATCGCCTGTTCGATGGCCTCGAACTGCGCCTGCAGCGCCGCCGGATCATCGGCGATCAGCGTGCCGGTCTGTTCGATGCGGCGGGCCCCGCGTCCCAGCGGCGTGACCGTCGCGCCGTCGGCGTTCGGGTGCTCGGCCAGTTCGTGTCGTTCGGCCAGGCCGCCGACGGCGAAGCGATGGGGCCCCGAGCCGAACAGGTCTTGTTGTTTGAAACTGCTCATGCCGTTCTCCATCGCGTGATCGTGCCAGATCGGTACCGCCCCGCCCCCGCCCCGGGGATTACGTTCGCACCAGCCGCCCGGCGCCCGGGGTACGCTGCACGTCGGCCACGCCGTCGCCGTTGGTATCGATCCCCACCACCGCCCCGGTCAGGGCGCGATTGAAATGATGTTCGTACTGGGCGGCCTTCGCCTCGACGGCCGAGTTGTCACCGACCAGCGCGTGCGCCGCGCGGTACGCCCGCCACAACGTGCCCAGCACTTCCAGCCGCCGCATCAGCCCCGTCGACACGACCGCCGATTCGTCCAGTTCATCGCCGTCCGGGTCAATGCCCACGCAGCGCATGAGCTGGGCGTGAATGAAATCGCGCTGCGGCCCGAACGTGCGAACCATCAGCGTCAATCCGCTCGTTGCCGCCAGGTGCGACGGCGCGGTCTCCAGCGTCAGCGTGTGGTCATCGTCGATCGCTCCGATGGCAAAGGCGGCGGCATCGACCTCGCCCGAGCCGATCACCGCCACGTCACCCGCGTTCAGGTTGCTGAACCCGCCGGCGGCGCTGGTGACGGTCAGGGCATCGACCGCCGCGTCGGTCACGCGCCGCTTCTGCTGATTGGGCAGGACCAGATCGACGAACACGCCGGGCTCGCAGCTCAGCAGGTCGGCATCGGTGGAAAAGTTGGGCATCGTGGTGCTCCAGGTTCGTTTCATTCATGCCCGCCAGGGGTGCTTCGCAGCCACGACGGGGCCTGGGAAAGCCCCACGAGGGCGTTAACCTGCGTGGGGAGGCAGCGGCGTCACGGATCAACTCGTGCCGAGGCCCGAGATGACGCCGTGGGCGTTTTCGTTGCGCAGTTCGAGGGTGTACTCGCCGATCACCTGGCCGACTTCCCGGTCGCCGGCGCTGGCCAGCGGCTTGTAGTGGAAGCTGCGCCCGGCCAACGGCAGCACGTCGAGGCGCGAGCTGTCCAGCAGCAGCACCGTGTCGGCCGGCGTCCAGCGGCTGAGCACCACGCGGCACACGCCGAAGTCCGACTCGTACACGCTGACCAGATCCTTGAAGCGGGTGGTCGCGCTGTCGAAACTGCGACTGGCGGTGATGAAGCTGTTGATCCGCCGCTTCTGGAAGCCGCTGACGACGATGGTGTCGACCCGGCCGGCCGACTGCTCCCAGATCGCCCGCAACGCCGCGTTGAGCACCGCTTCGTTGAGCAGGTCGTCGCTGTCGCCGTCGCCGACGGGCATATCCCCCACGCCCGGGGCAAACTGGTGGGTCGACAGGAACGGCAGGATGCCGGTCATCGTGCGGCGCACGGTGGACGAGCCCTGCTGCGTGGCGGCGGGCGCGATGCCGTTGATCACGCAGTTTTCCAGGTCGCGGATCAGCTCGCGCAGACGCTCGGTCTTCTGGTAGTCCAGCTCGTCATCGACGCCGATCTGGTTGACGGCCAGCTCGGTGCCGCTGACTTCCACGCCGGCGGTGAAAATCTGCGTCCAGTTGCTCTTGCGGGTGCGACTGGTCAGCCGGGCGCCCGGGGCGTTGTCGCCTTCCAGCGCGGCGTTGCCCAGAATGCGCAACGCCTGCCCGGCGGCCAGATCCTCGGCGGTCGACCCGCCGTAGCCGCGCACCACCGTGATCTCGCTGTTGCCGGTGTCGATGTCGGTGACGAACATCACCTCGGACGAACCGGCGGCCTTGACCTGGTCGCCCACGCGGTAGCGATCGACGTGGGTCACGGCGAAGTCGGTATCGACATCGGGATCGGTGAAAGTGTGACCGGCGTCAATCGAATCGGTGTTCGCCAGCAATTCGTCTTCCAGCCATTCGTGACGGGTACTGGTGGCGCTGCGGTGCGGATCGCCGAGGTGATCGAGCAGCGGCGTTTCGTACGGGCTGACGATGCCGATCAGGTCGGCGACGTCTTCGGCGATTTCCGGCAGCGTGGCGCCGGCGGTGTAGGTGGCTTTTCCGGTGAAGGCCATGGGATTCTCCTGTCAGGGGTGACGGTTGCGGTTGTGGTCATTCGTGGCTGCGGCGCAGGCGCAGGTAGCGAAGCAGATCGCGGCGATCGCCGGTGGCGGCGGCGGCTTCGGCCGCTGCGTCAGCGCCGCTGGGCGCGGGCCGAGGCCGGGGCGACATCCCCCCGCCCGACGCGTCGTGCCGGCGGAACAGGTACGGCTTGTGCCGGCGGAGATCGTCGACCACCTCGGCCAGTTCGCCCTGGTCCATCTGTTCCAGCGCCGCCATCGTCAGCAGCCGCGCTGCTTCCAGGTCGATCGCCTCGGCCTCGACGAGCAGTTCATCGATCTGCCGTCGGCGTTCGGCCGCGTCGAGCGCTTCGCGCGTTTCGGTCAGCGCGGTATTGAGCCGGCCGCACTGAGCCTGCAGTTCTTCGAGCTTCCGCTCGGCCTGCTGAGCCCGGCGCCGGTACCGGATCGATTCGGTCACCGGCACCAGCTTCCCGGACTCCGGCGGGGTTCCCTCCGCCCCGGTTTCGTCGGTTTCGACCGTCGTCGGGTCCTGCGGGATCGTTTGGGGTGTGTCGGTCATCGTGCATCTCCTGGGTCCAACGTTGACGCGCGGCTCATGCCGCGGTGTGTCGGTTCGTGCATCCCCGCCGTGGCCGCGGACGCGACCCTCGCCGGGCCTGGGTCACCGTTCGGCCCGGCCGTAGCCGAGTTCGACGAGCACCTTCTCGCGCGGCACGCCGAGTGCGAGCTTCGCCTTGGCGTCGGCGAGGCGCTGGGACTGGTCTTCGGGAATGGGGCTGGACCAGTGCAGGCGCACGCGGCGCTGGTCGGGCGTGGTGGGCAACGCGCCGGCGGCGTCGAGCGTGTGGAGGATCAACTCGCACAGCCGCTCGATGCCCTGGCCGTACGTCACGCGCTTCTTCTGCGTCCGGGCCAGCAAACCCATGAGCACGATGCGCAGGGCGTTCTCACTGGTCAGGTGGCCCACCCGGCCGGTCAGCAGGCCCGCGGCGATCGGCGTGACGGCGCTGGTCTTGTCCATCGCCTGGCGAATCTCGTTGATGTGCGCTTCTTCCGAGGGATTGGCCGCGTCGCCGCCGAATTGTTCGATCGTGGCATCGGTGTTTTCGGTCATCCACATCTGACCCGGTCCCACCGGGCGTTCGAGGAAGTTCTCGATGCCTTTGCCCAGGTACATCTTGAACGACTGGAAGGTGACGCGGTTGGCCCGGTCGGAAAGGCGCGTGTTCAGTTCATCCTGCAACGGAATCAGCGGTTCGACTTCGCTCAGGCCCTCGTAGAAGAACGGCTGGGGCAGGTTCTGAATGTGCACCACCGGCAGGCGGCCAACCCGATGGGGCACCCGCGAGACCGCCTTGCCATCGTGATAGATCACGATCGACCGGTCGGTCCAGGCTTCGGTGACATCCACGGTGGCCAGCCGGCCTGGCGCGGCGCCGCGGCGATCGACCAGGCGGGCGAGGAAGGACTGGTGCTCGACCCGGTTGAGTTGCTGGGTGTAATGCAGCAGGTAGGCGTCGAGTTTTCGAAAGTCCGCCGGATTCAACACCGGGATCGCCCGGGGGGCCTCGACCGTCTCAAGGGCAATACGTTCGGCAAAGCCGAGGGCTCGCCGCGGGTCGAATGCTTTAGACGGGGCCCGATCCGCCGAACGATCGGCCGGTGTTGATCCGCCGGGGGTGCGGCCGAGGCGGGCGGGCAGTCGATCAACGCGCAGCAGCACGTCGACAAAGCCGTAGATCGCCCCGAGCAGCGCGAGATCCTGGAAAAAGCAGATCCCGCCGTTGACGTCGAACACGGCGTTCAAGACCTGCTCGATCCGCTTGGCGTGTTCGCGGTCGTCGGCAAGCGACTGCAGATGCACGGGCTGGCCGAACATGAAATCGACCAGGGTGTGAATCCGCCAGGCGATGTCGTTCTCGACGACGATTTCGCGCCGGCCTCCGGCCAGATCGGCGGTGCGGACGGCTTCGCCGGGCCGGCGGGTCAGACGCCGCGGCAGGCCCTGTTCCTGGGCCGCGCGGTACGGTCGGCCTTCGTGGCCGTCGGCGAAGTGCAGTTCGTTGCGGTAGTAATCCCACAACCGCTGGCAGGCCGGCCGGGTGTGGGCGCGGTGCTGGTGGAGCAGCAGGCCCAACAGGGACTCGTCCATCGCGGGATCCACGTCGTGTGCGTTGGGGTCAGGCATCGCCGGTCGTCCTGGGGGTTGCGTGTCCACCCTTGGGCGACGGCGCGGTCGATTGCGCAGCGGTGTTGCGTCACGAAGAAAATCGGAATTTATAACCCCCGACAGCGCGGACGGAAGAAACTGTTTGACCCGTTTTTCCGGGGCGGCGATTTTCGAAGGATCGGCGCGCAGATTCGTGACGGTTGGACTTGCCGCGCTCGCCGGGCCTACCATCCGGCGTGACCGGGCCGATCGGCCCGCAGGAGGCCACTTCATGCCGTATCCCGAACTGCTCGTTCGCCCGATGCGCGAACAACTGACCCTCGCCGGCGTGCGGGAGCTTCGCACGGCCGATGAGGTCGACACGTTTTTCGATGAATCGACCGGCACGGCGATGCTGGTGTTCAACAGCGTGTGCGGTTGCGCCGCCGGGTCCACCCGGCCGGGCGTGATCGAGGCGCTGCTCGATGAACACCGGCCTCAACATGCCGCGACCGTGTTCGCCGGCCAGGACACCGAAGCGACCGACCGCGCCCGCCGGCGCTGCCCGCAGATTCCCCCGTCCAGCCCGTCGATCGTGCTGCTGCGCGACGGCGAGGTGACCTGCCACTTTCCCCGCCACCAGATCGAAGGCCGCAGCGCCGAAAGGGTCGCGGCCATGCTCACGCAGGCCTTCAAGGAAATGGTCGAACCCGCCGGAAAATGAACGGCGCGGCTCCGCCGACCGCTACGCCCCGGCCGGCTGATCGAGAACGTCCACCCGGCTGTAGCGATCGAGGCTGAGGATGATGATCTCTCCGTCGTCGTTGCGAAGCGTCAGCCGGTCCAGCCACAGCCGATCGTCGCGCGAATGGGCATACCACGACCCGGTGCGGGCCTGCTCGAACTTCACGACGGTGCCGGTCACTTCGGCGGTCCACACGTGATCGCCGCGGGGCATCTGCTGGGTGATGCGAACGGTCATGCCGGGGGCGAAGGTTTCGCGGGTGTCGGTCATCGTGAAGAAGTTTATCCCGTCGGCGCGGTTCAGTCACGCGGGGTTGTGCGGGCCGGCGATTTGGCGGAGAATCCCTGCCCACGGTTTTCCTCCACCACCACGACGGGAGTCGACAGATGGCCAAGGGTAAGAGCAAGAAGACCCTGCGGGCGGGCGTGATCGGCCTGGGCATGGGGCGGTCGCACGTGCGAAGCTACCAGCAGCATCCGCAATGCGAGGTCGTGGCGATCTGCGACGTGGACGAGAAGCGCCTGGCCGGCGCGGCGGCGGAATTCAACGTGCCCGAAACGTTCACCGACGCCAAACGGATGATCCACTCCGGCAAGCTGGACATCGTTTCGGTGGCCACGCCGAACACCCTCCACGCGCCGCTGACCCTCGACGCGCTCAAGGCCGGCCTGCACGTGCTGTGCGAAAAGCCCATGGCGATGAACGCCCGCGAAGCGCAGCGCATGGTCGACACCGCCCGGCAGACGCGGCGCAAGCTGGCGATCAACTACTCCCACCGCCTGACTCCCAACGTCCAGGCCATGGGCCGATACATCCAGGCCGGCGACCTCGGCCAGCCCTACTTCGCCCGCACCGTCTGGCATCGCCGACGCGGCATCCCCGGCCGGCAGAGCTTCGTGACCAAGCGCTTCGCCGGCGGCGGGTGCCTGATCGACCTCGGCGTGCACATCATCGACATCGCCCTGTTCTGCCTCGGCTTCCCCAGGGTGCTCAAGGTCACCGGCCAGACCTGCATGCACTTCGACAAACTCGACGTGCCCCACCTGAAGATGGAAGTCGACGACTTCGCCACCGCCTACGTCCGTTGCGAGAACGACATCACCCTGGCCGTGGAGGTCAGTTGGGCCAGCCACCACGACCACCCCGAGCAGATGATCACGTCGATCTACGGCACGCAGGGCGGCATTCACCGGCACATCGAGCACTACCGCGATCCGCAAATCACCGTCTGCCGACGCGAGCACGGCAACCTCGTCACCACGAAGCTCGACAGCTTCGCCGACGTGCCCAACCCCGCGCAGGATCTGGTGAACGCGGTGCTGGAAAACCGCAAACCCGCCGCGTCCGGCGATCACGGCTTGCTGCTGATGAAGATTCTCGATGCGATCTACAAGTCGTCCGAGACGGGCAAGGAAGTCACCGTGAAATGATGCGCACGTCCCGCCGGTGCCGCATCTGGTAAACGATACCGCCCCACTCGATCCGCCGACCAACGGCGCTGGATAGCACGATCACCAGGTGCGCCGCCATCCACGCCGGCGTCGCCCAGCGATCCAGCGCGAACACCGGACGCAGACGTTCGCGCACCGGCCGATCGAACAGCAGTTCCACCGCCGCCTGACGGGTCGAGGCGCGCTGCATGTCGAACAGGTACACCAACGCCATCGGCGCCAGCGCCGCCGCGTTGCCCGATGCCAGCGCCGCCAGCGCCGTCAGCCATCCCCCCACGTACAGGCCCAATCCCCCCAGCGCCACCAGCCAGATGCCCGGCGAGTAGACCCGGGTGATCAGATACTGCCGCCGACCGAACCGCAGCAGACCCCGCCATCCCAGGCTCGTCGGCGAAGCGACCAGGCTCCGGGCCACAAAGTACACCCGCAATCCCGCGCCCCTGACCGCGCGGGTCATCTGGTAATCATCGCTCAGCGCCCCGCGCCAGTGGCCGGCCAACTCGATCCGCTCCAGCGCCGTGCGGCGAATCGCCATCGACCCGCCCCATGCGTGGTTCCATCGCTCCGGTCCGGCCAGCGTGGCCACCGAAGCGTTGATCGCCGAAGCGAACCGCGAGGCCAGCCGATCGTCCACCGGCACCAGCCAGCGATACCCCGTCGTCACCCCGTTGTATTGCTTGATCAGCGGACGCACCAGACGCCATAGCCACTCGGCGTGCGTGACCGCATCGGCGTCGGCGAACACGATCACTTCATCGGCCTCGGTCGTCTCGGCCAAGCCGCACAACTGGTTGTGCACCTTCTGGCTGCCGCTGGTCGTCAGGCCCGCCACGCGCACCGTGACTCCGCGGCACGACTGAGCCTCCGCGGCGCTGGCGGCGAAACGAGACTGGAATTCGCGCAGCACCGCGTAAGCCGGATCGCCCTCCGATTCGGTCACGAAAATCAACCGGTACTGCGGATAGTCCTGCCGCGTCAGGCCGGCCAGGTGCTCGGCCAGCGCTTCGCCCGCCCCCTTGACCGGCACGATCACCGCGGCCGGCGGCTGATACCAGCGCTTGCGACCGTCGTCCCGTTCGCCCTGCCCGTGGACCAGCCGCTTGAACTTGTGCGCGTTCTGCCAGCCCCACAGCGCTTGCAGCCCCCAGGCCACCCAGACCCCCAGCAACCAGATCGGCGGAAGATCGAATCCCATGCCGCAATTGTAACCGAAGGACCGGCGCGGGCATTCAATCCCCGACAACGCCGCTTCCCCGCCACGACCGGGCTTGATGACGTTCTACCCCAACAGACTTCGCCCCGTCATGGCCGCCGGCGGGGCGAGGTCCATCAGTTTCAACGCGGTGGGAATGATGTCGGCCAGACGACCGTCCTTCTTCAGTTCCACCTTGTTCTCGCCGCCATAGCGCGGATCGACGATGATCATCTCCACGTCGTAGGTGGTGTGCGCGGTATGCGGCGCGTGGGTGGTCGGGTCGAACAGTTGCTCGCTGTTGCCGTGGTCGGCGGTGACGATGAGTCGGCCTCCTTGGTCCAGTGTCTTGTCGACGATGTCGCCCACGCACTGATCGACGGCTTCGACGGCCTGGATGGCCGCGTCGAGCTTGCCCGTGTGGCCGACCATGTCCCCGTTGGCGAAGTTGACCAGGATGAAGGCGTAATCGCCGTCGAGCGCTTCGAGCACCAGGTCGCGGACCTCGAACGCGCTCATCTCCGGCTTCAGATCGTAAGTGGCCACGCGCGGCGACTGGGCCATCTGTCGATCCTCCCCGTCGAACGGGTCGTCGCGGTAGTCGTTGAAGAAGAAGGTGACGTGGGGGAACTTTTCGGTCTCGGCGCAACGGAACTGCTTGAGGCCCAGACCGGCGAAATACTCACCGGCGATGTCGTTCATCTTGGGCGGCTTGGGAAAGGCGATGCCGTCGATGATCCGGTTCAGTTGCTGTTCGTAGGCGGTCAGCGTGACGTAGTGCAGGTCAAGCTTCGCGCCGCGGTCGAAGCCCCTTTCGCCGGAGTCGGGGGAGGGGTCGACGTGTCCGTGGAAGGGGTCCATGACGAACGCGCGGCTGATTTCCCGGGGCCGGTCGCCACGGAAATTAAAAAAAATCACGGCGTCGCCATCGGTGATTCTGGAATTTTTTTCGTCGCCCACGGTGCGGGGGGTGACGAACTCATCGCCGTTCTGACTGTCGTTGGTCGGGTGGTCGTAGTAGTCCTGCATGGCGTCGGCGGCGGAGTCGAAATGGGGCGCCTCGCCCCGGCCGGTGAGCATGTCGTAGGCCTGCTTGACGCGCTCCCATCGATTGTCGCGGTCCATGGCGTAGTACCGGCCGACGATGCTGGCCACGCGGCCGACGCCGATCCGGCGGCAGCGCGATTCGATGTCTTCGATGAATCCCTTGCCGGTGTAAGGGCCCGAGTCGCGGCCGTCGGTGAAGCAGTGGATGGCGACGTGGCCGCAGTTCATCTTCGCGCACAACTCCACACAGCCGTACAGATGCCCGAGCCGCGAATGCACGCCCACGTCGGACGCCAGGCCCATGAGATGGACGGTGGCGCCGTTGGCTTTGGCGTGTTCGATCGCCCCCCTAAGTGCTTTGTTTTCAAAGAATTCGCCCGTTCGGATGGCCTTGGTGATGCGGACCGAATCCTGGTCGACGATGCGGCCGGCGCCGATGTTCTGGTGGCCCACTTCGCTGTTGCCCATCGTGCGGTCGGGCAGACCGACCTCCTCGCCGGACGTATGGATCAACGTCCAGGGATACTGCTCGAGCAGGCTGTCGCAGCGCGGGGTGCGGGCGAGCTTGACGGCGTTGAACGCGTCGTGCTCGGGGTTGGGATTGCATCCCCAACCATCGCGAACGATAACCACCATCGGCTTGGCGAGATTGGTATTCATCGGGTGACTCCGTCCTGGCGGGCTGTGGGTGACTGACGGATTGTAGGGCCGCGGCGCGAATCGCACAACGCGGCGGCGAGCGGATCGAACGGCAGCGCCAACGCGCCCCAGGCGGCGCTTCGCATCGCCGCGCGCGGGGTGTTGCGCACGGGTGATGGCGCGTTTTTTGCCTCAAGTGGGTGGCGCAGCGCGGTCGATAAGACTTCAACCATGTAAAAAACTGGTTGACATGGTTTAACCGCAACACTTAAATTGTTCACAAGCTCCGAATGGCTTTGTGAAAGGAGACGCAAGCCATGGCTAAGAAGAAGGCACGTAAGAAGGCTACCAAGAAGAAGGCCACCAAGAAGGCCAAGAAGAAGGTAGCGAAGAAGAAGGGCACGAAGAAGAAGGCCAAGAAGAAGGCCACCAAGAAGAAGGCCGCCAAGAAGAAGACCAAGAAGAAGG
>CAYNCM010000041.1:0-27548 GCA_964395825.1 uncultured Planctomycetaceae bacterium
AGGCGAGCGCGGTGTCGAAGCGCTCCCCCGCGGGTCGCGGCCAAAACCGATGCCCGAATCTTGGGTGCAGACGCAATACCAGTCGCGGCCGGCCCCAAGAAGAACTGCGGGGCCAGCTTCGCTCAGGCAGGCGGCGGTCAAGCAGCAGGTTGCTCTTGCCGGACCGCGGGGTTCGGCTCTAATCGGCGGCGTTGGGAAGATGGACCAAAGTGCCGACGTCCATTGAGGCGTCCAAACAAGAGAGGGCTATTCCACTAAGACGATCGTGAAGATGTGCGTGTGCGCGATGGTCGTGTCGATCAGCGTCGCCACGATCGCCCTGCTCGGTATTGGAGCACTGGCAGCGATGCGAAGGCGGCGCAACGGCTGATCCGAGTCACTCGGCGCGCATCATCCCCCAACACCTGCACGGCCCGGCCCCGCGCCGGGTCGTTTTTCACCGGGACTCATTCCTCCACTGCCGCCGCAATGCGAGGCAGGCGCATCACGAACTCACTGCCGCGGCCTGGTTCGCTGTACACCTGGATCGAACCGCCGTGTTCTTCGACGATCCGCCGGGTCGTCGCCAGCCCCAGCCCCGTGCCGTCCTTCTTGGTGGAGAAGTACGGCTGGAAGATCTTCTCCAGGTTCTGTGCCGCAATGCCCGGGCCGGTGTCCGTGACATGGATCGTCACTTCGTCGCGCCCGCCGGCGCTGCGGATCATCAATTCATCCGACCCGCCGTGCGCATCGTCGCCGTACCGCGCCGCGACCATCGCCTGCGTGGCGTTAATCAGCAGGTTCAACATCGCCTGTTTGATCAGCGACCGGTCCACTTCCACCTCGCCCGCTTTCGCGTCGAGGTTCGACCGCAACTGCACGCCCGATGCTTCGGCCTGCGGCGCGTAGAAGTCGACCACTTCCTCGATCACCGCATTGATCGCCGTCTGGGCGCGATCGAGCTGCATGCGGCCGGCGAAGTGCAGGAAGTCTTCCAGAATCGCTCGCAGGCGCTCGGTTTCCTCGCGCAGGGCGACGATGCGGCGTTGAATCCGACCGCGATGCGGTTCGTCCAGTTTCGCCTCCTCCACCGATTCGCCGAGCAACTGCAGATTCAGCCCCACCGTTGAAAGGGGGTTTTTGATCTCGTGCGCCAGCCCGCCGGTCAGCGTGCCGATCTGGGCCAGCCGCTCCGCCGCTCGCGCTCGTTCGGTGAGCCGGCGCATGCGTCGCTCGGTCCGCCGGCTGGCCCAGACCGCCAGCGGGATCGTCACCGCCACCCCGCACGCCGCACCGATCCAGAACCACGTCATGACGGGATTGTAACCACCCCGCCGCGCCCCACAAGCACATGCCGCCTGCCGCCGGCCACGCCGGGGCGCAGCGATGCGGAGCTGCGGATTCCGGCCACCGCCACCACCTCAAAGCCCACGCATCGCCATGTCTGGCCCAGACGTGGCCGCCCTGCTTTGCGCCTCTTGCGCCTCCGGCTGCGCCTGCCTGGTCAACCCGTGCGCCGGCCGCGTTATTCGCCGGCCGCCTCCGCCTCCTGTCCGCTGTGCCGGGCCAGGGGAACCGGATCCTCCACCGCCTGCTTGTTCACGTGCACCGTCAGGCGGTTCACATCCCGCGCCTGCCAGCCCTTGTCGCCCTGCATCAGCTCGTAGTCCACCCATTCGCCATCCTTGAGCAACCGGAAGCCCTCCGCCTGGATGTGCGAGTAATGCACGAACACGTCTTGTCCGTCCGGGCCCACGATGAACCCGTAGCCCTTTTTGGGATCGAACCACTTCACGCGTCCACGGGTAGGCATAAAGCACCTCCCAACTTACAAGTGCCAACTGAAGATGTGCGCGACCGCATACGTCATGCGACCGCCGCGGCGGGGTTATCCGCCGTTTGCCCACTTGATGGGTGACCTGAGTCGACAGCCGGAATTGATCGCCACCGCCGCCACCGCACCAGAACACCTGGCCTGGCCCCAGCGCCGGTCCATCCCACGCCCGATTGCCCAGCAGTCACACATCGTCACGTCCACAGGATGCACGAATCGGTAACCTCAGCGATCCAGAAGTGAGGCATCCTGACCAACAGCATACCCGCGCACCGCCGTCCACGAAAGTGTTTTCCGCCCCATCGATCCAATTTCCTGCTTCGCCCCACCCCCAAGCCGGGGCGGAGGGGGGGAAGTGGTCCGAAGCAGGACAAATCGGCGAAGACTCGGCCCGAATCGGAAGCATCGACCTGACCGGCTGGTTCTGGGGCGGATGCGACATTTCACCCGGCGCGGGAAAACGGGGGAATTCGGGGTGCGGCATGTGGAGGATTCGGGGGCGCACAACGCCCGCACATCGCCGGAGGCGGGTCTTGAAGTGAGTCAGGCGAACCACTTCCGCAGTTGATCGGCGGTCAGGTGGGCGAGGGTTTCGACGGCGCGGTCGGCGTCGGCCAGCAGATCGACGGGATACGTGGTCGCCACCGCGAGGGTCGCCATGCCGGCGGCGCGGGCGGCGGCCAGGCCGGTCACCGTATCCTCGATCGCCAGGCAGGCGGTGGGCGCCATGCCCAACCGCTCGGCGGCAGCGAGGTAGCAGGCGGGGTCGGGCTTAGACCGGGCCACGTCGTCGGCGGTCACGATGGCGGTAAAACGGTCGGCCAGCAAACCGTCGTCGATCGCCGGCAGGACCAGGTCGATGTCGCATCGCAGCGCACCGGAGCAGATCGCCAGCGGCCAGCGCCCGGCACAGGCGTGGATCATCGCCACCGCCCCATCGCACGCACGCACCCCTTCGCCAACCACCTGCTTGAACGCCCGGGCTTTGGCGGTGACCAGCTCCCGCAGACGATCGGCGTCGAGCGGCTGTTCGTGCTCGGCGAACAACTCGCGGTAGAAGTCGCGATCGTCAAAACCGACATACTTCGCCAAGTAACGGTCGTAATCGAACCCCCAGCCCAGCGGCTCGAGCACCCGCATGAAGGCGCGGTAGTGCAGCGGTTCGCTGTCGACAATCACTCCGTCGAAGTCGAAGATTATTGCCTGGAACATGCGGTGAGTGTAGCGGACCCGACAGCGAATTGCACCGGCGGCAAGTGTGCCGCCGGCTATCCACGCCCGCCGGGCACCGCATCCTTCAGAACCGGCGGCAAGTGTGCCGCCGGCTGTCCAGAACTTTGCGCCTTACGTCTTGTGCCTACCACTGCACGTCGCGGCGGGGGTTGGGGAGTTGGCCTTTGAGTTGGGCGAGCAGCTTCTCCTGTTCGGCGCTCAGATTCCTGGGCACATCGATGCGGATGCGGGCGTAGAGGTCGCCCTTTTCGCCCTTGGTGTTTTCGAGGCCGGCGGCACGGAGGCGCAGGCGCTGACCGCCGGCGGTGCGGGGTGTGATTTTCAGCTTGGCTTTGCCGTTGAGCGTGGGCACGTCGACGGTGGTGCCGAAGACGGCCTCATCGAGCGAGATGGGCACATCGACCTGGAGGTTCAGCCCATCGCGGGTGAAGTAGGGATGGTCGGCGATGCGGACGGTGAGGATCAGGTCGCCGGCCTGGCCGCCGGTGGGCGAAGGATGGCCCTTGCCGCGAACGCGGAGGCGTGCGCCGTGGGCCACGGCCTTGGGGATTTTGACATCGATGGTCTGGGCGCCGTTCGGGCCGGTGAGTTTCATGGAAACCGTCCCGCCGCGGGCGGCGGTGTCGAAGGGAACGGTGATGGCGTGTTCGAGGTCCTGTCCGCGCTGAGGCCGGGCACGGGTGCGGGCGCGTGGGCCTGCGCCGGTGAAGCCGCTTGCCGGATCCCTGGCGGCAAACCCCCTGCCGCGGGCGCCGAAGACCTGTTCGAAGATATCGCCCATGTCGCCGGCTTCGCCCTGGTTGAATTGGAAGCTGAATCCGCCGGGTCCGGCGTTGGTCTGCCGGCCCCGGCCCCGGAAATCGCCGAAGTCCTGGAAACCGCCGAACCCGCTCCCCCCAGCCGGTCCACCGCCCGGCTGGTCGGCCATGCTCACCCCGGCGTGGCCGAACTGGTCATACAACTTCCGCTTCTTCGGATCGCTGAGCACATCGTAAGCTTCCTGCACTTCGCGGAAGCGTTCGGTGGCTTCGTCGGCCTTGTTGACATCGGGGTGATAGCGCTTGGCCAGGCGGCGGTAGGCCTTCTTGATCGCCTCCGGCTCGGCGTTGCGGGACACTTCGAGAACATCGTAATAGTCGCGCGGCATGGTGGGATGGTTCTCTGCCTGATCGGGTTACAGTCGAATTTTATCGTATGGCGCGCCGGGGGAGACGGCAACCGGGGCGGCGATCCGGCCCTTCGTTTCGCTCAGGGATCGGCTTGAACGGGCCTAATTCTCATGCCCGCGCCGGGCGGTGAAGTTGCTATCATGGAAATTTTGCCCGGAGGCATGATGGCCGAACCGTTGGCGCCGATCAAGACGATCCTGTTGCAGCCGATCGAAACGGCGCGGCACTATTCGGCGCGCAAGCTTCGAGCGGACGGCCTGGCGGGGTTGACGGTGGCGGTGGTGGGCATTCCGCAGGCAATGGCGTTTGCGCTGATCGCGGGCGTGCCGCCGATCGTCGGTCTGTACGGCCTGATGGTGCAGTTGTTCATCGGATCGCTGTTGACCAGCGTGCCGCGGCTGTCGATCGGGCCGACCAACACGTTGAGCCTGCTGACGGCGGCGATCGTCACGCGGATGAGCCCGGAAGCGGACACGGCGACGTATCTGCAACTGGTGGTGGCGCTGGCGTTGTTGACCGGCGTGATGCAGATGTGCTTCGCGGCGGCGCGGCTGGGTTCGCTGGTGCGTTACGTGAGCCATTCGGTGGTGGTGGGATTCACGGCGGGGGCGGGTCTGCTGATCGCGGCGAAGCAGGTGCCGAACATCCTGGGCCTGGCGGACAAGGCGCCGGTGGCCGACAAGTGGCCGGGACTGGTGGGTATCGTGCAGGAGTTCGCCCCGGTGGTGGATGCGTACAACTGGCGGGCGTTGCTGATCGGGTTGATGGTGGTGATGGTGGCGTTGATCTGCCGTCGGATCAGTCGCCTTCTGCCGGGGCCGTTCATCGCGGTGGCGCTGGCGGCGGCGGTGGTGTATTTCGCCGGCTGGTCGGGGGGCGAGGATGCGACGGCGGCGCTGCCCATGGTCGGCGAACTGCCCACGGCGGAGATTCTGCCGAAGTTCCGCTGGGTGAGCATTCCCTGGGAGTTGGGGGGCGACCTGCTCGGCGGGGCGCTGGCGGTGGCGCTGCTGGGTTTGCTGGAAGGTGTGGCGATCGCGCGATCGCTGACCGGCCGCAGCGGCGGCTCGGTCAACGCCAACCAGGAATTCCTGACGCAAGGCGTGACGAACTTCGTGTCCAGCTTCCTTCAGTGCTATCCGGGAACGGCGAGCTTCTCGCGTTCGGCGCTGAACGACATGGCCGGCGCCACCACGCGCTTCGCCGGGGTGATGACGGCGGTGATGGTGCTGGTGATTCTGTGGGTGGCCTCGCCGCTGGCGCGTTATATTCCCCTGGCTGCGCTGGCGGGAATCCTGATGGTGGTGGCGTACAGCCTGGTGGACTGGCGTCACCTGCTGCGCCTGTGGGGGGTGGATCGTTCGGATGCGTGGGTGTGCACGGCCACGCTGCTGGCCACGCTGTTCATCCACCTGGAATACGCGGTGTTCGTGGGTATCTTCCTGAACATCGCACTGTACCTGCGACGGGCGAGCCGGCTGCACATCGCCGAAATGGTCCGCATGCCCGGCGGCCCCTTCCAGGAACGACCCATCCGCACCCGAACCGGTCAACAGGCGGTGGTGTTTCTGCAGCTTGAAGGCGATCTGTTTTTCGGCGTGGCGGACGAGTTGGCCGAACACCTGAACGCCCTGGCCCACAGCCCGGCGCGCGTGGTGGTGATGCGGCTCAAGCGAACGCTCAGCATCGACTCCACCGTGCTCCACGCGCTCGACCAGTTCGCCCGAAACATGCACGAGCGCGACAAGTACCTGCTGTTGTGCGGCGTGCGCCAGGAACTGATGGCCAGCCTGGAGCGCTACGGCGTGGTGGATTCGATCGGCCGGGAGAACGTGTTCCCCACCACGTTCGGCGTGTTCACCAGCGCCAAGCAGGCCCTCCGCCGCGCCCAGCAACTGCTCAAGCATTCGCTGGACACCACGGACCTGCCCGATGACCTGGAAGACGACCAGGGCTGGGCGTACGAGATATAGGGTTCGGCCCCGCGCCGCCGGGGCCACGCGGGGCGAAGATACACCGCTCGCGGTTCAGGTTAAAATGCACTGATGACCAAGCGCAAGACCGACGATGTGACGTCCCGCGCGCGGCGGATTGACCGCAAACTGGCGAAGACCTATCCCGAGGCGACCTGCGCGCTGGATCACGACAACGCTTTCCAGTTGCTGGTGGCGACGATTCTCTCAGCCCAGTGCACCGACGAACGGGTGAACAGGACCACCCCCGCGCTGTTCGAACGATATCCGACGCCGAAGAAGATGGCCGCGGCCAAACAGGCCGACGTGGAAAAAATCATCCGCTCCTGCGGGTTCTACCGCAACAAGGCCAAGGCCCTCCGGGAAGCGTCGAAGGCGATTGCCGAGCAACATGGCGGCGAAGTACCGCACACCATGGAGGCACTGATCGCGCTGCCGGGCGTGGCGCGGAAGACGGCGAACGTGGTGCTGGGCAATGCGTTCGACGTGAACGCGGGGGTGGTGGTGGACACGCACGTGAAGCGCCTGGCCACCCGCATGGGCTTGACGAATCAGACCGACACCAACAAGATCGAGCGCGATCTGATGACCCTGTTTCCGAAGAAGCACTGGACGATGCTGGCGCACCGGCTGATCTGGCACGGCCGGGCGATCTGCACCGCGCGCCGGGCGGATTGCGACCACTGCCCGGTCGCCGAGGATTGCCCGAAAATCGGCGTGAAGTAGCGAATGATGGATCCGGCCCCGCACATCACCGCGATCAAAGCGACGAAGCGAGATCCGTTGCGTTCATCGATTGACGTGGACGGCCGATTCGTGGCCGCCCTGCCCCACGAGACGATCGACGACCTGGGCCTGGCCGTGGGCGCGGCGTGGGACGAACCAACCGCCGGGCGCGTCGAAGCGGCCGCGGCGATGGACAAGGCGATGCGCGATGCGATGCGGTTGCTCAACCGCCGGGCGTACAGCAGCGGCGAACTGCGGGATCGACTCAAGCGGCGCGAACATGGCGAGGCGACGATCGATCAGGCCGTGTCCCAACTGGCCGCGCGGCGACTGATCGATGACGAGGCGTACGGCCGGTCGGTGATCGGCCAGTTGCTGTCGAAGAAGCCGGCCGGGCGACGGTTCCTGCAGGGCAAGCTTGACGCCAGGCGCGTGCCGCGCGAGGTGATCGAGCGGTTGCTCGACGAAACCGACGCGGTGCGCGATCCGCTGAACGACGCGGTTGAACTGGCCACGAAGCGTCTGCGGACCGCGGCGTTGCAGCGCTGCGACCCGGCCGGGCGGCGCCGGCGGCTGTGGGCGCTGCTTTGCCGGCGCGGGTTCGACAGCGAAACCACCACCGCAGCACTGGAACGGTTGGACATGGAGAATGAAATGTGAACGTCGCCCGCCCCGCAGGGCAATCGCAAAATAGCGGTTCTGACCCCTGCCCGGAAGGGAGGGAAGATTCACGCCGCACACGTGCGGGTCGTGTGGTATACTTCATGAAGCGAAACCACCGTACGGTTCGGCGGGAGAAAAGGTTTGAGACGCAAGGTGCTGTGGCTGTTGTTCTGGATGACCCTGGCCTTCTGGGCCGGATGAACGTCGCTGCGCACGGAGCGTCGGTCGGATGTGCAGGTCGCTGACGCGGGTCAGCGGCCGTTGTTTTTCACAGGCGAAGCGAACGATGGCGTATCTGGAAACCCTCGAACAGGCCGGCCGGCACATCTGCGAGATCGGCCAGCGCATGTGGCAACTCGGCTGGGTGGCGGCGAACGACGGGAATATCTCGGCGCGGCTGGACCGGCGGCGGGTGCTGGTCACGCCCACCGGCGTGAGCAAGGGTCGCATGGACCCGGCGATGCTATGCATGGTCGACATGGACGGAAGCCAGATCGGCGACGTCGGCGCGCACCGGCCGAGCTGCGAAACGATGATGCACCTGGCGATCTACCGGCAGCGCCCGGACGTGAACGCGGTGGTGCACGCGCATTGCCCGCACGCGGTGGCGTTCTGCATCACCCGCGCGCCGTGGCCGAAGAACATTTACCCGGAGGTGGAGGTGCTGCTGGGCGACGTGCCCATGGCCGAGTACGCCGCGTCGGGGACCGATGCGGTGGCCCGGTCGATCGAGCCGCTGATCGGCGAGCCGGCCCGCGCGGTGATGCTGGCCAATCACGGGCCGGTCACGTTCGGCGAAGACCTGGAGACAGCGTGCAATCGTATGGAAGTGCTCGAAGCGTATTGCCGCATCGTCATGCTCTGCCGACAGGCAGGCGAACCGGTTGCGGTTCCGCCACCCGACGTCGCGCCCAAGGGAGTCGAGTGATGAAGCTTCGGTGGATGATGGGTGTGCTCGCGGCGGGGGTGATCGCGGCAATGATCGGTTGCGAAGCAGCGGCGCGGGACGATTTCTACGAACCGCTTCCCGATGCCGGGCAGAAGTACGAACTGGCCGACGTGCAGCGCCGGGTGAAACAGCTCGAGCCGGGCATGAGCCGGTTGCAGGTGCTGGCGACGCTCGGTTCGCCGGCCGTGCGCGAGTACGACTACTGGGACTACATGCCCGATCATTCGGGCCTGGTGATTCCCGCCCGGAAACTGCGCGTCGAATTCGATCGCGGCCGCTACATCGGCCACCGCATGATCCCCATCGTCCTCGGCGAAGACATCGGCGGGTAGTCCGTAGAACCGGGCCCCGGGGCAACGGCCCGGGCGATATTTCCAGGTTCCGTTCGTCCCGGCTTGCGATACTTCGTGGTGGGCCTGTCGTTGATCTGCCGGGCCCTCTGAATCACCGCACCGCAAGCCGCCGAACGCTCCGTCCGCGGGGCGCGCGGCGGGAAAAAACGGTTTTTTCAGAATCCCCTACTGATTCTCCTGGTACCACCCGACGGTCTTCGCCACGCCCTCGTGCAGGTCGGCGAACGGTTCATCGTAGCCCAGCGCCCGAAGCTGCGTCAGGTCCGCCTCGGTGAACGCCTGGTACTTGCCGCGCAGCGCCTCGTTGAACGGCACGTACTCGATCCGCCCTTCGCCCATAGCCCCGATCACCGCGTTGGCCACGTCGTTGAACGTGCGGCTCGCCCCCGTGCCCACGTTCACCACCCCGCGGCGAGGGCTGCTGGTCAGCAACCACAGGTTCACCTTCACCACGTCGCCGACGAACACGAAATCGCGCCGCTGTTCGCCGTGGGCGTAGCCATCGGTTCCCTCGAACAGCTTCGCCGCACCGGTCTCGGCGATCTGGATCATCAACTGGCGCACGATCGACTTCATGCGGCCCTTGTGATCCTCGCGGGGTCCGTACACGTTGAAATACCGCAGCCCCACCACCGTCGTTTTCACTTCGTCCAGTCGACGCCGCACGTATCGGTCGAACAGCAGCTTGGAATAGCCGTAGATGTTCAGCGGCCTTTCGTTGTCGCGCGTTTCGCTGAAGGCGGAGGCGTTGCCGTACGTCGCTGCACTCGACGCATAGACGAACGGCGCATTGCGCTTCAGCGCATAATGCAGCAGCAGCTTGGAATACGTGAAGTTGTTGTCCAGCATGTACCGCCCATCGTGCACCATGGTGTCCGAGCAGGCGCCCTGGTGGCTGAAGGCGGTTACGTCGAAGCCCACGCGATCGGCCTCGACCAGCCGCCGGAACTCGTTCAGATCGAAGTAATCGGCGAAGTCCAGATCGCGAAGGTTCGCCAGCTTCGCCGCGTCGGTCATGTCGTCGACGATCACCACATCCGACCGCCCGATCTCGTTGAGACCGGCGACAATGTTGCTGCCGATGAATCCGGCGCCTCCCGTGACGACAATCACGCTGCGACTCCTTTGCCCAAGCAGCGGCCTGCCCGGCCTCGCGGTGGGTGCGCCGGCTAGCGCCAGTTGCGGTACGGCCCGAGGGCATCATAGGCCAGGCGGCACTTCGTCGGCACGCGGCCGTGCTCGTCGAACACGATCAGTTCGTTCTCACCGGCCACGTTCAGCCACGGTTCGGGCAGGTAGTACCGCTTCTGCGGCGGCACCTTCGCGCCGGTGGCGGTTTGGACGAAGTAGCGGCCGACGTTGTGCCCGTTCAGGTAAATCTGCCCCTTGGTCAGGCCGGTCGCCTCGAACCACAGCGGCACGTGGTTCGCCTTGACCCGGAACGTGGTGCCGAACCAGGTCGGCAGCGCCGGCAGACGGGACGGCAGGTCGGCGAACTGCGATTCGTCGGGCATCCGCCAGCGGGCGTAGGACCACGCGGCACCTTCGCTGAGCACCTCGCCTTCGTACATCGCCACCGCCCTGGCCGGGTCGAAGCCTTCGGGCACACGGCTGAGCGCGGCGAGGGTCATGCGGTTGTGGCCCCGTTTCAGGCACCCGTCCTGCGTGAGCACGTAGCGTGAAACCAGCCCCCGTCCGCCGTCGACCGCCACCGGTTGTCCGTTGACGGTCAGCAACATGGGCGGCCGATCGCCGGACAGCACCAGGATGAGCGGCGTCTGGCGGCGATGGGGCACGGTCCAGCGATAGCGCGGCCGGCGCGTGCGGTCGCCCCGGCGACAGTGATGGGCGAAGGCGGTCAGTTCGAACGGATCGGCGGCCGGCTCGACCGATTCGCTCGGCGCCTTCAGCCGCACCGCCTTCGCATGCAGCAGATGGCCGAACAGCCCCTTCTTCTCACCCAGGCCCCCGCCGTAGTTGAACCGGCCGAGGTTGTCGGCCAGGAACACCAGGTCATGGGTTCCCGAGCCCAGCGACAGTTCGAGCGGTTCGTACCGCGCCCCGGGCCCAAAGCCGATCGTGCGGTCGAATCTGCCGTCGATGAACAGGTGCAACCGATCGTTGGCCTCGGGGGCGAACAGCTTGACCCGCCGGGCGCGCGGCAGGTGGATGCGCACCCGGTACCAGCCGTAACCGTAATCGGCGCCGCAGGCTTCGAGATTGCGAGGCCCGTCGATGGCGGCATAGCGCGGCGCTTCGCCGGTGATGTATTCGTTGACCGTGGCGCACCGCCAGGCCCCCAGGCGCGGCGAGGTGGGCGCCTCCGCCTTCGCCCCGAACCGCTTGCTGTTCGTCCGTCCGCTCGGTCGCACAAGGGTGTAGCTGCCGTGCCCGTCGCGGATCGGCTGGTTGTCTTCGTCGAACCCGCCGATGCCGACGTACAACGTGCCGTCTTTGTGAATGTACGCCGCGTCAACCTGCTTTTCATTCAGCACGACCACGGTGATGTCCTGCAATGTTTTGACATGGGGCTTCATGCCCGTCGGCACGTCGCAGGTCATCGTCGCGCCGTCGATGCTGACGATCCCCGGCGAGCCGGCCGGCGCGTACAGCACGAGCATCCGCTGATTCACGAACGCCCACGGGCGCAGGTTCGTCAGGTCCAGCACCGCCGCCCCGCCGAGGTTCGTCCGCAGCGCGATCCATGCGGCCAGTTCGTCGCCCAGGTGCACCGTGAGGCGCTGGCCGCGCGGTGTGAGCAGTTCCACTTCCGCCGGGTCATCCAGATCATCGCGCCGGATGAACACCACGTCGCCCTGCGCGCCGGATTGCTGGATCGCCGCCAGGCCGCCCGCGGGAATCGTGTGATGCTCGCGCGGGTGGAGGTGGCTCATCAGCGCGCCGAACTGGCTGAGGAACATGTTGATGCGTTTGACCGCTTTGTACTTCGGACCGCGCCCGCCGGCTTCGAGCAGCGGTGCGTCGTAGTCGTAGCTGGTGGTCATGTAGACGTCCGGCCCGCCGACGGTCCGGCCGCCGTGGAATCCGAAGTTCGTCCCGCCGTGGAACATGTAAAGGTTGTACTGCGCGCCCGCCGCCGACACTTCCGCCAGCGTGCGCATGACCTGTTGCGGACTTTTGCCGCTGTCGTGCGGTCGGCCCCACGCATCGAACCACCCCGGCCACAGCTCGGTCACCAGGCGCGGCGCGTCCGGCTGGGCGATGCGAAGCTGACGCACGTTGTCGAGCAGACGATTCCAACCGTTCCAGCAGTCGATCGTACCCTCGACCGGCTGCCAGAGGCCGTTGCAGTTGATCAGCGGCACGCCGCAGCCGGCCTCGCGCATGTACCGGCTCAGCTCCTTCAGGTACCGCTCGCCCTCCTCGTCGTTCGAGCAGAACCATTCATTTTCATTCTGCATCATGAGGATCGGCCCGTCGTGGGTGATCTGCAGATCCAACACCTGCTTGACCACCGCATCGAGGTATCGCGCGCACGCCTGCAGGAACGCCGGATTCGACTGGCGCAGGGCCATCGTGGCCTCTTCATGCAGCCACGCGGGCAGCCCGCCGAAATCCCATTCGCTGCACACGTAAGGCCCGGGCCGAAGAATGCACCACATGCCCTCTTCGCCGATCATCTCGACGAACCGCCGCAGGTCCGCATCGCCGTCGAACCGGAACACGCCCGGCTGGGGTTCGTGGACGTTCCAGAACACGTAGGTGTCGATGCAGTTGAGCCCGGCCTGTTTCGCCGCGCGCAGGCGATGTCGCCACAACTCGTGCGGGGTGCGGGGGTAGTGCACCGACCCGGAAACCAGCCAGATGCGTCGATTGTCGATCAGAAAGCTTTGACCGTCGTGCGTGATGGTTGCCATATTGCGATCCCGACCGGGGCGCCGGCCTCGAAGATTGAACCTAGAGGATAGGCCCCCCATCGCGCCCTTGCAAAGCGCCACGATCCCGGCGCGATCCGATCAAACCGGTCGCGCCAGGCGCCTTTGGCACGGTCCAGGCATGGCCGGGTACCCCCCTCCCCCTACCGCCCTTTCGATGATCCCGCCGGCGCCCGCGCCCGCAGCGCGCCCAACACGACCATGCGGTTCACCGTATGGAGATGATGATAATGCTCCCACGTGCTGCGCGGTTGACGGTCGGGCTGAACGAACGACTCGCCGATTGGCGCCACGCGGAAGGCGATCAACTCCTCCGGCGCGGCTCGGTTGTTCACTTCCGCCCGCACCCGGCCGTCCACCCGGCCGTCGAGCATCTGATCCGTCAGCGCGATCGGCGAATCATCGTGGGGCTGCGCCGCCTTCGGCGGGTCGATGTGGTACACCAGATTCGGCGGGGCGAGTTGAAGAATCCTGCCGCGCCGCGTCAAGGCGTAGTCCGAGCGGTCGAACTCGGCGATCACGCCCCTGGCCAGATAGTACAGCCGGCCGTCGGCCGCGTCGCCGGCGCGATACACGTTCTGCCGCTCCCCGGTGGTCGACAGGCCCGCGTCCGATCGTCGAAGCGAACGGCTGAGCGGATCGACATCATCGCGCAACTGATCGATCGGCCGATACCCCCGGTTTTCGATCGTCTGCCCCGCCGCCGGCGCCGCCAGGGCAACCCACAGCCCCCCCATCGCCACCGCCATCGCCAGCCGGCATGTCCGGGACAGTCCATGCATCGCTGGTCATTGTATCGGCATTCGGCCGGCCGCGCATCGCCCGCCTTTCCGCCCGACCGGCCAGCGCCGAGTTGGCGCCCGCCGAAGCCGGGCCTGCCACTCTGGCAGAAGCCGCGCCGCCATGCAAGTTATATCCATAGCACTAAAAGTCTTTTACGACTTTCCTGGCTGGCACGGACGTTGCACTTGTCCCGGTGGCGTTCGCGAATGACGGAGCGAACGCCGATCGGAGAACCTCCAACCGTCAAAGGAGAGTTAAGCCATGCTTCCGACTTTGCTGCGACGTGTGAACAATCGATGGGACGAACCGAGCCACCTGATGCAGCGTGAGTTCGACAACTTCTTCCGGCGGCTCAATCAGCCGTGGGATCCCGATGCCGAACTCACCGGGGCGTATCCGGTCGACATCCGCGAGGACGAAAACGCCGTGTACGTCGACGCCGAAGTGCCCGGCTTCAAGAAGGACCAGATCAACGTAACGCTCGAACAGGGCGTGTTGACGATCGACGCCGAACGCAAGGCCGAGGACACCCAGGGGCAGAAGCACCTGACCGAGCGCCGCTTCACCCGGCTCAGCCGCAGCTTCTCGCTGCCCACCACGGTGGACGAATCGAAGGTCAACGCGACGCTCCAGGACGGCGTGCTGCACCTGACCATCGAGAAGACGCCGGAGGTCAAGCCGCGCAAGATTGAGATCAGGTGACCCATCCCCCGCCGGAAGACCGATTCCGCGTCAACCCGAGTTTCGTTCCAACCAACCATCCCCCCGCCAGGAACCGCGCACGTTTCCGGGCGGGGTTTTCATTGGCGCTGTGGCGGGTGGTCGATCGGACAGACGATCCTAGCGACGAGAAGCCAGACATACTGACGCTGGAACGAAGTGGCCCGAGGCATCTGACCCGATGTCAACCCACCGCGGTTTGTTCCTGCCGTGACGTTTCATCGACTTCGCCACGGGCAAAGCCCACGACACCGCCCCGCGCTGCCTCGCTCAACGTTGGCTGAAAATCCTTCCTCGCATGTGCAAAAGCCGCGCGTGCGACGATGAACAAGACCACCGCAACCATCAGCAGCATCGCCCCAGACACCCAATCGCAACAACCGCAGGTTGACCTGCACCGTCCGGACAAGGAACCATCCTGATCCCCACCGCCGGCCTTGACCCCGATCCGCCGCCGCCCCCTGGTCATGCTCGTCGGGGGATCGGGCATTCAGGTGCGTGTCGGCGCAGAAGTCCTGCCCGTACGGTCAGCCTGCTTTTTCGTACAGGGGGCAGAGGGGGGCCACGGCGACCAGGCGCGGCGGAACGGCGACCCGAATCGGCCGAACGCGGCGCCGCGGAGCGGTCAAGCGTCCATGTGGGCGATCACCGCATCGCCGAAGGCGCTGCATTTGAGAAGTTTCGCGCCTTGCATGAGGCGTTCGAAATCGTAGGTGACGGTTTTGGCCGCGATCGCCCCGTCCATGCCCTTGACCACGAGGTCGGCCGCCTCCGCCCAGCCGAGGTGGCGGAGCATCATCTCGCCGGACAGGATCACCGAGCCGGGGTTGACCTTATCCTGCCCGGCATACTTGGGGGCGGTGCCGTGCGTGGCTTCGAAGATGGCGTGGCCGGTCTGGTAATTGATGTTCCCGCCGGGCGCGATGCCGATCCCGCCGACCTGGGCCGCCAGAGCGTCGGAGATGTAATCCCCGTTGAGATTCAGCGTGGCGATGACATCGTATTCCGCCGGGCGGGTGAGAATCTGCTGGAGCATCGCGTCGGCGATGACATCCTTGATGATGATGTCGTGATCGACCACGTGCTTCGACGCATCGCCGGACGCCAGATCCACTTCATCGCCCAGCCTGGTGCCTTCCTTGATGATGTGCCACGGCCCGCCTTCGTATTCGGTCGCTCCGAAATGCTCCGCGGCACACTGGTAGCCCCAGTCGCGGAACGCGCCTTCGGTGAACTTCATGATGTTGCCCTTGTGCACAAGGGTGACTGAAGGGCGATTGTGGTCCAGGGCGTACTGGATCGCCGCGGTGACCAGCCGATCCGTGCCTTGCTGACTGACGGGTTTGATGCCGATGCCGGCGGTGTCGGGGAAACGGATCTTGCCGAAGCGCTCGGCGAAGGCGTCGGCAAACAGCTTCTTGAACTTCTCGCAGTCATCGGTGCCGTGCTCGAACTCGATGCCGGCGTAGATGTCTTCGGTGTTCTCGCGGAAGATGACCATGTCGACCTGCTCGGGCTTGCGGACGGGGCTGGGCACGCCGGTGAAATAGCGCACCGGTCGCAGGCAGACGTAAAGATCGAGAACCTGGCGCAAAGCGACGTTGAGCGAACGGATGCCGCCGCCGACCGGCGTCGTCAGCGGGCCCTTGATGCCCACCAGGTACTCGCGGAAGGCGTCGGCGGTGGCGTCGGGCAGCCATTCGCCGGTCTGGTCGTAAGCCTTCTGCCCCGCGAGCACCTCGCGCCACGCGATCCGCCTCGCCCCGTCGTAGGCCTTGTTCACCGCGGCGTCGAACACCTTCACCGACGCTCGCCAGATATCAGGGCCCGTACCGTCGCCCTCGATGAAGGGGATGATCGGCTGATCGGGCACGTGCAGTTTGCCGTCGGCGCCCTGGGTGATCGGTTCGGCGTTGGCCATGGTTCGCTCCGTGCATGCGGGTCGGCTGGGGAGACGAAGGATAGGTGCTGGAGGCACCAGCTTCAAGGCGGCGCGCCGTACATGATGCGCTGAACCGTCAGTAACTCACCCGGAAATCCGCGAACTGCCCCGTCGCCGGGGACGTGTCCGTTTTCGCATCGCGGATGTGCCAAGCCATCGTTCGTTCCAGTTCGGCAAGCATGGCTTCGACTTGCTTCCGGGGGCCTTCGACGGTCACCTCCACGCGCCCGTCCGGCAGGTTCTTCACGGCGCCTGTCACATCGTACCCGCCCGCCACGCGGCAGGTGGTCCAGCGAAACCCCACGCCCTGCACACGACCGGAGTAGTAGACCGTCTTGCGGATCATGCCAGCATTGTTGATCGGCAAGCAAAGAATGTCGAACCGACACGACTCACCCGCCGGCGGGCTTGGCGGGGTAGCCCATCGCCTTGAGCGCATCGACCAGCAGGTCGCGATGGTCGCCCTGGATTTCGATGCCGTCCGATGTCACCGTGCCGCCGGCGGCGCATTTCGACTTGAACTGCTTGAGCAGGGCTTTCAGGTCCGTCGCGGTCGGATCGAGTTGGTACACCACCGTCATCCACTTGCCGCGGCGCTTCTCCCGGCGGACGCGCACCGGTTGATCGGCCGGCCGACAGACGGCGCCCGACGCATCACGGGGGCAGGCGCACCCCTCCAACGACTTGCCGCACGCTTCGCACGTGACCGGACGTTCCAGCGGCGTGCCGTCGAACAAACCCATGACCGTTCCCACAGCGCTACGGCAACGTCGCCAGTTCGTCTTCGGGGATGTCGAAGTTGGCGTGGACGTTCTGCACGTCGTCCTGATCGTCGAGCGCCTCGACCAGGGACAGCACCTTCTTGGCCATGTCCCCGGTGCATTCGACGGTGTTGTTGGGAATCATGGTCAGCTCGGCCGACTCGACCGGCAGTTCCGCAGCCACCAGCGCTTCGCGCACCGCGTGAAGCTCGCCGGGTTCGGTGGTGATCTGCCAGAACTCGCCTTCGTCGGAGATGTCTTCGGCGCCGGCTTCGAGGGCCTGTTCCATGATCGTCTCTTCGTTGCCGGCGTCGCGGGGAATGGCGATCTGTCCCTTGGCGGTGAAGATGAAGGCGACCGAACCGTTCGTGCCCAGGTTCCCGCCGTGCTTCTCGAAGATGTGCCGGATTTCGCCGGCGGTGCGATTGCGGTTGTCGCTGAGGCATTCGATCAACAGCGCCACGCCGCCGGGGGCGTAGCCTTCATAGACGATCTGTTCGAGGTCTCCGCCGGCCAGTTCCCCGGTGCCCTTCTTGATCGCCTTTTCGATCGTGTCCTTGGGCATGTTGACGGCCTTGGCGTCGTCGATGGCGTAGCGCAGGGTGAGGTTGGCTTCGGGATCGCCCCCGCCGGCTCTGGCGGCCACGATGATCGCCTTGGCGCAGCGGCTCCACTCCTTGCCCTTCTTGGCGTCCTGCCGGGCCTTGCGATGCTTGATGTTGGCCCATTTGCTGTGTCCGGCCATGGCGAACTCCCTGTCAAGCTGGGATGTCAACCGTCGCACAGCGGCGAGCAGGTCGGGCACGCGGATCGACCCGGCGACATCCGAAACCGCATTGTAACGGATCGATCATCCCGGCGCGGCGGCAGGCGCTTCGGGCGAATCGTCATCGGCCGCATCGGGCGGCGCCGGTTCGGGCACCTCGGCCACGTCGGGCGGCTCGCCCTGTTCGACGGCGTGCAGCTTCGCCTCGATCGCCGCTTTGAGCTTCACATCGTCGCGATGCATCCCGTCGCTGCGCTCGGCAAGCACTTCCATCGCCGCACGCCACTGCGCCGCGGCCCGTTCGCGCTCACCCCCTCGCCACAGCGCATCGCCGAGATGATCGAACAGCACCGGGTCGTTCCCGCCGGGCAATTCAGTCGCCCGGGCCAACAGCTTCACCGCAGGGGCGAACTCGCCGAGTTTGTACATCACCCAGCCCATCGAATCGAGGTACGCCGCGTTATCCGGCTGGGCGGCGACGGCTTTCTGAATCATCTCGCGGGCTTCGTGCAGGTGCTCGCCCCGGTCGGCCCAGGTGTAACCCAGGTCGTTGTTCGCCGGGGCGAAGTTCGGGTCCACCGCCAGCGCCGCCTTCAGCGCGTCTTCAGCCCGGTCGGGCCGGCCAGCCCGCATGGACAGGTGACTCTTGCGGTAGTGCAGCTCCGCAGCGCGGTTGGGCGCATCGGCGATCGCCCGATCCAACTGCTCGATGCCCGCGGCAAGCTGATCGATCTGGGCGTACGCGCCGGCCAGTTCGATCCGTAGCGAAAGCGGGTCGTCGGTCTGGCGATCGATCGCTTCGCGAAGCACCTGCACCGCATCGAGGCCTCGCTCGAGCGCGGTGAGAATCCGCGACTTGACGCGGTAGAGCACCGCGCGGTCGGGCTGGGCGTCGATGGCCCGGTCGATCTCGGCCAGCGCTTCATCGTGGCGCCCGGCTTCGCGGAGCAGTTCGGCCAGCCGCACGCGATGCTCGGGCAGGCGCTGGGGTTCATCCATCGCCATGGCCCGGCGCTGGGCGTCGATCGCCGGATCGAGCCGGTGCCAGTCGTAGTACAGCCCGGCGAGGCGCAGGAACTTGGTCGCCGAATCGTCCTGCTGCTGAAGATACCGCTCGAAGCGGGTGAAGAACGGTTCGCGGTCGCCGGTGCGGGCGGTCACCTGGCGCAACAGGTCGAGCAGCGCCGCGTTGTCGGCGTCTTCCTCGATGGACTCGATCAGCAGTGTCTGCGCTTCGTCCCAGCGGGACGCGCGCCCGAGCAGGGCGACCAGGTCTCGCAGCACCGCCGGGTCAGGCGGGCCGGTTTCCAGCAGGCTGCGGTAGATCGCCTCGGCCCGGTCCAGTTCCGATCGCACGACGTGCAGATAAGCGGTCTGATACCGGGCCAGGCGGCTGTGGGGGCGAACGCCCTGCAACTTGCGCAGCAGCAGCAGGAACTTGCGGGCATCGGGCGCTTCGTTGCGGAACAGGCGGAAGCCCAGCGCGTAGGCCGCTTCGTAAGTCGGATCGATTTCCAGCATGCGCCCGATCACCGCTTCGGCTTCGGTGAACTTGCCGGTCCGCTCGAGCAGCACCGACTTGCGCAGCAGAAATTCAAGGTTGTTCGGCTGATCGGCGACCAGTGCGTTGATCCGGTCGAGCGCCTGCTGGTGTCGGCCCAGCGCGTCGAGCGCGATCACCTGCAACAGGCGCAGGCGGGCATTGCCTGGCGCATCGGTCTCTTCGATCATCCGCAGGGCCTGCTCGTATTGCCGCGAGGCCACCTTCAATTCGATCGCGGCGAGGCGGGCGGGCGTAAAATCCGCATCCGCCTGGAGCGCCACGGCGTAGGCCCGTTCGGCCCGTTCGACATTGCCGGCCTGTTGCTGGACGGCTCCGCGCATGTACAACACCACCGCGGGCGCCGGACCCGCGTCAAGCCGGTCGAGCCACATCATCAGATCCACCGACTCGCCCGCCGCGGCCAGCAGACGGCTGACCAGCGATCGCGCGTGGTTGGGGTGTTCGCCGATCAGTTCGGCGGTGCGGGCGACGGCGGCGGGGGGGTCGCGCCGAATCAGGCGCTCGACCAGGGCGGTGAACAGTTCGCCGTTTTCCGGGGCGCGGGCGACATGCCCGGTGAGGTAAGTTTCAGCCCGGCGATCGGGCAGCAATCCGACGGTCGCCAGCGCCAGCGCCGGGGCGGCGGCCGGCTCGTCGGCCTTGGCGAGAAAGCGTCGGACAAGCCCGGCCCGGTCGCGGTGATGATCGGCGACGTATCGCACCAGCGCCGCGGCGTCCTCGGGCGGCGCCGACCAATCCAGCGACAGCAAACGGTCGGTGGCGGTGGCATCCCGGCCGAACACCAGGTCGCACAGGATCGCCCGCGGCAGCATGGCGTGGTCGTTGACGTCCGGCGCGTCGAGCACCCGGGCGTAATGGTCATCGGCATCGGCGTATCGGCCCAGTCGCACGGCGGCATCGCCGATCCGCGCGTGGACGGCCGGTTCGCGCTGGGCCAGCACCGCCATGTGGCGCAGGTAGCGACTGGAACGGTCGAAGCGACGACGTTCAGCGAGGAACGATTCAAGTTGCTCGATTCCCGCCGCCTCGTAGCCCGCTTCCAGCAGGGCCATGCCGAGTTGATACACCGCCAGATGCGCGAGGGCCGGTTCAATCGCATCGGGGTCGTGCTGCAAGGCGTGGCCGATGCCGGCGACCGCATCGACCCACTGACCGGTGGCAAAGGCGAGCCGGCCGAGTTGGTAGAGCGTCGCCGGGTCGCCGGGGCGCAGGGCCAGGGCCCTGTTGAGATGTTCGCGGGCCTGGTCGTGGGCGTTTTGCTCGACGCGAATCTGGCCAAGCAGGCGATGGGCCTCGGCCGAATGCGGGTCGAGTTGGATGACCTGTTCGAGCAGTCGGGCGGCGCGGTCGGGCTGGCGGTCTTCGTAAGCGGCTCGGGCGACGGTGTAAGTCTGCACCGCCTTGAGCGGCGGGGGGTCCTCGCGTTGGGCCGGGCCCTCGCCCGGCGTATCGGGCCAAGCGGACGGGGCCGGCAAAGCGGTGAGAATGTCATCGAGCGAACGTCGGGCCTTGTCGAGCGCTTCGCCGGTGTGTCGGGTCAGGCGGCCGTTGTCCACGCCGGGCGGGGGCGGCAGGTCGGGGCGAAGGGGAACCTGGCGGCGCGGGGGGGCGGCGTGTTCGGCGGTATTGTTGTCCGTGGCGTCGGCGGACTCGGGCGAAGCGGTCGGGGCGCAGCCGGCCACGGCCGCGACCAGCAGCACGCCGATGATCGTGAGCACCGGCTGTGGCCAGCGGGTCGTCAAATAGAGGGTCGAGCACATCCGCAGGTCTAATGAATGACTTTCTTGAGCGAGTAACTGAAGATGCCCGTCGCCCCGGCGCGGTGGAGTTGGGGCACCAGGTCGCGTTCGACGCGCTCTTCGACGATCACCTCCACCGCGACCCAGTCTTCCTCGGCCAGCGGATTGACGGTCGGCGACTTCTCCGCCGGCAGCAGCGACAGGATCTCGTCCAGCGTCGCCCGGGGCACGTTCATCTTCAACCCCACCTGCGCGCGGGCCTCGATGGCGCCGCGGAGCAACAGGGCGAGGCTTTCCATTTTATCCCGCTTGGTCTGATCCTTCCAAGACGCGCGGTTGGCGACCAGGCGCGTGGTGGACTGGAGAATCTCATCGACGATGCGCAGGTTGTTCGCCCGCAGCGACGAGCCGGTCTCGGTGATGTCGACGATGGCGTCGACCAGGCGAGCCTTGACTTCGGTGGCGCCCCAACTGAATTCGACCTTGACGTCGATGCCCTTGTCGGCGAAGTAGCGGCGAGTGGTGTCGACCAGTTCGGTGGCGATCAGCCCCCCGGCCAACTCTTCGGGCTTCTGCACGTTCGATTCGTTGGGCACCGCCAGCACCCACCGCGCCGGGCGGCTGGTCGCCTTGGAATAGCGCAGTTCGCACACTTCCACCACGTCCGAACCGTTTTCCATCACCCAGTCGTGCCCGGTGATGCCCAGGTCGATCACGCCGTCTTCGACGTAGCGGCTCATCTCCTGGGCGCGGAACAGGACGCAATGAATCTGCGGATCGTCGATCTGCGGGAAGTAGCTGCGACTGGAAACGCTGATCTGGTACCCGGCGCGGGCGAACAGGTCGATGGTGCTGTCCTGCAGGCTGCCTTTGGGCAGGCCGATGCGGAGAAGCTTGTCTTGACTTCGGCTGATCATCGGTGGTTTCTCGTCGGGCGCTCGATATCGGGCGAAGCGCGGAGCTCTGGACCCCGTGATCGCGCCGTCTAGCGCTTGCGTTGGGTTGTCCTCTTCTTCGTCGAACGCTTGGTTGTTCTCTTGTTCGTCGACTTCTTCGTGGTCTTCTTCGTCGTCTTGGTCGAGCGTTTGGTGGTCTTCTTGGTGGTCTTCCGGGTGCGTCGGGCGGACCTGGGCGAGATCGACTGCTCGATGTAGCCCCGCAGCAGAAAGTGCGCCCTGACGCCGTCGGCCGCCTTGATGTGGTGTTCGAGAAATGCGACGACCTCGTCGAGCGTCGCATCGGGATCGACGATCTCATCCTTCTTCAGCTTGGCGACGAGCTGCTCATCGACCGGCACCGCGTGCCCGCCGAGACTCAGCAGCATCACCGACGCCGAGACGTACGGCACCATGCCGGTCAGTTCGTCGAGGTACGCCCGGGCATCGCGCTTGGCCATTTCCTGAAGACGTTCGAGGCTCACGGCGTGTTCTCGATCGTAGACGTCGCGCAGGACAAGTCGCAATCGCACGGCTCGCTCTTCGGTGCGGCTGTAACGATCGCCCAGCGCATCGGCGATGTCCTGCGGATCGCTCACCCGCAGGTCGTTGTGGTCGACCATGTGGCGCATGAGCCGGTTGTACGCCGGCTCGGCCTGGCGGCTGGTGGTCTCCCACTGCAAAAACGCGCGGATGAGCTGTTCGACCGGCGGCGTCGGTTCGTATTCGGGCGCATCCACCGCGCCTTTGAGCGTGCGAAGCAGACTGGCCAGACGTTTGGCGTAGACACTGGCGTTCTTCACGGGCAAATCCTCATTCACGTTCCGGCGGCGCGTCGGCCAACGCCTGGTCGCCCGGCCGGTCTTCATCGCTGTCGGTTGCATCGCCGACCGCATCACGGATCGCCGAGAGCACCTCGGCCTGTTTCTTCAGCGAGTCATCGATCCGAAAATCCAGCCGCGGCATGTGCCGCACCCGTACGCGCTTTTCCACCTGGGAGGCGATGTGGCGGGCGGCGTGGCGCAGGCCGTGCAGTGCCAGATCGGCGTTCTCGGCCGGCATCACCGACACCATCACGATCGCCGTCGACCCGTCGGGCGTGACGGTCACCTCGGTCACGCTGATCAGGCCGCGAATCCGGGGATCGCTCAGGCCCTGCTCGATCACCTGGCCGATGGTCCGACGCAGTGTGGCGGCGAGTTGTTCACGGCGGTGGTTCATGCACAGGGTTCAGGTTCGGGGGGTTCAGGGCCCAATCCGGGGTTTCGCTACGCTCAGCCGGCGGCTTGGACGAATTCGGGGATTCGCCGGTCAACCGGGTAACGAGTCCGAAAAACTTACCTTCCGCAAATGACTTCGGTGTGGTAGTCGTTGAGGACCACCCGGCCGTTGCCGCGGACCTGATCAACGATGCGGTCGAGCACGCTCTGCACGTGGGCGGGCGAGTTGCTCACCGCGGCGATGCCCATCACCGACCGGCGGTGGGCGTCAAGGTGGTCGACTTCCGCCACCGCCACCCGGTGCTCGCGAAACAGGCGATCCTTCAGGCTCATCAGCACGCGGCGTTTGTCCTTGAGATTCGCCGCGTCGTGGACGAGCAGTTCGATCTGGAGGATGCCGATAACCATCGTGGGACCCGCAGACACCGAACGCGGAAGCTGAAACGCCGTTCCGCGTTTGTCACAGTTTCTGCTTCACCTCCGTGGTGATGTAACACTCGAGCACATCGCCTTGGCGGATATCGTCATAGCCGTCGATGCTCATGCCGCATTCCATGCCGGAGCGGACTTCGCGGACATCTTCCTTGAAGCGTTTGAGGCTGCTGAGGGTGCGGTCGTGTTCGATGACGATCCCGTCGCGGGTGACGCGCATCATGGCGTTGCGCCGCACCACCCCGTTGGTCACGTAACAGCCGGCAACCATCCCCACCTTGGACACGCGGAACACGTCGCGCACTTCGGCGTGGCCGAGCACCTCTTCGCGCTGCTCGGGATTGAGCATGCCTTCCAGAGCGTTGGTCACGTCGTCGAGCACGTCGTAGATCACACGATAGAGACGAATGTCGACGCTGCGGCGTTCGGCTTCGGTCCGGGCATGGGGGCTGGCGATCACCTGGAAGCCGATGACCACCGCGTCCGACGCTTCGGCCAGCAGCACGTCCGATTCGGTGATGCCGCCCACCGCCGCGTGCAACACGCGGACCGAGACCTCCTCGTTGTCCCTGGCCACGTCTTCCAGCGTCTTGCGAAGCACCTCCACCGAACCCTGCACGTCGGCCTTGACCACGCAGCGCAGCTCCTTGGTTTCGCCGGCCTGCATCTGCTCGAACACGTTGTCCAGCGACACCTTGCTCTTGGCGGCCAGATCCTGCTTGCGATCCAGGTCGCGGCGCTGCTCGGCGATGTCTTCAGCTTTCTTCAGCGAGTCGGTGACGTAGAACTTGTCGCCGGCGTCGGGCACTTGGTCGATGCCGCTGATTTCCAGCGGCGTGGCGGGGCCCGCTTCCTCGAGGTTGCGCCCGCGGTCGTCGAGCATGTCGCGCACGCGCCCGAATGCCCGACCCATCACGATGAAGTCGCCGATCCGCAGTTGGCCTTCGCGCACCAGCACCCGCGCCACGGCGCCGCGGCCCTCGCCAAGCTCGGCCTCGATCACGTTGCCGTACGCCCCGCCGGCGTAGTCGGCCGTCAGTTCCAACAGCTCCGCCTGGTAGTCGAGAATCTCGACCAGGTCGCTGATGCCGTCGCCGGTTTCGGCGCTGGTCCGCACCACTTCCGTCGTCCCGCCCCACTCGACCGGGTTCAGTTCCTGCTCGGCCAACTGACCGAGAATGCGCTGGATGTTGGCGTCGGTGGCCTCAGGCTTGTCGACCTTGTTCAACGCCACGACGATCGGCACGCCGGCCGCCTTGGCGTGGTTGATCGACTCGAGCGTCTGCGGCATCACGCCGTCGTCCGCCGCCACCACCAGCACCACGATGTCGGTCAGCGTCGCTCCGCGGGCCCGCATGTTGGTAAACGCCTCGTGGCCCGGCGTGTCGAGGAACACCACCGTCCTGTCTTGCCCGTCGGTGCCCCTGATGATGGCCCGGTAGGCGCCGATGTGCTGGGTGATGCCGCCGGCTTCGTCGCTGACCACGTCGGCTTCGCGAATCTTGTCCAGCAGCGACGTCTTGCCGTGGTCGACGTGGCCGAGAATCGTCACCACCGGCGGGCGGCGGCGCACGTCGGTCGCTTCGCGCTGGCCGATTTCCGCTTCAACGGCCTGCTCGGCGGTCTGCGCTTGCTTCACGTCCAGGTCGATGCCATATTCCAGACACACTTCCATCGCCGCCTCCGTGTCGATGGAGTGATTGACCGTGACCATCACGCCCTTGTTGAACAAGAACTTGACGATGTCGGCGGCCTTGATGCCGGTCGCGGCGCTGAGGTCCTTGATGGTAAACGGTTCGGCGATGGCAACCTTGCCACCCGTCTGGATGGGCGTGGCCGCGGCGGACCCGCCTTCCGAGCGCTTCTTCATGTCGCGCCGGCGCTGCTTGAGGAACCCGCCGGATCGGCTGAGGCGCTCTTCGCGTTCGGCCAGATCCTGTTCGGTGAACTTGCTGCGGCCGATCACCTCGGCGGCGCCGCTGCGTCCGCGGCGAACATTGCGCTTGGATCGACGGGCGCGACTGCTTTCGTCTTCGGCCGGACGACCGCCGCCGGCGGCGCCGGCGCCACGACCGCGCACCGGCCCGCGCGAACGGATCAGATCCGCTTCGCCCGGCCCCGGCCCCATCGGTTCGCCCGGCGCCCGTCGGCGTTGCGGCTTGCGGATCACGTCGGGCTGCTCGACGCGAATGACCTTCGGACCCTTGAGTTTGGCCGCCTTGGGGGTTTCGAGTTTCGGCCCGGCGGGCGCGACGACATCGGGGCGCTGGGGCACGTTGGGCTTGGCCGCCGCTCGCCGGGTCGCCTTGCCTTCGCCGGATTCCTTGCCGGATTCGGCTTCATCGGGCTCGGGCGGCGCGGGCTCGGCGGGCTGATCGGCCTGGGCGGCTTCGGCGATGGCCGGCTCGACCGTTTCGGCTTCGGCGGGTTCCGGTTCGGCCGATGGCTCGACGGGAGCTTCGGGTTCCGCCGGCGGCGCAAGCTCGGCGGGCGTTTCGACCACCGGCGTCGGCGCCGGTTCGGCGGGCGGAGCCTTCTGTTCGGCCTGCGATTTGGCCGGCGGAGCCTTCTCGACCGTCGGCTCCTCGGTTTCCGGTTCCGCCTCGGCGGGCTTGGCGCGTTTGCGGGCCTTGGCCTTGCGGGCCTTGGTCAGGTCGACCTTCTGGGCCGTCTCCACCGCGGTCCCGCCGGCCGCCCCCTCGCTGAACCATTCGCGGATGGTCTGGGCCAGTCCCACCGACACCGCGGACATGTGGTTCTTGATGTCGAGGCCTTCGGCCTGACACTTGGCCACAATGGCTTTGGACTCGACGTCGAGTTCCTTGGCGATCTCAAAGACACGTTTGGTCTTAGCCAAACCCGGCTCCTTCGGCCCTCGGCGGGCCTGTTGCGTTGCTCGATTCACTTCGTTGCCGCCACCCGCGGGCGCGGCGGATCCATGCCTCGACCCACCCGATTACGGATTGGGCGGATCGTTACTGCGGTCGATATCCTCGGGCTTGCGATCTTCCCCCTCGGCCAGGCGAGCGACGTCGGTCTGATCGGGCGGCTGTTCGATTTCCTCGGCCGCGGGACTGGTCGGCTCGACCGTTTCGGCTTCGGCGGATTCGCCGGCCAGGGCCACGTCCGACGGCTGATCGGTCGGGCGCGACTGCATGAGCATGTCGACGATGTCGCCCCCGGAAGTGCCTTGCGACGCACCGGCGTCCGCGGCGCCTTCCGGGGAAGCGGGGGCGGTTGATTCGTCGGCCTCGGCGGTTTCCTCGTCGGTCGATGCGTCTGCGGCCGACGGCAGGTTGCCCATGCCCAGAATGGCGGCGGCCTGCGCGGCAGTTTCGGCGTCTTCGCCTTCCAGCGGTTCGCCGGCTTCGGCGGCGGCGCGGCGGCGCTCTTCTTCCTCGCGCTCGCGCTGCTGCTGTTCGGCGACCTCCTTGGCCTTCTCGCCGCACGTGTTGACCATGCGCCCGGCCAGTTCTTCGGTCATGCCCACTTCCCCGAACTCGTCGACCAGCGTCTCGACGCCCACTTCCTCGATGTCGAACACGCTGATCAGCCCCAGCGCCGCCATGCGGTCGAGTTGCTCGTCGGTGATCCCCTCGATCGACCGGAGCGTCTGCTCCATGGTTTCCAGGCCCTTGCTGAATTCGGCCGGGGTAAGAATGTCCACGTCCCAGTTGGTCAACCGGGCGGCCAGGCGCACGTTCTGCCCGCGCTTGCCGATCGCCAGCGAAAGCTGGTCTTCGTTGACGACGACGGTGGCCCGGCCGAGTTCGAAGCACAGACTGATCTCGACCACTTCGGCCGGTCTCAGGGCGTTGGCGATCAGCACCTGCGAGCTTTCGTTCCAGCGCACGATGTCGATCTTCTCGCCGCCGAGTTCATCGACGATATTCTTGATGCGGCTGCCGCGC
>CAYNCM010000042.1:0-27477 GCA_964395825.1 uncultured Planctomycetaceae bacterium
GATGTAGGGCATGATGCCCAGGCCGAACAGCGTGCTCTGGCCAAACGCCCCACCGGTGAAGATGGAGACGAACTCCATGATCTGTCCGGCGGCGGAACCGGATTCAGCGGCTTTGTCGAAGTGCTCGATCATCTGCTGCTGATCCACCCCCATCAGCGGAATCCAGAAGCCCACGCGGTAGATCACCAGCATTCCGATGGTGAACAGCAGCTTCTTGCGAAGCTCGGGAATCTTGAAGATGTTCAGAAAGGCTTGAAGCATCGTTCGTTCGCCTTGTTCGGCGTTGGCGGTCGGTCACCCACAACCGTCAGATGACGGTCACCTTGCCCCCGGCCGATTCGATCTTCTGTTTGGCCGCTTCGCTGAACTTGTTGGCCGTCACGTCCAGCTTCTTGCTGATCGAGCCTTCACCGAGCACCTTGACGGGCGTTTTGGTGTCGCGGATGAGGCCGGCCTTGACCAGCATGTCCGGGTTGACTTCGGCACCATCGTCGAAGCGGGCGTCGATCGCCTTGAGGTTGACGATGACGAACTCATTTCGGAACGGGGCATTGTTGAACCCGCGCTTGGGCACGCGTCGGAAGTAGGGCATCTGCCCGCCTTCATAGGTGGGTCCGGCACCGCTGCCGCCGCCGCTGCGCGAGAGCTGACCTTTGTGGCCGCGACCGGCCGTCTTGCCATGTCCGCTGCCCGGACCGCGCCCGATCCGCTTGCGAGCCTTGCGCCGTCCGACCAGTGCCGTAATCTCGTGAATCATTGCCATGATGCTATCCTCACGCGGCCGGCGGGACGTTCGGGCCCGCGGCCGCTGTTATGCCGTGGTCGTCTCACTCGCTCGCCGATTCGCTGGCCGGCTTCTCGCCGGACGAAGCTTCGGCTTGCGATTCGCCCTGCGATTGCCCCGACGGGTCGGTGGGCGGGGCGGCTGCGGTCTGCTGCTGATCGTCGGATCGTCGACCGCGACCACCGCGACCGCGACCGCCCCCACCGCCGCCGCGGCCGCCGCGGCCACGTCCCCGGCCGCCCTTTGCTTCGCGGGCTTCCTGGTCCTTGATGTTCACCGGCCCCTTGGCCCGGGGGGTTTCTTCATCGGCCGAGGTGGCGACGAAGCGGCTGCCGGCTTCGATGCGCTCGTCGACGTCGGTCTTGCCCACGTCCACGCCGCGCAGCTCGGCGATCAGTTCCTTGCTGCGCAGTTCGAGCAGACCGGCCATCGTCGCTTTCGACAGGTTCTGCTGATTGTTCGAGCCGTAGCTCTTGGTCAGGCAATCGCGGACGCCGGCCATTTCGAGCACGGCGCGGACGGTGGCGCCGGCGATGACGCCGGTGCCGGGGCTGGCCGGAACGAGGCGGACCTTGGCCGCGCCGAAACGCCCGGTCACCTCGTGGGGCAGTGTGCCTTCCTGGAGGGTGACGTTTTTCAGTTGTTTTCGGGCGTTTTTCTGTGCCTTTTCGATGGCCGCGGGCACGCCGGGGGCCTTGCCGTAGCCCAGGCCGACCTTGCCGTGGCGATCGCCCACAACGACCAGGGCGCCGAAGCCGAATCGCCGACCGCCCTTGACGGTGGCGGCGGTGCGTCGGATGCCGATCGTGTGGGATTCGAGTTGCTGGGTGTTGTCGTCGAGCATTTCTGCCATGGGTTCACCTGCTGATCGGTCGCGTGCCGGGGTTCCGGGGTGCGGGGTCGGGGTTTAAAATTGCAGGCCCTCCTTGCGGGCGGCGTCGGCCAGAGCCTTGACCCGGCCGTGGTAGCGGTAGCCGGCGCGGTCGAAGCTGACGGTGCTCACGCCGGCGGCGCGGGCCTTTTCAGCCAGTTGCTTGCCGACCTGTTCGGCCGCGGTGACGTTGGCACCGTTGTCCAGCTTCAGGCTGTCGGCCGTGGCGAGCGTGCGGCCGGCCACGTCGTCGATGATCTGGGCGTAGATGTACTTCTGCGATCGGAACACACTCAGCCGCGGACGCTGGGGCGTGCCGAAAATCCGCTTGCGCAGGCCTGTTTTGCGGCGGAGCCTTCGTCGCAGTTTCAGTCGATTCTTATCCATCGCCAATAATCCTTCGCCAACCGGGCCCCGATCGGCCCGGGGATTGATTCTGCTTACGCGCCGCCGGCGAACGCCTTGCCTTCCTTGCGGACGATCACTTCGTCGGCGTACTTGATGCCCTTGCCGTTGTACGGCTCGGGCGGACGCTGGCTGCGGGTCCGGGCGGCCAGTTCGCCCACCGCTTGCTTGTCCGTGCCGGTAATCGAAATCCGATTGCCCTGCACCGCGACTTCCACGCCCATGGGAATCTCGAGCTTGCGGACGTCGGCATAGCCGATGTTCAGCGACAGCGTGCGGCCCTGCACCTGGGCGGTCCAGCCGACGCCGTTGATCTCCAGGTCGCGTTTGAAGCCTTCCGACACACCGGTGACCATGTTCTGGATCAGCGAACGGGTCAGGCCGTGGTAGGCTTTGGACTGCTTTTCATCATCCTGGCGCTCGACGACAACCTGCTGTTCCTCGACCTTGACGGTGACTTCGGGTCGGTGATCGTAGGTGAGCGTTCCCTTGGATCCCTGGACGGTCACGGTGGCGCCGCTGACCGAGACGCTCACGCCGCCGGGCAGTTCCACAGGTTTTTTGCCGATGCGACTCATGGTTGGTTTCCTTCAGGTCCGTCTGGCTTCATCCCGGTTTCCCGGGGCTTCCGGATGATTGAGCTGTCAGCGATCAGCCTTCAGCTTTCGATCCTGTTTACTCCACCGTGCACAGCAGTTCGCCGCCGACGCGCTGTTCGCGGGCCTGCCGGTCGGACATAATGCCGCTGGAGGTGCTGACGATGGTGATGCCCAGTCCGGCCAGCGGCCGGGGCAGTTCGTCGACTTTGCGGTAGACGCGGCAGCCGGGGCGGGACTCGCGTTGCAGCGAGTGGAGCACCCGCTCGCCGCGCGGGCCGTAGCGCAGTTCCAGGCGCAGGATGCCCTGTCGGCCGTCGTCGATCGAATCGAAATCGACGATGTAGCCTTCTTCCTTGAGCACACGGGCGATGCCGGTGCAGACCTTGGTCCGCTTGACGACGACCTGTCGGGTGCCGTTGCGCACGGCGTTGCGGATTCGGGTGAGCATGTCAGCGATGGGGTCGCTCAGTGACATCTGTGTCTCCAGCTATCAGCTTTCAGCCGTCAGCTCTCAGCCCGCGATAAGCTGGGCGCTGAAAAGCTGAGCGGTTCTTCATTTACCAGCTCGACTTCCGCATGCCGGGAATCTTGCCTTCCAGGGCGAGTTCTCGCAGCTTGATGCGGGAGATTTTCAGTTTGCGGTACACGCCGCGGGTCCGCCCGGTCAGCGCGCACATGCGGCGGATGCGGGTGGGGCTGGCGTCGCGGGGCAGGCGGGCGAGGCCGGCGTAGTCACCGGCTTCCTTGAGCGCCTTGCGCTGGGCGGCGTATTTTTCCACGGTGCGGCGCACCCGCTTCATACGTTCGAATGTCGATTGACTGGCCATGCAAAGCCTCCGATCGGGTCAGCGGCGCGGCTGACGTCGCTTGCGTTAATCCTCCGGACGCCGGAACGGCACGCCCAGCTCGCCGAGCAGGAAGCGGCTCTTGTCCGGGTCCGAGTTGGCGATCACCACGTTGATGTTCAGGCCGTGGGCATACTTCGCGTCGGCCATGTTGATTTCGGGGAAGATACCCTGCTCGGCCGCCCCGAAGGCGTAGTTGCCCGCTTTGTCGAAGCTCTTGTCGTTAAGCCCGCGGAAGTCCTTGACCCGGGGGATGGCCAGGCTGACCAGCCGGTCGAGGAACTCCCACATGCGGATGCCGCGCAGGGTGACCATGGCGTGGGTGCGGTAGCCCGAGCGGACCTTGAAGTTGGACACGCTCTTGCGGGCGGCGACCAGGACGGCCTTCTGCCCGGCGATGCGGGCCAGGTCGTCGAGCACCTGGTCGCGCACCTCGGCGCGGACCTTCGTGCCGTCCAGTTCCTTGCCCATGCCGACGTTCAGCACGACCTTCTGGAACCAGGGCAGGGCCAGCTTGTTGGTGATGCCGAACTTCTCGCCCACCTTCGGGCGGACTTCGTTGACGAATTTTTCCTGAAGACGAGAGGGCATTGTCTTGTTCCCGATAGTCCTGTCGTTTACTTCGCCGCCTTCTTCACGACGCTCAGCTCATCGCCGCCCTTGACCGCCACACGCACCTTCGACCCGTCGTCGCGCCGGTCGAACCGCACGCGGGTGGACTTGTTGGTCGAGGGGCTGACGGGCATGACGTTGGAGATGTGAATGGACATCTCCTTTTCCACGCGCCCGCCCTGGGGATTCTGGCGGCCGGGTCGAACGTGGCGCAGGCGGCGGTTGACGCCTTCGACGATCACACGATCCTGGTCGGGGATCACGCGCAGCACCCGGCCGGTCTTGCCCCGGTCGTTGCCCGCGATCACCTGAACGAGGTCGCCTTTTTTCACGTGTCGTGCCATTGTTGGTGTCCTGCGTCTTGCGTCGCGCCGGGGTCAGACGACCTCCGAGGCGAGAGAGACGATCTTCATGTAGTTCTTCTCGCGCAGTTCCCGGGCCACGGCGCCGAAGATGCGCGTGCCGCGGGGATTGCCTTCTTCATCGATGATGACCACGGCATTGCGGTCGAAGCGAACGTAGCTGCCGTCGGGCCGGCGGGTCGGGTAGGCGGTGCGGACGATCACGGCCTTGCACACGTCGTGCTCCTTGACCTCGCCGTTGGGCAGGGCCTTCTTGATGCTGACCACAACGCGGTCACCGATACCGGCGGTGCGGCGGGTGAACTTGCCGCGGCCGGTCGATCCGCGAAGCACGCGGATGACGTAGGCTTCCTTGGCGCCGGTGTTGTCGGCCACGTCGAGTCTGGTTTCTACCTGAATCATCGCCAAATGCTCCTGCGCGTTGCGGGGCGTTGTCGGCCTCGCCGGTTGCCGCGCGCCGGGTTCGTCATGCCTGTTCGGGCGCCCTTTCGATCACGCGGACCAGCCGCCAGCTTTTGGTTTTGCTGATTGGCCGGCAGGGCGCGATTTCCACCGTATCGCCGAGCTTCGCCTCGTTGGTCGGGTCGTGCACCTGGAAGGAGGTCTGCTTGCGGAGGAACTTGCCGTACAGGGGCGTTCGGGCGAGGAAGCTGACCTGGACGGTGCGGCTCTTGTCGCGCCGGTCGCTGGTCACCTGTCCGACCTTGGTGCCCTGGAGCGGTTTGCGTTCGGCGGCGGTGTGGGTGTTTTCGGTGGTCATGCGCTGTTGCCTCATGCCTGGGCCTGGGCGGTTTCGCGGGCGCGGCGTTCGGTGAGCAGCCGGGCGATATCCCGCTTGGTTTCGCCCAGTTGGGTCGGGTCTTCGAGCTTCTCGGTCACCGCCTGGCTGTTCAGGTCGTACAGGTGACGCCGCAGCCGTTCGAGTTCCACGGCCAGCTCTTCATCGGTCAGCTTACGGATATCGGAGGCCTTCATCACGTTCGGTCCTGTGTCGATCGCGGCGACGCATCCTCCGGCCGCGGTGGCTTGCGGTCCGGGCGTCACACCGTGTGACGCCGTTCGATCATCCGGCATCGGAAAGGCATCTTGTGGGTGATGCGGTTGAACGCCTGGCGGGCGATGTCCTCGGGCACGCCGGCGATCTCGAACAGCACGGTACCCGGCTTGACGACCGCAGCCCAGTATTCCACTTCCGCCTTGCCCTTGCCCATGCGGGTTTCCAGAGGCTTCTTGGTCACGGGCTTGTCGGGGAAGACGCGGATGAAGATTTTGCCTTCACGCCGCAGGAAGTGGGTGGCGGCGACGCGGCCGGCCTCGATCTGACGGGCGCTGAGCCAGCCGCCTTCGAGCACCTGCAGCCCGTACTCGCCGTAGGCCACGTAATTGCCGCGCGTCGCCTTGCGGTCTCTCACGCGCCGCATCTGCTTGCGGTGCATCACTCGTTTGGGCATCAGAGGCATCGGGGATCACTCCTGGGCGACCTGCGTCTTAAGGCCGGGTCGCCTGCATTGCAATATCCACTTCCCGCCGGTCAGTGGCGGCCCCGGGCGCGGGGGCGGGCGCCGGCGGCCCGGCTGAATTCCTCGTCTTCACCGATCTGCTCGAACATCCCCTTGTAGACCCACACCTTCACCCCGATCGTGCCGTAGGTGGTGTAGCTCTGGGCGAAGCCGTAGTTGACGTTCGCCTGGAGGGTCTGCAGGGGAATGGAGCCTTCACGGACGGTTTCCTGGCGGCTCATCTCCGCGCCGCCGAGCCGGCCGGAAATCTGAATCTTGACGCCCTTGGCCCCGGCGGTGATGGCGGTATCGGCCCGCATCTTCAACACCCGCCGGAAGCTCGCCCGCTTCTTGAGCTGTTCGGCGATGCCCTCGGCGATCAACTGGGCGTCGACGTCGGGATCTTTGATTTCGATGATGTTGATCACGACCTTGCGGCCGGTCAGGCGCTGCAGTTCGGCGGTCAGGGCGTCGACTTCGGCACCCTTCGGGCCGATCACCAGTCCGGGCCGGGCGGTACGGAGGATGACTTTCAGTTCCTCGCGGGTGCGTTCGATGTGGATCTCGGCGACGGCGGCGAACGGAGGCTGGCGGTTGAGCCGGCGGTCGCAGAAATCGCGGATCTTCTGGTCCTCGACCAGCAGATCGCCGTACATCGACTTGGGCGCGTACCAGCGGCTTCGGTGAGCCTCGGTCACGCCGACTCGGAATCCGAATGGATGGGTCTTCTGTCCCATGGGTTGCCTTTCCGGCCCGCGGGCAGGCGGGCGATCTCGGTGCGTCTATCCCTCGTCGACGGCCACGTGAATGTGGCTGGTTCGTTTGAGGATCGGGTGAAAGCGTCCGCGATCCTTCGGTCGACCGCGCTTGATGGTGGGCCCTTCGTCCACACGGACCTCGGTGACCCGCAGCAAACGCCGGTCGAGCTGGCCTTCGTTCTCGGCGTTGGCGGCGGCGGCGGCCAGGGCCTTGCGGAAGATCACCGCCGCCCGCTTCTTGGAAAAAGCGAGCATGGCGTCGGCTTCGTCGATGGCCTTGCCGCGAATCAGGTCCGCCACCAGCCGCGCTTTGCGCGGGGCGATGCGGGCGAATCGGTGCGTGTTGGCGTACGGCATATCGATGCTCCAGCAATGCGACCGGCGACCGGCCGCGCGGCGATCAGGCGCCTTCCTTCATCCGGTGGCCCCGGAAAATCCGCGTCGGGGCGAACTCGCCCAGCTTGTGGCCCACCATGTCTTCGGTCACGAACACATCCATGAACGTCCGTCCGTTGTGCACCTGAAACGTGTGGCCGACGAACTCGGGCACGATGGTGCACCCGCGGGCCCAGGTCTTGATCGGGGCCTTGCGGTTCTGCGTATTGAGGTTCTCGACCTTGCGGTAGAGCTTCTCGTTGACGAACGGTCCTTTTTTGAGGCTGCGTGCCATGAGCGGTTCCTATGGCGGTCGTGTCGTTCGTTCTCGGCCCGGGGCGATTGGCCGCGGGCGGGGGTCAGATCCTCTGGATGCCGTACCGCACGCTGCGGCGACGGCGGATGATTCGCTTGTTCGACGGCTTCTTGCCCGGGCGCGTCGGGCCTCCCTTGGCGAACACGCCCGAGGGACTGGTCGGCGCTCGCCCGCCCTTGCTGCGACCTTCCCCGCCGCCCATCGGGTGGGCGTGGTGGCTCATCGCCATGCCGCGCACCGACGGGCGAACGCCCAGCCAGCGATTGCGGCCGGCCTTGCCGAGCTTCAACTGCCCGTGGTCCGTATTGCCCACCTGGCCGATCGTCGCCCGACATTCCAGCGAGACCTGGCGGATTTCGCCGCTGGGCATCACCAGCGTCGCCCACTTGCCTTCCTTGTTGGTCAGCCGGGCGTACGAACCGGCCGACCGACAAATCTGCCCGCCGCGGTTCGGTTGCATTTCAATGTTGTGCACGTTCAGTCCGGCCGGCACGTACTTCAGCTTCATCGAGTTGCCCACATCCGGCTCGGCCCGCTCGCTGCCGGCGATGACCCTCATGCCATCGGTCAGACCGACCGGAGCGAGGATGTAGGCCTTCTCACCGTCGGGGTATTGGATCAGGGCGATGTGGCAGGTGCGGTTGGGGTCGTATTCGATGCCGACGACGGTGGCGGGGGTGTCGAGTTTGCCCGTGCGCTTGAAGTCGATCAGTCGGTAGCGCCGCTTGTGCCCGCCGCCGATGTGCCGCTGGGTGATTTTGCCGGTGTGGTTGCGGCCGCCGGTCTTGGCCAGCGGGCGCAGCAGCGTCTTCTCCGGCTTGTGCTTGGTGACTTCGGCGTTGGCGTTCACCGAGGCATTGCGCCGGCCGGGGCTTGTCGGTTTGTAGGGGCGAATCGGCATGAGTCAGCTTCCGAATCTGGGAACCAAAATCCGGCGTCCCGGGGTTTAGAACACGTCGATGCGGTCGTCGGGATGCAATTCCACGACGGCTTTCTTCCAGTTTCTGGTGCGCGTGGGCCCCCATCGGGTGCGGCGATACTTGCCCGGGCGGTTCTGCGTGGCCACGCCGGTCACCCGCACCTTGTACAACTGCTCGATCGCGTGGCGCACCTGGTGTTTGTTGGCCTTGGGGTGAATCTCGAAGTGATAGCGGTTGCGGGCTTCGGATTCCCACGTGCTCTTTTCGGTAATCAGCGGTTTGAGGATGACCTGGGTCGGTTGCAGTTGCATGGTCAGGCGGCCTCCTCGACGGCGGCGGGCGCCGATTTGAGCGCTTCGAAGTAGTCGTTGAGCACGTCTTTCTCGACCAACAGAAAACGCCTCGACAACAGGTCGTAGGCGTTAAGCTGATCCATTTCGACAATGGACACGTCCGGGATGTTGCGGGCCGAAAGGCCGGTAGTCTTGTCGCCCTTGGCCAGCGCCAGCAGGCAGGAGCGGTTGACGCCCAGGGCGTTGAGGGCTTCGGCGAAGGCCTTGGTCTTCGGGGCGTCGAAGCTGAACTTCTCGACCACCTTGATTTCGCCGTCGACGATCTTCGACAGCAGGGCGTTGCGGGTGGCCAGTCGCCTCATGCGGACGGGCATGGACTGCCGCCAGCTCTTGGGGGCGCGGGCGAAGGCGACCCCGCCGCCCTTGCGGATGTTGCTGCGGATGGTGCCCATGCGGGCGTTGCCGGTACCCTTCTGGCGATAGAGCTTGCGGCTGGAGCCTTCCACTTCGCTGCGGCCGCGCGTGTGGGCGCTGCCCTGCCGTCGGTTGGCGTGGTACATGACATACGCCTGCTTGAGCAGGGAGGGCCTGACCTCGCCGCCCAGCAGCGCTTCATCGACTTGCAGGTGACCGGCCGGGTCGCCGTCCAGTTTGTGTACAGGGATTTCAATCATCGCAGTTCACCTGTCCCCGCAAAGGGGACTTTCTTCGCCGCGTCCAGCCGGATGCCTGTCACTGCATCGGACCGGCTGGTTGCGACTCGGCATGACTTCCCGCGATCGGCAGGAAAACGTACCGGCTTGTCGCGGCTACGCAGTTTCATTCGGCCGCCCGACGCGAAAACCCTTCGCCCCGGGCCGCCTGCGACTTACGAAGCCTCGGCGAGTGCCCTCGCCTTGCGCTTCCACAAACGCTTGGCCTCCTGAACCGTCACCAGGCCCTGCTTCGATCCGGGCACCGGGCCCTTGACCAGCAGCAGGTTCCTGTCCTTATCCACGCCCAGCACATCGAGGTTCCGCGCCGTCACGCGATCGGAACCCATGTGCCCGGCCATCTTCTTGCCCTTGCGGATCGTGCCGCTTTCACCGGCGTTGGCCGCGTGAGAAGCGATCGACCCGGGGCTTCGGTGCTTGCGTTCCACGCCGTGCGAAGCGAGTTGGCCCTTGAAACCGTGACGCTTCATCGGTCCCTGGAAGCCCTTGCCTTTGGAAACGCCCGTCACGTCGACGTACTTGACGTTTTCAAACAGCGCCACGGTCAGGGACTGGCCCAGTGCGTACTCGCCCGCCTGTGCCGCGTCGATGCGGCATTCGCGGTGCACGCGCTTCGGACCAAGACCCGCCTTCGCGTCGTGGCCGATCACCGGCATCGTCGACCGGCGCGGCTTGACGTCCTCGAACGCCAGTTGCAGCGATGAATAACCGTCCGTTTCGTCGGCCTTGATCTGACTGACGTAGCACGGCCCGACCTGCAACACGGTCACCGGCACGTTCCGCCCGTCGGGCGTGAACATCCGGGTCATGCCGACCTTGCGTCCAATGAGTGTGACCGCCATCGTCGAAACCTCCAAGGGCCGACCTTCCGGTCGCGTTCATCCCGGCTCCGGGAGAGGAACCTTGCCCTTCTTGAATTCAGCGCGGCTCAGCCGCCCATGCCGCCCGACTCCGTCAGGCCTTGATCTTCACAAACACGCCCGCCGGAACCACCAGCCGATTCAGCGCCTCCACCGTCCGGGCGTTGGGCTCGTAAATGTCGATGATCCGCTTGTGCGTACGAATCTCGAACTGTTCACGAGATTTCTTGTCAATGTGCGGCCCGCGCAACACGGTGTACCGCTCAATCCGCGTGGGCAGGGGGATCGGCCCCGACACCCGCACGTTCGTCCGCTTGGCGTGATCGACGATCTCCCGCGCCGACACATCCAAAGCCTGGTGGTCGTACGCTTCCATCCGAATGCGAATCTTCGTGCCGTTCATCGACAAGCTTCCGGTTATCGCTCCGCCCCGCAGGAACCTCGCCGCATCCCGGGCGGCCAAGGCGATCCTCCCGCGAGGTCAAAGATCGCCAAGTATAACCACCCCGAAAGACCTGTCAACTCGCCTGGTCAGACCTTTTCCACGCCCGCCGCCAGGCGTGACCGCTTCAGCGGCCATGCCAGCCCCAAGAAGCAAGATGCCGCGTCCGTCACTCCTCTTCCCGCCGCGTGCGGCTCTTGCGGTACGCCGCCCGCCGCCTGGCGTATTCCCCCGGGGCGATCGGCAGGCCGGGGTTCTGCACACCGTCGGTCACCTGACGGTGCAGTTTCTTCAGGAACGGTACGCACCACCGGCAACCGGTCCCGGCTCCGAGGCATTCGCTGATCCGGCTGACGTGGGCGGGGCGCTCGCGCTGGAGGTACTTGACGATCTTGCGCTGGCTCACGCCGAAACACAGGCATACGGGGTCATCGTCGTTCATGGCGCTTGCGGTTATGATACGCCGATGGACGCTGTCAATCCGCAAAACGTCATCGGTCCGATGGCCGACCTTGCCCGCCGGGCCGGCGAACTGCTGCGTGAAGGCTTCGCCGGGGCCCGCGCGTACGAACTGAAGAGCACGGAAACCGACCTGGTCACCGAATTCGATCACCGCGCCGAGGAACTGATTATCGGCGATCTGCGCCGGGTCTTTCCCGATCATCGCGTCCACGCCGAGGAATCGGGCGAATCGGATCACGATCACCGGTACACGTGGTACATTGATCCGCTGGACGGGACGAACAACTTCGCGCACGGCCTGCCGCACTTCTGCACGTGCATCGGGCTGTGCGAGGGCGGCGAGCCGATCGCCGGGGCGGTGTACGATCCGATCAAGGATGAGATGTTCACCGCCACGCACGGCGGCGGCGCGTTCATCACCGGCGCCGACGGCGCGACGCATCGCCTGAAAGTCAGCGAAACAAGCGAACTGATGCAGTGCATGATGGCCACCGGCTTCGCCTACGACAAGCACACCGCTGTGGACAACAACGTCGCCGAGTTTGGCCTGATGATCCGGCGGGTGCGGGGGATTCGGCGGCTCGGCTCGGCGGGACTGGACCTGGCCTACGTGGCGGCCGGCCGGTTCGACGGATTCTGGGAGATCAAGCTCAACCCGTGGGACGTGGCGGCGGGGGTGTTGCTGATCACCGAAGCCGGCGGCCGCGTGTCAGACCTGGACGGGCGGCCGCTGGATATCACCCGGAAGCCGGTGAACCTGATCGCCTCCAACGGCCATGTGCACGAACGGATGGGCCAAGTGTTGGACGAAGCTCGCCCATAACCGTGAGCCGCCACCCTCGTGGCGGGCCATTCATCCCTTGCACCGGGACAAGTCCGACGGCTGGCGCGCTCATTCGCCGATGATTTTGACCAGGGCGCGCTTGCGGCGGCGACCGTCGAATTCGGCGTAGTAGATCTGCTCCCACGGACCGAAGTCGAGTTGGCCTTCGGTAATGGCCACGACCACCTGCCGGCCCATCACCTGGCGTTTGAGGTGGGCGTCGGCGTTGTCTTCGCCGGTCCGGTTGTGGCGATAACCCCCCGAAGCCGGGTCGCTGGCCGGATTGAACGGCGCCAGCTTCTCCAGCCACGCGTCGTAATCCCGGATCAGCCCGCTCTCGGCGTCGTTGATGTACACGCTGGCGGTGATGTGCATCGCGTTGACCAGGCAAAGCCCCTCGCCCACGCCGCTGTCGGCCACCGCCTGTTCAACCTGGTCGGTGATGTTGATGTAATCCCGACGCGTGGCGGTGTTAAACCACAGTTCCTTGCGATAGCTCTTCATCGTCGCGCCTTTCCGGTTGTTTTCACGGGTCCTGCGAGTCTAGCATATCAGCAGAGCCCCAAGCACCAAGGAGACCAACATGACCCAACGACAAGGCGCCGTCACGTTCAAGGGCAAGCCGATGACGCTGATGGGCGAGGAACTGACCGTCGGCCAAGCCTCGCCGGACTTCTCGCTGACCGCCAACGACCTGTCCACGAAGACACTGGACGATTACCGCGGCAAAGTGATCCTCCTGGCCACCGTTCCGTCGCTGGACACCGGCGTGTGCGACACGATGACGCGGCGGTTCAACGAGCAAGCGGCGAAGCTGGGCGACAACGTCGTCGTGCTCACCGTGTCGATGGATCTGCCGTTTGCCCAGAAACGCTGGTGCGGCGCCGCCAATGTCGAGAACGTCGAAACCCTCAGCGATTACAAAGACCACCGCTTCGGCTCCGCCTGGGGATTGCGGATCAAGGAACTGGGCCTGCTGGCCCGGTCGGTCAGCGTGATCGATTCCGACGGCCACATCGCCTACCACGAACTGGTCCGGGAAGTGACCGAAGAACCGGACTACGACGCGGCCCTGGCGGCGGCGAAGTCGCTGGCGTGACCGGCGCACGCACCGTAAGCTGATTTTCGTGGATGAAACGCCCGACCCTCAACCTCGGCGCAAACGGCGGCGGCGCATGGGCGGCTACCTGCTGATCCTGCTGGCGATCGCGCTCGCCTGGCAACTGGCTGGCTGCGCGATGCAGCGGCGGGTGCTGTTTCCCACCTACGCCATTCCGCCGGAACTCCAAGAACCCGACCCGGGCATTGCCGGCCTGGTCAAGCTCGACATGCCCACCGACGCCGGTGTGACCGAAGCCTGGTTCATCCCCGCCGAAGGCGCCTCCGCCGACCACCCCCAACCCGCCGTCCTGTTCGCCCACGGCAACGCCGAGCTGATCGACATCTGGCCTCAGTATCTCGAACCCTACCGCCGACTCGGCGTGAGCGTGATGCTCATCGAATACCGCGGCTACGGTCGGTCGGACGGCACGCCATCGCAGAAGACCCTCACCGAGGATTTTGCGGCCGGTTACGATCTGCTCGCCGGGCGCCAAGACGTGGATGCCGGACGCATCGTCTTCCATGGCCGATCGGTCGGCGGCGGCATCGTGTGCGCCCTGGCCGGCGAACGAAAGCCCGCGGCCCTGATCCTGCAATCGACGTTCACCAGCGTCTCGAGCATGGCCTTGCGATTCGGAATTCTTCCCCCGTTCGTTTCCGATCCGTTCGACAACGCTTCGGCGCTTCGCGCCTACGACGGACCGGTGCTGCTGATGCACGGGCGCGACGATTCGATCATCCCCCACCGCCACAGCGAGAAGCTGCTCAAGCTCGCCCGGCGGGGAACACTGAAAACCTACGACTGCGGCCACAACGACTTTCCGATCACTTCCGATCGCTACTGGTCCGACATCGCCGACTTCCTCCGCGCAGCGCAGATCATCGATCCCGCGTAGAAGTCCACATTTCCGAGACGGGACCAGACCCTTTGCGATGGAGCGTTTGACACCGCCTTCGGTTGCGGTTGCAGTATTCGGACGATGAGCGAAGCGCCGTGCATTCTGTTTACCGCGTTCGAGCCGAGCGGCGATGAACATGCCGCGCCGGTGGTCGCGGAGTTGTGCCGCCTGGTGCCGAACACGCCGATCTATGCCCTCGGCGGACCGCGCATGGCCGATGCAGGCGCCGAACTGATCGCCCAGACCTGCACCCGCGGCACGATGGGGGCCAGTTCGTTCGGTGAGATCGGCCGACAGATGAAGCTGCGCCGGCGGTTGAAGGCGTGGCTGTCCGATCACCGCGTGGCCGTGCACGTGCCGACCGATTCGCCGGCGGCGAACTGGGCGTTCTGCAAGCTGGTTCGCAAGCAATGGGGCCGGGCGGGCGACGGGCGCGGCTCGAAGACCGTTCACCTGGTCGCCCCGCAGGTCTGGGCGTGGGCCAGTTGGCGGGTCGGCAAGCTGCGGCGGATGTCCGATCTGGTGTTGTGCCTGTTGCCGTTCGAGCCCAAGTGGTTCGCCGAGCACGGCGTGGCGGCGCGGTTCATCGGTCACCCGGTGTTCGACAGCGAACTCGATGAGCAGACACTCAACTGGGACGGGATGCACCTGCCCGGCGGCAAACCGCGCCTCGCCCTGCTGCCCGGATCGCGCCCGGCGGAAATCAAACACAACTGGCCCGACCTGCTCGAAGCATTCGCCCGCCTGTGCCGCCAGTTCGACACCGCCCAGGGCATCGTCGTCGCCGTCCACCAGCGCGCCGCCGAGCGCCTGCGCCGCCTCACGCCGAACTGGCCGGACAACCTCAAACTCGTCCAGGGCAAGATGAATCCCGTGCTCCACTGGGCGGACCTGGTGCTCGCCGCGTCGGGCACGGTCACCCTGCATGTGGCCCGCCATCGCAAGCCCATGACCATCGTCTACCGGGTGAACCCCGTGTCGTGGACGCTGGTCGGGCGATGGGTGGTCAACGCCCGCACGTTCAGCCTGCCCAACCTGATCGCGGCCAACCGGGTCGACCCCGATCCGGCCGAGCACGTCGTCAAGGAGTTCATCCCCTTCTGGGGCGATGTGCAACCGATCGTCGACGAGGCCACGTCGCTGATCCGCAACGATGATAAGCGGCTGGCGCAGGTCGAAGCGCTGTCGACCATCGCCGACCGCTTCGAGCATCACCACGCCGGCCGGGAAGCCGCCCAGGCGATCGTCGACCTGATGCGACGCGGATGAACCTGCATCCCGCGCCCCGGCGCGATCCGCCACGGATTCGCACACGTGAACACGGGGGAACTGGGAATCACGGGCGGTCCGTGTGCCTGGGGCCAGAGGATCGAACGGACGGGGTTCAGCCCGCGGCACCGGTGATTTTCGCTTCGGCGGTGTCGGACAGGTTGATCTGGGCGAGGACGGGCGAGGTGTTCTGAAACTCGATGGTCACCTGCCTGGCCCCGAATCCGCGGGCCAGCGCTTCGAGCGTCTGCCTCGCCGACTGCTGCACGTCCGACTGCATCCGCTCGACCATCTGCTGGGCCATATGGTCGGCCTCGGCGCGGGCCGCGTCCTTCAGGTCATTCTTGTCCTGCTGATCGAATCCCGAACCGAACAGTCGATTTACCAGGTCGGGCAGCAGAATCGGCAGCAGCCGCGCATTCTGCTCATCATAAAACGAAATGTCGAGGATGTTCGTGGTGTACTCGCACCGCGGCAGCGTCAGGCGGTACCGCCCTTCGCCGGTCGGTGCGATGACGAAGTCGCTGGAGTGCAGGTCGAACTTGAAGTCGATGCCGAACTCGAAAATCATCGCCATCTTCCGCTCGGAGATCAACCACGACAGATACCGTCGACCGGTCTCACCGAAAGCGTGGTCGGCCTTGGTGACGATTTCCTTGGTGACCAGCCGGAAGACGGTCAGTTCGCCGACTTCGCGCATGGATTCGATCGACGCATGGACCTGCACCGGCGCGGCGGGCGCGGGCCTGCGGCGTCGCATGCGCCAGACCGCCCACCACGCCACCGCCAGCGCGAAGCCGATCACCAGTCCGATCAACACATTTGCCATGACAGCCCTTCCGCCGAATCGCGATACCCGCATTATACTCCGACCGCGGTGGATTCACGGGATGAACCGCACAGGCGCCGCGGTTCGGTTCCCATCACCGCCGATCGAGCGTCATGGCGATCAACGTCAGGTCGGCGGGCGTCATGCCGGCGAGGCGACCGGCCTGGCCCAGGGTGGCCGGGCGAAAGTGCATCAGTGTTTCCCGCGCCTCGTTGCGCAGACCGGCCAGCGAACCGTAATCGAAACCCCGGGGAAACTCGCGGTGCTCCAGGCGCATCACCCGCTCGTGCTGGCGGCGGTGGCGCTCGATGAAACCGGCGTACTTCACCTCGCTGATCAGCGCCGCGACGATCCGCCGGTCATGCGTGATCCGTTCGCCGTTCAGCTTCGCCAGCAGGTCGTCTTCCGTCACTTCCGCGCGGCGCAGGTGATCCCACAGCGTCGAACCGTTATGGCGGTGATGCTTCAGATACTCGCTCAGCCCCGCCAGGTTCGCCCGGCGCCGCTGGAACATCGCCCAGCGGGCATCGTCGACCAGGCCCCACTCCCGACCGAGCGGTGTGAGGCGATCGGGTGCGTTGTCCGACCGCAGCCACAACCGGTGCTCGGCCCGGCTGGTGAACATGCGGTACGGCTCGCGCGGAACCTTGGTGACCAGATCGTCCATCATCACGCCGATGTACGCCTGATCCCGGTCCAGCCGCACGGGCGCGTCGCCCCGCACGTAGCGCGCCGCGTTCAGGCCGGCCAGCAATCCCTGCCCCGCCGCCTCTTCGTAACCGCTGGTGCCGTTGATCTGACCGGCCAGCAGCAACCCCGCCACGCTCTTGGTCATGCACGTCGCGTCGATCTGATGCGGCCAGACCATGTCGTATTCCACCGCATATCCGTAACGCAGAATACGGGCATTCGCGCAGCCCGGCAGGTTCGCCACCAGATAATCCTGCACGTCGGTCGGCAGGGATGTGGGAATGCCGTTGGCGTAGACCTCTGCGGTTTCCAGCGATTCGGGTTCCAGAAATACGTTATGCGACGCCTTGTCGGCGAAGCGCACGACCTTCGATTCGAACGACGGGCAGTAGCGCGGCCCGGTAGCGTTGATCGTGCCGTCGAACATGGGCGCGCGATGCAGATTCCGGCGCACCACGTCGTGAATCGCTTCGCTGGTGCGTGTCATCCAGCAGGAGACCTGCTCGATCGCGGGGAACTTGGCCAAAGCCCACGCATGGCCACGCGTGGGCTTTTCATCCCCGCCCAGGCGCGTCATGTCGCTGAACGGCAGCGCCGATTCGTCGCCCCGCTGTTCGGTCAGCGCCTTGAAGTCGATGGTGTCGGCGTCGAGCCGCGGGCAGGTTCCCGTTTTCAGTCGGCCGAGCTCGAAGCCCAGGGCGCGCAGGTTGTCGCTGATGGTGTTGGCGGCGGCTTCGCCGATGCGTCCGCCGGGCGTGTGCGTCGGGCCGGTGTGCAGCAGCCCGCGCATGAACGTGCCGGTGGTCAGAACCACCGCGGCGGCGCACAGGCGCTGCGGCGAGCCGGGTCGGCCGCCGGGCGGTGAAGGATCGTCACCGATCGCGCGTGGAGCGTATCGCAGGTCGGTTGCCTGCGTCGAGGTGTAGACAATTCCCGTGGTTTGACCGTCTTCAACGATGATCCGGTCCACACGGCCGGCGAGGAGGGTCAGATTCCGGCGTGTGGCGAGCAGGCGCTGGACTTCGCGGGCATAGCGGTACTTGTCGGCCTGGGCCCGCGGACCGCGCACAGCCGGCCCCTTGCTGGCGTTGAGCACGCGAAACTGAATACCGGTCGCGTCGATGGCCAGGCCCATCAGCCCGCCGAGGGCGTCGATCTCCCGCACCATCTGGCCCTTGGCCAGTCCGCCGATCGCCGGATTGCACGACATCTGCCCAATCCGTGCCGGGTCCATGGTCACGAGCACCGTGCGCATGCCGCAGTTGCACGCCGCCCAGGCCGCCTCGGCCCCCGCGTGGCCCCCGCCGATCACGATGATGTCATAGTCGGCCGACCTGAGCATCGTCGGGCCATTATACCCGGCCGGTCAAGGTGTTCTCACGCCCAGCCGCAGGGCCGCGAAACCGCGATGCTTGGTCCTGTCGGTCGTTTCCACGCCATGCCTGGCAAGCAGTTCGCTCACGCGGTTCGCGTAGGCCGCGCGGCTGCCGGTGATGATCGTCGCCCCGGGACACTGCTTCAGCCACGTGCCGATCATGTTCGCGCTGGTCGTGTGGCGCACCTGATCGTTCAACTTGACGGCGATCACCCCCGGAAGCTGGTCGGACGTGTCAAGCTCCAAGTCCGCCGTGACCCGCGCCTCGCGCTTGCCGCCATGCCCGTTGAGTTGGAGATTGTGCTGCGTCGCCGCCGTCGCCATCGCATCGCGGCTCTGCACGAACAAGTCCACCTCGCCGCCGGCGCAACGACTGATGAACAGCGGCAGATGGCCTTGTCCCGGCTCGACGACCGCGGCCGCGGACACCCCCTCGCTTCGCAAATGATCGGCGAGCAGATCAGCCATCAGCCGCGTGTCAATGCTCAGCGTGTCGAACTCGGCCAGGCCCCACCAGGCATCCATCTCATACGAGGCGCCTTTGTGCGTGAACGTGTGGTGTCCGCGGTGGTACGGCCGATCGGGCAGCGGGACTTCGCCGGTGAAGACGAAGCGGTAGACGATGTGTCCACCGCGGCTCTGCTTGTCGCGCCGATCGATGTTCGGATGGGCGAGGATTGCATCGATGCGCCGTTCGAGCGGGCCGACCACCACCGCCCACACTTCTCCGCCCCCGGGAGAGACAAGGCGCTGGGCGCCCAGCAGGACCAAACGATGCACGCCGTCGCCCGCCTTGGCCGGCAGGTTCGTCACCACCGCACCGTAATCGCCACCGAGGCCATTGTCGTAAACCAGCGCGGTTTGGAATCGGGCATGGGCGATGTCGTTCTGACTCGCGTTGTGGTTGGCGAACGCCACGGCCAGAGCATCGCGGTCGAAGCCGATCACCCGCTCGGCGATGCCGGTCGCGGCCAGGTGCAGGCCGATCAGGCCATAGCCGCACCCAACGTCCAGCGCCCGCTGATAGTGCACGCCCGCCTTCTCCATCTGCCGCATCAGGAAGCGCGAGCCCACATCAAGCTGATGCGAACTGAACACGTCCTCGGCCAGGTCGATGCGCACCCGCCGCTTACCCCAGCGGGCGTCGACGGACTTCTTGAAACAGGCGGCATGGAGTTCCGGGCGCATGGGCCAATGGTAGCAGGTCCGGCGCATGGGGTGCGATCCGCTCGCGCGGGTCGCTCGCACGGATTCCGCTCACCGGTCCGTGACGATGGCCACCGGTTCGATTTCGCCTTCGATGTGGATTCGACCGTCGTTGTCGACCACGCAGACGGGGATGCGACCGGCGGACCAGTCGGCCAAAGGCAGCAGGGGCCAGCGGCTGTTGCGGTAACGGTCGGGCTGGATGACGATTTTCGGTCCGCCGTCGGCCAGTCGGTCGATCGAGATGCGCGGTCCGGCGAGGAAATAGCCGAATGCCGTCGCCCCGCGGGGATAGAAGCACAACTCGTTGCCGATGTAGGTGTCGATGAAGGCGAAGCTCTGGTCGTCGGTGTTGCTGTAGACCTGCAAGTCCCAGTAGCGGTCGTCGAGGGCGGGAACCACCGCGCCGAGATACCGGCCGGTGTGGTCGCGCCACAGGTTCTGGCTGACCCACACGTTGGTGGTGTCGCTGGACGAATGGCCACAGCCATACGGCGTGAGCGTCTCGCGCATGGCGCTGGTGATGTCGGCGACCATGCGGGCGCGGTCGAATGCGCTTTGGCGGCCGATCATCGCCGGCAACAGCAGCCCGTTGGCGGTGTAGATCGAGTAATCGTCCCAGCCGGGCAGTTGCTCGTAAGGCAACGGCTTGCCGGTCCACACATCGAGCACGCCGGTCGCATCGGCGTCGACGCACACGGCGTAATGATCGCCCAGCCAGGCGGCGGCTTCGATCCTCGGCACGGCCTGTTTGGCCGCCTCGGCGCACTGTTGGCTCATCGAGTGATCGCCCACGCGCTGGAGCAGATCGGCGGCGGCCTGCAAAGCGGTCACGCGCTTGACGGCCAGGTAGGTCTGCTTACGGGCGTACTGGACGGCGGGCGCGGCGTCGTCGATCGTATTCGCCGAACCTTCCGAGGGGAACCCGCTGCCGTCGCGGTCGGTCCAGATCAGGTATTGAGCCAGGCGGCGAATGAACGCGGCATGATGCTCGGCCGGTTCGGTGTCGCCGGTCCAGTGGGCGTACGCCTGGGCCAGCAGCAAAAAGTTGGCGTTCTCCTCGACGGGCATGTCGTGGTGGTAGGCCTGGCTGTTGGCCGACAATCCGCGGCCCATGTCGTGGCTGAGGATCAGCCCGCCGGACTGATCATGTTCCTTGCCGTGTGCCGTCCACTGGTTGAGCGTCAGCTTCAGCAACCGCGGCCACAGCGCGAAATACAACAGCGACAGGTTGTATTCCACGTCGACCGTTGAGTGGTACAAACACGAACCTTCCCAGTTGCTGAACCATTCGGTGCCATCGGCCACGTCGCACCAGAACGTCATGGCCAGGTAACTCTGGAAGCCCAGCGACAACAGGTGCCACCGCCCGCGGATCAGCGGGGTCTGGTCGAGCAGTTTTTCGAACCGCCGACTGAGCAGCAGATAATCATCGCGATTGGTCACGGCGTGATCGATCACCGCGTCGACGCTGTCGAAATAGCGGTTGTAGCGGAACTTCGCCGGCTGGTGCCGCACTTCGAGCACCTCGGCGTCGGTGTACGCCGCCCAGACGAGGCGCCACTTGAGGCCACTGGCTTCCTCAGTCGTGACGGGCATTTCCAGTTGCAGGCCCTGGCCGCCCCGCCCGTCGGTGATCGGCTGGGCGTCTTCGTTCAGGCTCAGGATGCGCTCGCGCACGTGGGCGGTGGCGGGATGATCGGTCGACGCCGCGCCGCCGGCCGCATCGTAGCCCAACCGTTCGTATTTCGGATCGAGCGGCTGATCGTAGGCCAGGTCGATGCGCCCCGCCTCGGCGGTGATGTGGGTATCCGGCCGGTTCAGGCGCAGAAAGACCTTGACCTTCTCGGGCGCTTCGCCCCTGCCGGGGTTCCACAGCCAGCGGATGCGCCGGGCGTGGCGGACGCGCAGCTCGACGTAGATCGCCGGCATGACGCACAGTTTTTCGTTCTGCGGATAGAAAACGCTGTGGAAGTTCAGCTCGAGCTTCAGGCCCAGCTTCTCATCGTAGCCGCGGTAGGTGATGGAGTTGATGCGTTCGAACTGCTCGCAGGCGTAGAGCACCTCGCCGTGCCGCGTGAACGGCATGACCCGTTCGGTTCCATCCGGCCCGACCAGGCCAACGGCCAGGTCGAGCGGACAATCCATGAACCGGCCCAGCGCCGAGTGCATCACCCGCCGGCGCTGCGGCTCAAACAGCAAGCCGAACCGGGACCCCAATCGAGCCAGCGGCCACGTCATCAGTTGCATACGACTTCGACTCCCGACTGACCGTAACCCGCCATTGTGCGTATCCGGCGGGCCGATGTCCAGTGGACAGCCCAACAACGCGATGCAACGCGCCCCGTGAGTCCCTCTGGACATCCACAAGCAGGGACGACCGGTGGTGGTCGTAAAGCGCCCCCCGTCCGTGGCCACACGGAAACCGTCCTGGCCCATCCGGTTCCACCGGATGGGTGGGGTCGAATCGTTCACACGCCGGCGAGGATGTTTTCGGTCAGGTTGGCCGGGACGGGTCGGTAGGTTTCCGGTTCCATGGAGTAGGCGGCGCGTCCCTGGCTCATGCCGCGCAGGGCGGTGGCGTAGCCGAACATCTCGCTCAGCGGCGCCTCGGAGAAGATCAGCCGCGTGTTGCCGCGCTGTTCCATGTTCACGATCAGCGCCCGGCGGCTGTTCAGGTCGCCGGTGACCGACCCGACAAAATCCTCGGGCGTGGTCACGACCACCTTCATGATCGGTTCGAGGATGACCGGTCCGGCCTTTTCGACCGCGTCCTTGAACGCCAGCGCCCCGGCGACTTCGAAGGCCATCTGTGAACTGTCGACTTCGTGGAACGACCCGTCGGTGAGGGTGACCTTGATGCCCTGGAGGGGATAGCCGGCCAGCACGCCGGATCCGGCCGTTTCGCGGCAGCCGGTTTCGACCGAGGGGATGTATTCGCGTGGAATCGCCCCCCCGACGATTTTGTTCTCGAACGCCATGCCGTCCTTGTATTGGAGTTCTTCTTCGGCGGCCTGCTGTTCGGTGCAGGGCTCGACGGTCAGCGTCACGTCGCCGAACTGCCCACGTCCGCCGGTCTGTTTTTTGTGGATGCCGCGGCCTTCGGAGGGTTTGGTGATCGATTCGCGATAGGCCACGCGCGGCTTGCCCACGTGAACGCCGATCTTCAGATCGCGCGTCAGCTTCGTCTTGATGATGTCCAGGTGCAGCTCGCCCATGCCGGCCATGACGGTTTCGCCCGTCTCTTCGTTGTAGGAATAGCGGAAGCTGGGGTCTTCGCGGTTGATGGTATTCAGCGCTTCGGCCAGCTTATCACGGTCGGCGGCGGTGACCGGTTCGATGGCCATGCTGATCACCGGTTCGGGGAACGTCATGCGCTCGAGGATGATGGGGTGCTCGGCATCGCACAGCGTGTCGCCGGTGCCGCTGAACTTCAACCCCACCAGCGCGACGATGTCGCCGGCCTCGGCCTGGTCGCGGGCGATCCGCTGCTTGGCGTGCATTTCGTAGATGCGGCTGACCGATTCCTTCTTGCCGTTGATCGGGTTGACCACGCGGCTCTGTTTCTTCAGCGTGCCCGAGTACACGCGGCTGTAGGTCAGATCGCCGTGGGCATCGGAGACCACCTTGAACACCAGCGCGGCGAACGGAGCGTCTTTGTCGTGGGGGCGGGTAATCGGCTCATCGGGCTTGTGCTTCGGATTCACCCCCACCACCTCGGGCACCTGCGTGGGATTGGGCAGGTAGTCGATCACACCATCCACCAGCCGCTGCACGCCGACGTACTTCAGCGCCGACCCGACGAACGTCGGAAAACACTTCAGCGCCAGCGTGCCCTTGCGCAGCGCCGCGCGGACTTCATCGGCCGTGATCGCGTGCTCATCCTCGATGTACTTGTTCATCAGGTGCTCTTCGTCGATCTCGGCGGCCTTCTCGACCATGACGTGGTGCCACTGCTCGGCCAGGTCGGCCCGGTCATCGGGAATGTCGCGCTGCTCGACCTTCGAGCCCAGTTCGGTGGCGTCGAAGTAGTAGGCTTTCATCTCGATCAGGTCGATGATGCCTTCGAACGCCTGCCCGTGGCCGATCGGTAGCTGCACCGCGATGGCGTTGGCCCCCAGGCGCTCGTGGATGGACTTGAAGCTGAACTCGAAATCGGCGCCCAGTTTATCCATCTTGTTGATGAAGCACAGGCGCGGCACGTGATAGCGGTCGGCCTGACGCCAGACGGTTTCGCTTTGCGCCTCGACGCCCTCCTTGCCGTCGAACACGGCGACCGCCCCGTCGAGCACCCGCAGCGATCGTTCGACTTCGACGGTGAAGTCGACATGGCCGGGCGTATCGATCAGGTTCAGGTGGTATTCCTCGCCATGGCGGACCCACGGGCAGGTGGTGGCGGCGGACTGGATGGTGATGCCGCGTTCCTGCTCGTCCTGGAGGAAGTCCATGGTGGCGGTGCCGTCGTGGACTTCGCCCATTTTGTAGATCTTGCCGGTGTAGTAGAGGATGCGCTCGGTGACGGTGGTCTTGCCGGCGTCGATGTGGGCGGCGATGCCGAAGTTACGGATTTTCTGAAGGTCGGGCATGACGGTTTCCTGCGGACGTTGCTTGCGGGCTCGGCAAAGAGTCGCGACAAGCGCTCGCCGGGCGACGGGTCCGATGGCTGGGAAGCTGTGATCCGGGTGAGGATCGATCGGCTCGGGTTCCGTCGCGTTCCCCGACGGCCAAGCCAATCGGGGAGGCCTACCTGTAAGCTGCCTTGTGCAAGGCCGGGGTCTCCCTGGAACGGGTTGGCCGACCACATCCTTAATCGGCCGAACACCTGGTCGACCTTCCGCCAACCGGCCAAGCCGGCTCCGGCGCAGGTCGCCAAGAGGAATAAGAATAGCCGCCGAACCCGCCGCGTCAAGCCGAAGTTTCCACCGCGATTCGAACGGCCGGTTCCTCCGCTCACCGCAGCGGGCCCAGTTTCGGGCGACCGGTTCGCTTGTCCAGCATCACCCGGCATCGCCGCTCGAAGTCCTGATTCATCAGTTCCGCCCTCCCCAGGCGCAGCAACACGTTCGGCATCAGTTCCCGCAAGACCTCGATTCGCCCTTCACCGCTTTCGGTCGCCTGTTCGAGGATCCGCTCGCGCTGCTCGCCCAGCCTCCGGAGCGTCACCGTGCAGCCGAATTGCACCCGCCTCAGCCGCGTGTACACCTTCAACTCCGATTCACTCAGCTTCGCCGGGTCGCCCACCGTGCGGCGCATCCGCTCGGCCAGTTCCGCCACGTCATCGTGCTTCCGCGACACCGCGTGCGATCGGGCCGCCAGCTCGCTCAGCGCCTCCATCCCTTCGGTGCTCAGCCCGGCGCACACTTCGGTGAACACGCCGCTCGGCGCGCCGATCTGTTGGGCCTGGACGAACTGCCCCGACATCACCGACCCGCCGACGATCTGGCCGCGCCCGCGGTCCAGTTGCACGAATCCCCCCGCCGTCACGTGACTGTGCATCGCGCCGACCTCGATCACCACGTTGCCGCCGGCCTGGATCGTCGCGTTTTCCACGAAACGCGCCGTGATGTCCCCCGCCGCCCGGATCAACCCCCGGTGTCGACCGGTCACCCCGTGACGCAACGTCACGTTCGCCTCCGTCGATTCAACCTGCGCATCCTCCACCGTCCCGTCGATCACGATCTCGCCCGTCGCCTTCACCTTCGCGCCGCTGCGCACCGCGGCGTGAATCATCACGTCGCCGTCGAACGACACCTCGCCGTACTGCCGGTTCACGTCTTCCCCGATCACCAGCGTCCGACGGATGTCCAGGTGATCACCTTCCCACACCAGCACCCCCGACACTGCCGCGAGGTAACGATTGTCGGCGGCGGTGATGTTCTGACCCACGTTCAGGTGCAGATCCTCGGGCTCGGGCGGATCGATTGTCCGGCCCATCGCATCGTGACCCGGCCGGCCCGGCGAAGCGGGAACCACCTTCACCACCACGTCGCCTTCGAGCACCATCCGCGGAACCCGCGAACGCGTGCCCAGGTCCATCAGGTCCACGCGCTGCGGCTCGGACTCCATCGACGCGCGGGCGAATGCCGCCAGGTGAGGGGGATCGCCCATCTCCGGAGGCCGGCCGCGAACCACCACCACGTCCTCCACCGTCTGTCCCGACGACGCCGTGGCCACCGCTTCGCGAATCCGCTTCAGGTCCACCCCGTCGATCACCCCGCAATGCGACAGGCATTCGATCACCTGTTCCGCCGTCACCGCCCGGCCGCCCGCGATCGGCGACGTGACCGAAAGCGTCATGAACATCCGGTCGTCACTCAGTTGCGTGTGGAACTCCCCGTCCCGGCGCAGCGACGCCAGTACATCAGGATCGCACCCGCCGGCGTTGACCAGCCGGCCCAGTTCCTCCACCTGTGCCCGTTCCTCATCGGTCAGATGCTCTACCGAATCACCCAATTCCTCGATCGTCCGTTCCAGCGTCGCCGCATCGTCGGACAAAGCGAGCAGATCCTCGGCTTCCCGCGCCAGCCGGCGCGTACTGCTGCTGGTGTAGTCCGTCATCCGTAACCCCCGGAGTTGGGACTCGTCGACCGGATTGTTCGCACGTCGGACCCATCGGCCCGGTGGATGTGTGCCCCCGGTGTAAAAGCGCATCATGCCACGTTATCTCTATCGACCGCTCCGGGGATCGACTGAACCGGACCTCAGCCCCCGACGGGCGAATATGCTGAGCGCAGCAAGACGGAGGGGCGATTGCACGACCCAGGCGCATCGTTCACCGGTCCGCGAAACGCAAGGCGGCGAAGGTTCGTCCTCCGGCCTTCGACTCCGCTGCGCTTCGCTCAGGCCACCTCCCCCGGCGGAGAGGGAATCAGGCACCGGTCGCCTGCTTCGCGCCGGCCTTCGGCAGCCAGCGCCGGGAAATGTCTTCCGCCGCCGTATCCGGATAACGATGCCGGATCGCCCCGGCCACCAGGCCCATGAACAGCGGGCTCGGACGCAGCGGCCGGCTGGTCAGCTCCGGATGGAACTGCGCCCCGATGAAGTACGGATGCGCCGCGGTCGGTAATTCCAGAATCTGCATGATCGGGTGTTCCGGATGCCGGCCGCTGAACACCAACCCCCGGTTTTCAAGCTGATCGATGTAGTCCGGATCGACCTCGAAGCGATGTCGAAACCGCCGACGGATCATCTTTTCGCTCTTTCCGCCCGCGGTCAGTTCCTCGGCGAACAGGAACTCGGCCAGTGTTCCGCCCTTGACCAGCACATCCCTGCCCCCCAACCGCATGTTCCCGCCCAAGCCTTCGATCTTCTTCTGTTCAGGCAGGATGTCGATCACCGCATGCGCCGCATCGGGGTCGAACTCGCTGCTGGCCGCATCGCCGATCCCGCAAACGTGCCGCGCGTATTCCACCACCGCCATCTGGAAACCCAGGCAAATGCCCAGGTAAGGCGTGTTGTGTTCCCGGCAGTACCGCACGCAGGCGATCTTGCCCTCCGTGCCCCTCGCCCCGAAACCGCCCGGCACGATCACCCCGTCCAGCGATTCCAGCTCACCCGCCACCGCCGATGCCTCCGCCTGGTCCATCTCCGTCGTGTCGATCCAGTGAATGTCCACCTCGGCCGAAAGGTGCGCCCCGCAGTGCTCGATCGCCTTGTCGATTGACGCGTACGCATCCCGCAGCGCCGCATACTTGCCCGTGATGCCCAGGTGCACCTGGTACTTTCGTTGGCCCGTGAGCATGTTCACGAACGTGCCCCACTGCCGCCGCGCCCGGTCTTCCTCCATCGGCCGCACCCGCTGGTGAAGATCCAGCGTCGTCAGTATCTCCAGATCCAACGCCCCAGCGTGCATCGACTCGGGAATCGTGTAGATCGACTCGCGGTCGTGCATCGAAAACACCCGGCGCATCGGGACGTTGGTGAACATCGCGATCTTCTCGCGCACCTTGTCGTTCACCTCGTTCCGCGCCCGGCAGGCAATGATGTGCGGCTGAACGCCCACTTCCATCATCCGCTTGATCCCGAGCTGCGCCGCCTTGGACTTCTGCTCGCCCAGGGCCTGCGGCTCGATGATGTAGGTCAACGCCACAAAGCACACGCTGCCCGGTTCCTCGAACGCCAGCTCGCGCAGCGCCTCGATTTATATCTTTAATGAGACGGCGACCACCG
>CAYNCM010000043.1:0-26481 GCA_964395825.1 uncultured Planctomycetaceae bacterium
CGGAGGTAGTGGCCATCGGGATCGAACTTCCGGCTCTGCCGCGTGGGGTTGAAGATGCGGAAGTAAGGCGCGGCGTCGGCGCCGCAGCCGGCGATCCACTGCCAGCCCAGTGTGTTGTTCGCCAGATCCGCGTCGACCAGCGTGTCCCAGAACCACCGCGCCCCTTCCCGCCAGTGGATACGCAGATCCTTGACCAGGAACGAACCGACGATCATGCGCACGCGGTTGTGCATCCAGCCGGTGCGCCAGAGTTGCCGCATGCCCGCATCGACGATCGGGTAACCGGTTTGCCCCTTCGTCCAGGCGTCGAGCCAGTGTCGGCCCTGTCGCATGTCGACCCATGGAAAGTCGGCGAACGGCTGGCGCAGCGGCCGATCGGTCGTCTGCGGCTGGTGATGCAGAAGCTGGTAGGCGAACTCGCGCCAGACGAGTTGGCGGCGGAACGGTTCGGCATCTTCGCACCGTCGCAGGGCATACCAGATCTGGCGCGGGGTGATCTGGCCCCACGCCAGGTACGGCGAGAGGCGTGAGGTGCCGTCGAGGGCCGGCCGATCGCGCCGACCGTCGTAGCGCGACACGTCACCGCGGGCGATGAAGGCGTTGAGCCGATCGTGCGCCGCCTGTTCGCTGACCGTCCACGCGTCGCGCAGGCCGGCGTCCCCGTCGATCGTCGGATTCAGTTTCAGATCGTCGACGTCGAGCGACTTCGGCCAATGTTCTGGCGAGGGCAGCTTCGCCGGGGCGTCGAGCGGTTGGCCGATCCGCAGTCGCTTCATGCACGCGCGGTAGAACGGGGTGAACACGGTGTAATGGCCTCCCTGCTGCGTGAGCACCTCGCCCGGCTCGTGCAGCAGCGATCCGTTGAACCGGCGCGTTTCGGCTTTGAGATCGCTCAGCGGGTCGTCCGGCCGCCAAGTGCGATTGGCGTAGACGGCTTCCGCGCCGGTCTCGTCGATCAGTTGGGCCAGTTGCCTCTTCGGATCGCCGCGACGGATGACCAGGCGCGAGCCGCGCTGGCCGAGTGAATCGGCGAGCGATTCGAGCGCCCGGCCCAGCCACCATTTCGACGCAGCGCCCGGCGCCCAGTCGCCCCGGTCATCGAAGATGAAGACCGGTACGATCGGCCCGCGCCGCGCCGCCGCCTCGAGGGCGGGGTGGTCGGCCAACCGCAAATCCCGCCGAAACCAGACAATCGCCTTAGACATGTTCGGTCAGTGAGTCAGGGGGTTCGGTGGTTCGGTGTTCGAGTTGATTGTAACCCCAGACCACCCCATTCAACCACTGAATCACAACCCTTACAATGATTTCATGTTGCGGATCGGTCGACTTCAACTCGCGACGGACCTGCTGCTGGCGCCGATCGCCGGATACTGCGATCTGGCGTTTCGCTTGACCGTGCGCCCATGCTCCGGCCGCTGCGGCCTTGGGGGCGAATCACTTCCGGGGGCGGGGGTGGGCCTGGCATTCACCGATCTGTTGTGCCCGCACGGGGTCCTCCGCCAGAACGCGCGCACGCGCTGGCTCATGGCCACCTGCGCCGACGACTGGCCGCTCGGCATGCAACTGTACGGCAACGACCCGCCGCTGCTGGCCGAGGCGGCGCGATGGTCGGTCGATCACGGGGCAGCCCTGATCGACCTCAACATGGGCTGCCCGGTCGACAAGGTCACCAGAACCTTCGCCGGGGCGATGATGCTCCGCACGCCGGAAGCGGCGATGCGCGTGGTCGAGGCGGTCATCGCCGCGGTGGGCGAGCAGGTCCCCGTCACCGTCAAGACGCGTCTCGGTTACGAGAGGGGCGAACGCACCGCGCCGGCGCTCGGCCGGCGAATGGTCGAAGCGGGCATCGCCGGCCTGACCATCCACGGCCGAACCGCGGCCCAACGCTTCAAGGGCACGGTCGACCTCGACGGCATCGCCGAAGTGGTCGATGCGGTGCACGATGTCGGCCTCGGCAAGGTGCCCTGTATCGGCAACGGGGATGTACGCACCCCCTTCGACGCGCAGCGCATGATCGAGCGCACCGGCTGCGACGGGGTCATGATCGGCCGGGCGGCCCTCGAAGCGCCGTGGATCTTCCCCCACACCCACCGCCTGCTGACCACCGGCGCGATCGGCGATGAACCGACGCTGCGACAGCGCCTCGACGTGATCCGCCAACACTTCGCCCACCTCCGCCGCCTGCGTGACGATCGGCTGGCCCTGCACCTCATGCGCCAGCGCATCGCCGGCTACGGCAAGCACCTCGGCCCGTGCCAGGCGCTCAAGCACGCCATCGGCACCCTCGACCGCGCCGAGGCGTTTGACGCCATTTTCGACCGCCACCTTGCGGACAATCCCACCGAAGCCGACGCCGTCCCGCTGACCTGGCGGCAGCGCGCCCTTCAATTGGCCGGCCGATCACCGGCACCCACGGGCGTGTGAACGTTTTTCAGCCGGCCATGTGCCTCCGGGGGCGGCTTCGCATATCATGGGCCGCGTTCGTGGCGAACCAGAGCGAGGTGACGTGATGCCCGCGACCCTGGAACCGACATTGTCGAAGATGAAACTGCCTGCCGGTGCGAAGGAAGTGCTCAGCGCGGCGCCCGGCGTGATCGTGGCGCCGGATGTCAACGCGCTGGCCGACCTGGCCGTGCGCGACGCTGGCGACGACGGCTATCATGAAGTGGCGTACGACGTGCCGGAGCGGGGTCGGGTGGTCGAAGCGCGGGTGTGCCGGGTGCGCAACGGGATCAGCGCCAATTACCTCGAGCCGTACATGCGGCGGCGCGATCCGCAATGCATGGTGATCGGCGATGACAAGCCGACCAACAAGCCTCGGTTCGCCGATCGTTTCGGCCGGCCGTTCGACCCGGTGCGCCAGGCGACGTTCGACTGGCTCAAGCAGCAGGAACTGGCGGTGTTTCCGTTCATCGCCGGCTCGCCGGACAAGGGCCTGGAAGCCATGGTGATCGCCCCGGCCAACGCGGGCTTTTTCGCCATGGGCCTGGCCCTGCTCCAGGGCATGGTCAAGCCCGACCAGGTGCGCCAGGGGTTCGAACCCAGCGCGATCATCTACGTCGCCCCGCCCTTGCGACACACCCACTTCGACGGCAAGCAGATCGTCGTGCATCACCGCCTGGACGATCTGCACGAGTTGTTCAGCTACAACCTCTACCCCGGACCGTCGGCGAAGAAGGGCATCTACGGCGTGCTGATCAACCTGGGCGAGCAGGAAGGCTGGGTCACCGCGCATTGCTCGACGGTGGTGGTGGTCACGCCTTACGACAACGACGTCACCATCATGCACGAAGGCGCCTCCGGCGGGGGCAAGAGCGAAATGCTCGAGCACGTCCACCGCGAACAGGACGGCCGACTGCTGATCGGGCGCAACGGGGTCACCGGCGAATCGCGCCACCTGGCCCTGCCGCGCGGCTGCGAACTGCGCCCGGTCACCGACGACATGGCCCTGTGTCACACCAGCCTGCAGAAAAGCGACGCCCGCAAACTCACCCTCATGGACGCCGAGGACGCCTGGTTCGTCCGCGTCAACCACATCGACGAATACGGCATCGACCCGCACCTCGAACGGCTGACCGTCGATCCGCCCGACCCGCTGTTGTTCTTGAACATCGACGCGGTGCCCCACTCCCGCGCGTTGATCTGGGAACACGTGTACGACGATGAGCAGACGCCGTGTCCCAATCCGCGGGTGGTGGTGTCGCGCCGGATCGTGCCCGGCGTGGTGGACAGCGCCGTGACGGTGGACATTCGCAGCTTCGGCGTGCGCACGCCGCCGTGCACGCGCGACAATCCCTCGTACGGCATCTTCGGTTTCCTGCACATCCTCCCGCCGGCCCTGGCGTGGCTGTGGCGGCTGGTCGCCCCGCGCGGACACGCCAACCCCTCCATCACCACCACCACCGGCATGACCAGCGAAGGCGTCGGCTCGTACTGGCCGTTCGCCACCGGACGGCGCGTCGACCAGGCCAACCTGCTCTACCGGCAAATCCTCTCGACCACCGATACGATGTTCGCGCTGCTGCCCAACCAGCACGTGGGCGCCTGGAAGGTGGGGTTCATGCCCGAGTGGATCGCGCGGGAATACCTCGCCCGGCGCGGGCAGGCCCCCTTCCGCCCCGAGCAGATCATCCCCGCCCGATGCCCGCTGGCCGGCTGGACGCTCAAGACCATGCAGATCGAAGGCACGCCCATGAGCCACTGGTTCCTGGAAGTCGACACCCAGCCGGAAGTCGGCCCCGAAGCCTACGACCAGGGCGCGAAGATGCTTACCGACTTCTTCCACGAGCAACTGGCCAAGTTCCGCGAAGACGACCTCGACCCCGGCGGCCGAAAAATCATCGATGCCTGCTTCGACGGCGCGACCGCGGAAGACTACCGCAAGCTCACCGAAGAACTGGCCATCGACTGAGCGCCCCGCGGCGCGTATCATCAGGCATCACAACATCCGCTCTGCGCACGAAGGTGGGATTGCCTCATGCCTGTTGACATCACTTTTCTCGGCCATTCGGGATTCAGTCTGACCGACGGCCGGCACACCGTGGTCATCGATCCGTTTCTCAACGGTAACGAACTGGCCCAACACCAACCCGACGACATCCAATGCGAGGCGATCGTGCTCACGCACGGTCACGCCGACCACGTGGGCGACACGGTCGCGATCGCCCGGGCGAACGGGGCGACGGTGTACGCGGCGTTCGAGATCTGCAACTATCTCGGCGAACAGGGCATCGAACATTGCCAACCGGGCAATCCCGGCGGGAAGATCGACGGACCGTTCGGCTCGGTGGCGTTCACGCAGGCGTTCCACTCGTCGAGTTACGACGGCCGCTACATGGGCCAGCCGACCGGCGCGGTGGTGCGAATCGGCGATCTGACGTTCTACCACTGCGGCGATACGGGATTGTTCAGTGACATGAAGCTGATCGGTGAAATCTACACGCCCGATGTGGCGGCGATTCCGGTGGGCGATCGCTTCACGATGGGTCCGGAACTGGGGGCGAAGGCGGCCGAATTCATCGGCGCGCCGGTTGCGATTCCGATTCACTACGCCACGTTCGGGCTGCTGACCAACGACATCAGCGCTTTCACGCCGCGGGGGGTCGAGGTCAAGGCGCTGCCGCCCGGCCAGACGTGGACGTGGGACAAGTAGCGCCCCGGGCGGCGTTGACGCAGTGCCTCGGCGATGCGCCGCATCCGATCAGGTTGATCCGCCAACGAATCGGCGAATTAACGATTCGCGCCGTGTCGGGCCGATAACATCCGCAAGGGCGCTGTTCGATGAACAGCCGCCTGCGGAGACATCGCCATGCCGATCGAAAAGGATTTTCTCGCGCAATTCATGAACCCGGTGTTCGTGGAAACGGGCACCTACGAAGGCAACACCGTGCAGAAGGCGGTGGACCTGGGCTTCGAGACGATCTACAGCATTGAAGTCGACCCCGCCCTGCACGCCAAAGCCGTCGAGCGATTCGCAGGCGTGCCCGGCGTGCATCTGCTGTGCGGCGACACGATCGATGTGCTGCCGCAGATTCTCCGCCAGCTCGATCAGCCGGCCACGTTCTGGCTCGACGCCCACGCAATCAGCCCGCAATACGTCGGCAACCACCCCGTGCCGATCATGCAGGAACTGGCCATGATCGCCGAACACCCCATCCGCACCCACTGCATCCTCATCGACGACCGTCGCATGTTGGAAGCCGCCTGGCGCATCCCGGAAGTCGAAGTCTACAACGCCATCCGCCGCATCAACCCCGCCTACCAGATCAGCCTGGGCCCCGGCGTGATCCCCAACGACGTCATCATCGCCCAGGCGGCGTGAGTGCGTTGACCCGTTCATCCGTTGATGTGTCAAACCGAGGCGTGTCGACTTCAGTCGCCACGTCGGACGCTCTGATCGTCTGCCCCCTGCCCTCTCTCGACATCCGTCGCCCCGCCGCGTACCATCCCCTGCAGACGTTGCGACGCGGAAAAGGATCCCCGATGAACCTGTTCACCCTCGCCCACGCTGGACACGGCCACACCGAAGGTACTTCGCTTCTGCACTACCTGATCGAGCCGGCTCACATGCCCTACGCCGTGGGCCTGGGGGTTGTCGTGATCGCGATCGCCGTGGTCGGCCTGCGCAAAGCCGTGCGCTGCGCCATGGCCCGCCGTCACTGAGGGGTTGCCCGATGCGCCACACCCATCGATGGTTCAGTTCCTGGCTGCTGATTGGCGCGGCCGCGCTTCTGGCGGTTCCATCGAGTGCGCTCGCCCATGCCGACGGTGGCGGCGGCTCGTCGTTCTCCACGGGATTCACACATCCCCTGCATGGTCTGGATCACCTGCTGGCCATGGTCACGGTGGGCCTGCTTTCGGCACGCATGGACGCCAAGCGTATGTGGACGCTGCCCTGCGCGTTCGTCGGGATGATGGCCGCGGGCGGGCTGCTCGGACTGGTCTGGGCCAGCGAAGGCTTGACCGCCATCGAATGGGGCATCAGCCTCAGTGTGCTGGTGTTCGGCCTGTTCGTGGCCCTGGCCCCGAAAGTCAACGTCATCCTCGGCAACGTGGTGGTGGCCGTCTTCGCGATTTGCCACGGCCATGCTCACGTCGCGGAGATGGGCAACGCCAGCGTTTTGACTTACTTCGCCGGCATGCTTCTGGCCACCGGCTGCCTGCACGTAGCCGGCCTGGTGATCGGCCTGCTGCTGAAGAAGCAGATCGGCGACTGGGTTCTCCGTCTGGCCGGCGGTGCCGTGGCCGCGGGGTTCCTGCCTGTCATGTTCGGCGTGTTCGGCTGATGCCAACCGCCACGCCCATCGCGGGGCAGTCGGTGGTGATCCGCCCGGCTCAACCACCTCGAACCGCCAGACTGGCCGCAGCCGTCATGACGCTGGGCGGTTTCCTGTCGACCGGTGCCGCGCTCGCCCAAGCCCCGCCGCCCGAAGCGGCCGACCTGGCCCGCGAATTCCCCGACGGCACTTACCTGCTGGCCACCGAGCATTTCTTCATCGTTCACGACACCACCTACGCCTGGGCGGAGAACCGGGCGAACCTCCTGCGACGCGCCCACGACCGCTTTTACCAGTCGATGACCGCCGCCGGCTTTGAACCCCAGCCCCTCGATCGGCGACTGGTCTGCGTGATGTTCGATCAGTTCGACACCTTCAGCCGCTACGCTCGCCGGGTCGACCGGCGCAACGTCGACTGGGCCGGCGGGTACTACTCCGGCCGAACCAACCGCATCACGCTGTACAACTACCTGAACAGCCCGAAGCTGGCCGAACAGGCCGAGCGCGTCAACCGCCTGCAATCGGACATCCGGGCGATGCGGGCGCAACTGGCCTCGGCCCGCGGGCGGCGCGATGCGGCCGGCGCCCGGGCCACCCGCATCCAACTCGCCCGGGCTCAGCGCGAACTGCGATCCATCCGACGGCGCTACGAAGTCGGCGGCGGACTGAGCAACATCGCCAACACCTTTCACGAAGCCGCCCACATGCTTGCGTTCAACAGCGGCATTCAGAAACGCGCCAACGCCTATCCCCTGTGGTTCAGTGAAGGCCTGGCCACCAGCTTTGAGACCGTCGCCCCCGCCGCCCCATTCGGCCCAGGCCACGACAACCCCCTCCGCCAACCCGCCCTCGTCAAGGCCATCGGCGCCCAGAAGCTCATCCCCCTCGAAGACCTCGTCGCCATGACCCAACTGCCCGACACCGCCGGCGAGGACGAAGACGAAGCCAACCGCAAGCGGACCGTTTTCTACGCCCAGTCATGGGGCCTGTTCCATTATCTGTTTACCCAGCGCCGCGCCGACCTGGTGCGATACAACCGAACCCTCAACGCTCAACCGCCCGGCCGGCGCCACGAAACCCGACTGCGCCGCGAGTTCATCACCGCCTTCGGCGAAATCGGCGACGTGGAGCAGGCAATGATCCGGCATCACCTGAACAAGCGTTGAGGTCGGGGGATCGGGTATCAGGCAGTTCAGCGCGGCGCCGCCGCCCCGGCTATCCCCACGGGCAGGGCGAACCCCACTCACCCGATCTTCGCCGCGCCGCCCATGTGCGGGCGCAGAACTTCCGGCACGGTGATGGTGCCGTCTTCGTTCTGGTGCATCTCGATGATGGGGATGAGAATCCGCGGGCTGGCGACGACGGTGTTGTTCAGCGAATGGCAGAAGACGTTTCGGCCCGTGTCGGGATCCTTGTAGCGGATGTTCAGCCGGCGGCACTGGTAGTCGTACAGGCGGCTGGCCGAATGCGTTTCGCCGTATTCCCCGCCCTCGCCGCGCGAGGGCATCCAGCATTCCAGATCGATCATGTCCGCGTTCTTCGGCCCGAGATCGCCCGTACAGCACTGGAGCAGGCGGTAGGGCAATTCCAGTTCCCGCAGCAATTCCTCCACGAAGCCGATCATCTTCTCGTGCCACCGGCGGCTTGCCCGGTCGTCGGCCTGGCAGAGGACGACCTGTTCGACCTTGTCGAACTGGTGAATGCGGTACAGGCCGGCCGTGTCCTTGCCCGCGGCGCCGGCCTCGCGGCGGAAGCACGTGCTCAGCGTCGTGTAACACAGCGGCAGCCGATCGGCGTCGAGAATTTCATCGGCGTGGTAACCCATCAGCCCCACCTCCCCCGTGCCGCTGAGGGCCAGGCCCGCCTCGCCGGTCGGGTTGGCGATGTCGTAAACCTGTTCGCGGCCGTGCGGGAAAAAGCCCGTGCCCACCATCATGTCGTGCCGCACCAGGTCGCTCACGCTCAGCGGCACGAACCCGTGACGGTGAGTCATGAAATCGAAGGCGTAACGCAGGACGGCCTGGTGCAGGCGCATGCCGTCGCCGACCAGCACGTAACTGCGGCTGCCGGCGATCTTCACGCCCCGCTCGAAATCGACCATCCCCAGATCGCGCATCAGTTCGACGTGGCCGCGCGGCTCGAAGCCCCGGTTCTCGGCGAACGATTGGGCCGGATCGAAATGGTCCGGATTCCACCGGCGCCGCTCCTTGTTGTCCGCGGCGCTTCGGCCGACCGGCACATCCGCATCCGCTGGCTGGGGAATCTCCAGCCACAGCGCATCGCGTTGCCCGGTCAGTTCCGCCACACGATCGGCCAACTCCTGCTCGCGCCGCTTGATCTCGTTCGGCCGGGCCTGGAGCCGGGTCATCTGCTCTTGCAGGGTCGGTTTCTCGCCGTCGCTCGCCGTCTTGAGCTGGCCGGCCAGGTGTCCGATCTGCTTGCCGATGCGGTTCTTTTCCGCGGCCAACTGTTCGCGTTCGGTCAGCAAACCGCGATGCTGTTCATCGATGGCCAGCAACCGATCGACCAGCGATGGATCGTGGTTCTTGTTCGCACAGCCGGTGCGGTACTGGTCAGGATGCTCGCGCAGGTCTTTCAGGTCGATCATGGCAGGGTCCGCCGAAGGCCAAGTTCACCACAGAGGACAGAACCACGAAGGCTCGCCTCCAGGCCTCTGTGGTTCGTTGTGTCGGGGTATCGTAAATGACGGCGGGCCTGGGGCCAAACGGTTAAGATGTCGGCATGTCGGATTTGCCGGTCATGTTGCGTCTGTCGGGACGGAAGGTGGTGGTGGTCGGGGGCGGGGCGGTGGCGGTGCGGCGGGTGGCGGCGTTGAGGCAGGCCGGGGCAGAGGTCTTCGTCATCGCGCCGGACGTCGAACCGGCGATTCGTCGCAGCGGCGCTGAAATCGTCGAGCGGGAATACCAGACCGGCGATGTCACGGGCGCGGCATTGGTGGTCATCGCCACGGCGGACGCGACGGTCAACCAGCGCATCGCCGACGATGCCCGTGGGACCGGGGCGATGGTCAATCGCGCCGACCTGCCCGAAGACGGGGAGGTGTTGATCCCCGCGCACGACCACGTCGGCCCCATCACGCTGGCCGTTTCGACCAGCGGCATCAGCGCCGCGGCGGCGGCGGCGATCCGGGATGAACTGCTGGCGTCGCTCGATCGGCGGTGGATCGAACTGCTGGAAACCATCGCGCCCTACCGTGCCGAGGCGCGGCGCCGCATCGCCGACCCGCAGCGCCGGCTCGAAGCGCTCAAACGGATGACCAACGCCGACGCTCGACGGCTTCTCGATGAACGTGGCGCCGTCGCGCTGGCCGAACATTGCGACGATATCATTCGCCAGGCGGGTGGAAACTGACTGATGCCTGAGGACTGGATCACGACACTCGGCATGGCGGGGCTGACGGTTCTGGCGGCGGCGGGCGCCAGCACGGCGATCGCGCGCCTTCGGCGGGGCGCGGCAAAGAGCGCCAAACGCACCGAGCGCCTCGCCACCATCACCGCCGTGCTCGGATCCGTGGGGTTGGGGGTCTACCGCGCCGCGGTGATTCACGAGACCTGGACCCCGCTGGAAACGCACGTCGACGGATTGCTGCTGCTGGTGGCGTTGCTGGGCATCGTGACGATCTACCTGCAATTCACCGGACGCCTGCGCGGGGTGGACCTGTTCCTGTTGCCGACGATGGCGATGCTGGCGGCTTGGGGCCTCTGTGCAAGCTGGTGGACACTCCGGCCGTTCAACACGGCCCAGGTGTGGAACACGGTGCACATCGTGTCGGTGTACGTGGGTGCGGCGGCGGTGGCGGCGGCGGCGGCGATCGGGGCGCTGTACCTCTACGTCCGCCGCCAGCTCAAGCGGCGCGACAACCCCGCCGAGGCGTTCAGAGTGCTCGGCAGCCTGACCAGCCTCGAATCGCTCGACGCCGGCGTGGTCCGCAGCGCAACGGTCGGGTTCGTGCTGATGACCGTGGCCCTGATCACCGGCGTCATCACGGAAGTCAGCAGCGTCGCGCCCACGGCGCTGGATCCCGGCTGGTGGTACACGCCGAAGGTGATCGGGGCGGTGCTGGCGTGGGCGATCTATGCGCTGCTGACCCATGTGCGACTGGCGTCGGCGTTCCGCGGTCGCCGGGCGGCTCAACTGGCAATCACGGGGTTCATCGTGCTGCTGATCGTGCTGGCGATCGCCGCGGCGCTGCCGGGTTGCCGGTCGACGCAAACGTCGGGCGTGCTGCGGATCGACTCGGACACCGGCGCGGGCATCAACCTGGAGGTACGGCCGTAGATGCACCTGCTATGCGTGGGCATTTCGCATCACACCGCACCCGTCGCGGTGCGCGAGAAGCTGGCTCTCGACGCCGGGGGCATCGACGATCTGCTGCGCCGCGTGCACGACCAACACCCCACCGCCGAAGCCGCCGCCGTGTCCACGTGCAATCGGCTGGAGATCTACATCGCCCGCCCGCTGCACGGCCATCCGCGCCTCGAACAGGTGATCGCGCTGCTGGCCGACCGCTGCCGCATCGACCCGGCCCAACTCGGCGAAGCGCTCTACCACCGCGACAACGAAGCGGCGGTGCGGCACCTGTTCCGCGTGGCCGGCGGACTCGACTCGATGGTGCTCGGCGAGAACCAGATCGTCGGACAGGTCAAGGCGGCCTATGATGCGGCCCGGCGCGCCGGCACGTGCGGCAGGGTGCTCCATCGCCTGTTCCAGGGGGCGATGGCGGCCAGCAAACAGGTCCGCGCCACCACGGGCATCGGGGCCGGTCGACTCAGCGTCGCCAGCGCCGCGGTTGACTTTGCCCGTCACCTGTTCGCCGATCTGCACGACAAAACCGTTCTCGCCATCGGCGCCGGCAGGATGGTCGAGCTGACCCTCCGCCATTTTGTCGACGAACGGCCGAAGACGCTGCTGGTGGCCAACCGTTCGCCCGACGCCGCCAGGGCGCTGGCGGCGCAATACGGCGGCGAAGCGCGCTCGCTCGATCAGCTCGACAACCTGCTCACCGAAGCCGACGTGGTCATCTCTTCCACGGGCTCCGACCGGCCCATCGCCTGCGCCGCACAGGTCGGCCGCCTCGTTCACCGGCGCGGGTTCCGGCCGTTGTTCGTGATCGACATCGCCCTGCCGCGCGATTTTGAGCCGGCCGTCGGCGACCTGGCCAACGTGTACCTGTACAACCTCGACGATCTGCAACAGGTCGTCGAGGCCAATCAGTCGCAGCGATCGGGCGAAGTGCGGCAGGCCGAGGCGATCATCGAACAGGCCGTCGCTTCCTGCTACACGCAGGTCCAGACCGACGACTTCGGCAACCTGGTGCGCCGCCTGCGGCGGGAGCTGGACGCGGTCTGCCGCGCCGAAGCCGAACGCGCCGGCCGGAAACTCCAACACGCCGACCCCGCCGAACAGCAGCGCATCGTCGATGAACTGGCCCATCGGCTGGTCAACAAGATTCTGCATCGGCCCCTGAGCGCCCTGGGCAAAGGCACCCCGCAACAGGCAGCGCTGTACGCCACGGCCCTGCGGCGGGTGTTCGACCTCGGCGCCGTCGAAGACCTCGCCCCCCCGGAAAGCCCGGGCCAAAGCACACCGCCGACGAACGAAGAACAACCATGAACAGCCCTGCCGATCAGCCCGCGCCCGCTCGTCCCGACGCGCCGGCGCCAGCGTCCCCGGCGTGGAAGCCGGCTGTGGTGTCGGTGATCGCGTTCATCGCGGCGCTGGCGATCGTCAGCCAGGCCTACGCACCGCAACCGTTGCGGTTCGCGGTGCTGGCGGCGGTGTTGATCCAGGAAGGGGCGCTGGTGGCGGCGTGGCTGATCGCGGCGGCCGGTTGGGGTTGGCCGGTGCGCCATGGGCTGATCGAGGGTCGCCTGGGACGGATCGACGGCGCGGTGCTGCAACTGGCGTTGGGCATCGGCGTGATGTTGATGCTCGACTGGCTGTTGCTGTGGGCGGGGTGGATGAACGGGCTGACGGCGTGGGGCATGGCGATCGTCGGCGTGGGGTTGCTGCTGGGGCAGATGGGGTTCGAAGCCCAGCCGATCCGCGTGCGGCCGCTGATCGCGCAGGCGCGGTGGCTTTGCGTGCCGGCGGCGGTGGGCGCGGGGGTGATGTTCGGTGCGGCGACGATGGCGCCGGGCGTGCTGTGGCCCAGCGAGTTCGGCGGGTACGATGTGCTCAGCTATCACCTGCAACTGCCGCGCGAGTGGCTGGCCGGCGGCGCGATGGCGCCACTGGAACACAACGTCTATTCGTACATGCCCAATATGGTTGAGTGCGCCTTCGCGCACCTGGGCGTGTGGCGGGGCGGGGTCATCGAGGCGGGCCACGCGACGCAGTTGCTGGGCGCGGCTTTCGCGGTCATGACCGCCTTTCTCATCGCGCGCCTCGTCACGGCCGTGGCGCCCGAGCGCGATGGCCTGTCCTCCGCCTTTCCGGGGGTGCTGGCCGGGGCGGTGTACCTGGTCACGCCATGGACCGTGGTGACCGGTTCGATGGCCTACACCGAACAGGCGATGCTGGCGACGGGGGCAGCGGCGGGCCTGTTGGCGGTGAAGGTGATGCGGGGCGAAGGCGGCCTGGCGGCGGTGAGGCCGGCGATCGCCGTGGGGCTGTTGCTGGGCGTATCGGCGATGTGCAAGCTGACCGGCGCGGTGATGATCGGCCTGCCGCTGCTGGTGGTCATGGCGCGACCGATGCGGGACAAGGGTGCGTCGCTGCTCGTGCCGATCGCGGCGGGCGCAGCGCTGCTGGTTGCGGCGCCGTGGCTGGTGCGCAACGCGCTGTGGACGGGCAATCCGTTGTTTCCCATGTTCACCGAAACGCTGGGCCTCGGGCACTGGACGGCCGAACAGGCGGCGCGGTGGGGCGCGGCCCACGCGCCGCCGGTGCTGGGCGAATGGCCGACGCGGCTGTGGGAGCAATGGCTGACGCACTGGCAGTTCGGCGTGCTGCTCTGGCCGGCCGCGGGCTTCAGCGCGTGGCTGTGCCGCAAGGACGAGAGACTCAAACCGATCGGCGAGGCGCTGTTGCTGTTCGCGGGCTTGCAGCTTGTGGCGTGGTTGCTGTTGACGCATCAGCAGTCTCGGTTTCTCGTGCCGATGCTGTTGCCCGGGTGCGTGCTGATCGGCGTGGCGGCGAGCCAGTCCCCGGCGCGGTGGCCGGGATTGGCCGGCGGCGTGCTGACCGGCTGGCTGGCGTTCGTGGGCCTCGGGTTGTACATGAACCCTGCCCAGGCCGGCGCGGTGTACCTGATCGGCGGCGTCGATACCGCTCGACGGCAGATTCAACCCTACGCCACGCTCAACGATCCCGAGGTGATCGGCGAAGGCGCGCGGCTCTACGCCGAGGGCTTCGCCACGCCGCTGTACGTCGAGCGCCCCATGGATTACCACACCGTCTGGGACGCCAGCGCCCTGGGCCGGGCGATCGACCAGCGCCGCAGCGCCGCCGGAGCGATCGACTGGCTGCGCGAAGCGGGTTACACGCATCTGTTGATTGACTACGGCATGATTGAGCGGTGGATGAGCGCGGAGAACTACGGCTACGACCCGGCCGTGACGGTCGAGCGGCTGCAGGCGATCGCGGCCCTGGGGCTGCCGTTCGTCGAATGCGGCCAAGGCAGCGGCGTGATGGTGTACCGGCTGAATGAGGTTGACGATTGACCGGCCCGGCGACCGATCTTACCCTTAACGCAACATGATTCAACGCATATGTCACATCGGCCGGATCGCGGTTACGGCGGGGCTGCTGGCGGGCCTCGGCGGGTGCGATCTGGGTTCATCCGGCACACGGCAGATCGCCGAGCAGAATCTGCTGCAGCGCGGCGACCAGTACGCCGATCAGGGTCTGTACATTTCCGCCCTGGCCGCGTTCAACATGGCTTTGGAAACCAATCCGCGCCTCATGGATGCCCACCTGGGCATCGGCGACATCTACCACGTCCAAGGCGACTACGAGCAGGCCGCCAAAAGCTACCGCACCGCCACGAAGATCGAACCGCGGAACTTCAAGGCCAACTACAAGCTCGGCCTGATGGAGCATCTGCTCGACCACGTGCGCAGCGCGATCGAGTCGTACCTGTCCGCCCTGGCGATCGATCCGGACAGCTTCGAGACAAACCTCAACCTGGCCACGGCGTATTTGCAGATCGGCCAGGCGCAGCTCGGCCTGCCCTATGCCGAAGCCGCGGTCAGGCTCAATCCCGAATCGCAGGCAGCGCAGGTGAACCTCGGGTCGATCTACGCGGCCCTGGGCGAGTATCACCTGGCCATCGACAGCTACCGCAGCGCCGCCGAACTGGGCGACCTGGAACCGAAGATCGCGCTGAACCTTGTCGACGCCTTCGTGCGCACCGGCAAGTATCAGCGGGCGATGAACACCCTCCAAACGCTGGCCCGCAATAAGCCCGATGCGATGATCTACGAACGGCTGGGTTACGTGTATTTCAAGATGGGCCGGTTCGACGACAGCCTGCACGGTTACGAACAGGCGCTGCAACTGAACCCGGACGACCCGGCGAGCCTGAACGGCGTGGGCGTGTGTCTGATGACCCAGTACCTGCGCGGCCGGCGGGAGGACATCGACCTGCGCGATCGCGCCATCGAAAGCTGGCAGAAATCCGTCCGCATCAAGCCCAACCAGCAGCGAATCATCGATCTGATCGCAAGATATCGGAACCTGTAATGCCGACTCACGCGGCCAAGCCGCGATATTGAATGGCAAGCCCCCCATGGCCGATTTCGACGCGCTCGAATGCTTCGACAATCCCGCGGCCGATCGCGATTACGTGATCGAGCACGTGGCCGAGGAATTCACGTCGGTCTGTCCGAAGACGGGGCAACCGGATTTCGGCATCGTCACGCTGCGTTACGGTCCCGAGCAGCGCTGCGTCGAATTGAAGAGCTTGAAGCTGTATTACCAGTCGTTCCGAAACGAGGGCACGTTTTACGAATCAGTCACCAATCGCATTCGCGACGATCTGGTCAAGCTCATGGAACCGCGCTGGCTGGTGCTGCGCACGGACTGGCGCGGCCGCGGGGGTATTCGCTCGACGCTGATCGCCACCTACGGCGACGTCCCGCCCGATCAGCGGGCATAGGCCCCAAGCCCCCCATGGCGAGGGGTGAGCTTGGCCGATGGCGATCGCGGCGACGATGTCTCAACGCCTGAGGGTTCTGAAAGCGCCGGGAATCAGCCCCACTTCTTGCCTTGGGCGTTGGTGCCACAGAGGTTGACCTTCATGCCGAGCGCCTGGGCCATGGCAGCCTTGGCAAACATGCATTTGTCGGCCGAGGGGGCGGAGCGGGCGTAGGCGACCTGGATGTGGTTACTCTTGTGCTTGGCCATCATCTGGTCGCGGCTGACGCCGTAGGTCACCGCGTGCATGATCGGCCATTGCGGGGTGGTCGAGTCCCAGCGGCGCTGCGTTTCCTCGAAGGGCAGCTCGACGACCTTCGCCCGGCCGAGGTCCATGTTGAGTTTGTCGTTCTCGATGTAGACGCGGCTCCAGACGATTTCGCCGGGTTTGCTGATGCCCTTGATCGTCGACCCGCCCAGGCGGAAGTACATCGGGGGTTGCCGTTCGCCGATCGCGCCCGCCCAGCCGTCGATGAAATGGCTCGGTGGAGCGCTGCCGCTGATCTCGAACACCCAGACATACTCGTCCGTCGTGCCGCTGGCGTCCCAGTCGCCCCATCGCAGGTCGTGCAGCGTGTTCTCGACCGGCTGACCGATCGCCTTGTGCACGCGGCAGGTCATCAGCCCGTCCAGCCCCGCGCATTCGTCGACTTCGTTGAAATGCGGAAGAGGCTGCCCCTTGTACAACTGCCTGTTCTTCTTCCGGGGATCCCACACCGGCGGGCGCACCGAATCGTTCAGCGTGCCTTCGACCAGGTCCGACGCGGGCAGGCAATCCTTCAGTCCCTGCTGGTACTGGATGCCGATCGTGTCGCAGCCGAACTCATCGGCGATGCGCATCGCGGCGATGTACATCTTGCACTGCGTGAGCACCTGCCATTCGGTGAGGTCGGCTTCCTCCTTCTTGCCGAAGTCGAACTTCATGCCGTGGTCCCGGTACCACTTGTACACTTTTTTCGCTTCGTGATCGGCCACCTGCGTGGAGGCGTAGAACAGGGCCGACTGGCTCAGACGTTCCTTGTACACGCCGGTCGGGTTAAGCAGGTGGTCGGGGATGATCGCGTTGAACATGCCCATGCAGCCCTCGTCGAACACGCCCATGATGGCCTTGTTCTGACGCAGTTCGGCGGCGAGGGCTTCGCCCAGCTTCCGCTCGGCGGCGGGCAGCTTGACCTTCGTCAGCGGGGTGGCGTGGCTGGTCGCGTGGGTCACCTTGCCCGTGTCCAGCCACTGGCCCAATTTCCTGACGAACTTCGGATCGCTGAAATCTTCGCTCCACAGCGTGGAGTACTTCACCCCCGCCTTGGTCAGCGATCCGTTGAGATTCAACATGCCCACCAGCCCGGGCCACTGGCCGGACCAGTTGGCCACCGTGCAGATCGGCCCGCGGTGGTCCATCAGCCCGTGCAGCACGTGGTGGGAATACTGCCAGACCGCCTCGGCGACGATCAGCCTGGCATCCGGGTCGATGCCCGCGAACACCTCCATGCCTTCCTTCTGCGAGCCGATGAATCCGTGCTTCTCCGACGCCTTGTACCGATGGGCCCGAACGAGCTGGTAGCCGCACTGCTTGACGGCTTTGCCCAGTTCCTCTTCCATCTGCTTCTGCGCTTCCCAGCACACCTGGTTGGCGCTGATGCGCAGGTCGCCGTTGGCCACCAGCAGCACCTGCTTCTTGCCGGCCTTCTTCGGTTTGGTGATTTTCGGGGTCTGGTACTTGGCCATTCGCTTTGCTCCTGTGGATTTCACTCGCCGAGATCGCAGCGCCGGGCGCCATTGTGCCATTGGGATACCGCTCGCCGGGCGTTGCGTCAAGTGGTAAGGTATGCGCCGGGCCACGGATTCGGCGATACGCCGACCAGAGTTCGGCCGCCTTCGCCCGATCGCCCGATCACCAGGTCACCCCATGGAGCATCGCCATGCTGAAAGGCCAGTTGATTCACCCGGAGATTCTCGACTCGATCGGCAGCGCCGGTCACGGTTCGAAGATCCTCATCGCCGACGGCAACTTCCCCGCCGCCACCACGCTGGGCGAAAACGCGGACCTGGTCCACCTGAACCTCGCGCCGGGCAAGCTGACCTGCACCGAGGTGCTCGAAGCGCTGTGCTCGGCGGTGCCGGTCGAAGCGGCCGCGGTCATGCAGACGCTCAAGGAAGGCCCCTACGCCATGACCGACGATCCGCCGATCTGGGATGAGTTTCGCCGCCTTCTCAGGCACTCCGGCAATCCCGACCAACTCGAACCCATCGAGCGCTTTGCGTTTTACGATGCGACGTCCGAACCCAACGTCTGCCTGACCGTCCAGACCGGCGAACAGCGCATCTACGCGAATCTGCTGCTGACCATCGGCGTGGTGATGCCCGGGTAAGTTGCCGATTGCTTGCCGGTGTCGCGGCCCCTTGCCTAGGATGCAGCACCGAACAGGCAACAGCAACGCGCAACGAACCACTCGTCCATGGCCCATCCCTCACCGCTTAACGCCCTTCACGAACAGGCCGATGCGCTGTTCACGGCGTTCGGCGAACACGGCAGCATCGTCGCGGAATTCGAGGCGCACGAGATCGAATACGCCGCGCTCCGCAAGGCGGCGGCGGTGATGGACGGCCCGCATCGCGGCCTGGTCGAGGTGACCGGTTCCGATCGACCCGAGTTCCTCCAGCGCATGGTCAGTGGGGATATGGCGGCCCTGCGCACCGGCGAGACCGGTCGCTGCTTCCTGTTGAACGACAAAGGCCGCATCACCGCGGACCTGATGATCGCTCACACCGATGCCCGTACGCTGATCGCGCTCGACGCGCCTGACGCCCCGGCGTTCGTCAACGACCTGTCAACGTTCATCTTCACCGAAGACGTGCAGGTCGCCGACCTGACCGGCTCACATCACGGCTTCGGGGTGTTCGGCCCGAAAGCCGAAGAGGCGATCCGACAACTCGACAAGCCGCTCGGCGAAGCGCCTGTATTGCGACGTGACCTCGGCGATGTGCCGGGCCTGGAGCTTTGGGTCGAAGTGTCACGGGCGCGCGATGTCTGGGAAGCCTTGACCGGCGACGCCGCGTCCGACGGCGTCAAGCCGCTGGGCTGGCAGGCGTTCAACATCGCGCGAATCGAGGCGGGAATGCCACTGTTTCACATCGACTTCGGCCCGACCAGCCTGCCGCACGAAACGGGCATCGTCCGCCAGGTGTGCAGCTTCACCAAGGGCTGCTATCGCGGACAGGAGATCGTCGCCCGCACCGAATCGCTCGGTCACCCCCGGAAGGTGATCGTCGGATTTCGCGGCAGCGATGACCCTCTGCTGCCGCCGGCCGGTGCGGCGGTGTTCGATTCGGCCGATCCCGATGCCCACGTCGTCGGCGCGGTGACCAGTTCCTGCCACGGCCCCCGCCTGTCCGGCGCTCCGATCGGCTTCGCCATGGTGAACTGGTCGCACCACGACGCGGGAACCGCGCTGCACGCCCAGACCGGCCAGGGGCGCACCCCGATCCAACTGACCGAACTGCATTCGGTGACAGCGCAGAACTGATGGACCTGCCGCCGCGTGGATCAGGCGGTCGCGGGTTGTGCGACGCGCTCGCCGAACAGGGCAAGCGGTCTGGCGTCGTGGATCTGGACAGGGACGATCTGGCCGACGAGGGATTCGTCGCCTTGGAACATGACGATCAGGTCGCCGGTGGTGCGGGCGCTGAGTTGGGTGGCGGGTTTCTCCCAGGCCACCTCGACACCATGGCGTTTCCTGCGTTCGACCGCCGAGACGCCTTCGACCAGCACGTCGAACGTCTTGCCGATCTGTTCGCGGTGCACCTGGCCGCTCACCTGGGCCTGCACCTCGAGCAGGTCGGTGTTGCGTTGGCGCTTCACTTCATCGGGCACATCATCGGTGAGGCGCTCGCAGGCGATCGTACCGGGTCGGGGTGAGTACTTGAAGATGAAGCTGTTCTTGAATCGGGCCCGGCGCACCAGGTCGATCGTCTGGTGGAAGTCGTGGTTGGTTTCTCCGGGGAAGCCGACAATGAAGTCGCTGGCGATCATCGCGTCGGGCAGGTAGCCTCGGCAGCGTTCGATGAAGTGGCGGTATTCCCCGGCGGTGTAGCCGCGGTTCATCGCCTTGAGCATGCGGTCGGAGCCCGACTGGGCCGGCACGTGCAGGTAGCGGCAGATGCGCGGGCAGTCGCGCATGACCTGGAGCACGTCATCGCCGAAGTGCAGCGGGAAGCTGGTCACAAAGCGCAGCCGGCGAATGGCGGTCACTTGCTCGTGGATGCGGTGCAGCAGGTCGGCAAACGTGGTCACGGCGGCCTGGGACCTGGGGCCTGGGACCTGGGCGCCGCCACGGCGCCGATGCACGGCCAGCCCCGGGCCGACCTGCGCCGCCCCCGCAGCGCCCGCCATCACCGCCGCGCCGTGGTCGTAGCGGTAGTGGTTGACCGTCTGACCCAGCAGCGTGACTTCCACCGCCCCGGCGTCGGCAAGGCGCCTGCACTCATCGAGGATGTGATCGGGCGGGCGATGGACCTCGGCCCCGCGGGTGAACGGCACGACGCAGTAGGTGCAGAACTTGTTGCAACCGCGCGTGATCCGCACGTACGCCGAACGACTGACCCGCTCGGGGCGGAATGACCGGCCAAGATCGAGCCTCTCCAGTTGATCGCCCGCGGCGGCGAGGGTTCTGCTCCGCCGATTGGCGTTGCCCCCCAGGGCCTGCTGCGGCCGACGGGTGGCGATGGCGTTCTCGATCAACAGCGGCACCTTCTCCAGTTCACCGGGGCCGCAGACCAGGTCGAGCTGCGGGTACCTGGCCAGCAGCGCCGGGCCGTCGCGCTCGGCCATGCATCCCAGCACCCCGACGATCACATCCGGGCGGCGGTTTTTGATGGGTTTGCAGTCGCCGATGCGGGCGTGGACCTTGTCCTCGGCGTGCTGCCGCACGGAGCAGGTGTTCAGCAGCACAACCTGGGCGTCCTGGCGACGGTCGACGAAGCGATAGCCCAGCCCGCGCAGTTGCGATTCGACCAGTTCACTGTCCAGCGCGTTCATCTGGCAGCCGAACGTTTCGAGGTGGATCGTGCGGGTTGGGGCCTGGTCTTTCGGCATAAACGGGCCATTGTAGGCTGATTGCCGGTGTGCGGCGAGTGTAAATGGTGCTTGCGACGACGGGCGCGGGCGGTGACAATGCGCCGTTATGGCTGTGCCGATGGAACTGTCGCGGATTCTGATTACCGAGACGCGCGACTACCAGTTGATCGAGTTGCGTGAAATCGACGGCGATCGGCGGTTGCCGATCGTGATCGGGCTGTACGAAGCGGCGGCCATCGAGCGGCGGCTCAAAGGAACGCCCATCGCCCGACCGCAAACGCACGACCTGCTGGCCGGGGTGATCGAGGCGCTGGGCGGGCGGCTGGACCGCATCCTCATCAGCGACCTGAAAGACGACACGTTCTACGCCCGGCTCGTGGTCGAGCGCGATGGGCAATCCATCGAGATCGACAGCCGACCCAGCGACGCCATCGCCCTGGGCATCGCCAATCAGGTCCCCATCTACGTCGAAGACCACGTGCTGGATCACGCCCTGCCGGGATCATGACGGGGGGGAGATGAACCCGGCCCACCGCGCCGGTTCGCCGCTTCCACCGACCACCGCCTGTCGTTATCAGCCGTTGCGGTTGGCCGATCTGTTGCAGACCGCACAATCCGAACCGCATTGTGAAGCGTGCGGGGGCGTGAACTTAACGCGCCCGGGTCGCCTGCCGATGCTGGTCATGTCCACCGCTCATCAAAGGAAGTGCTTAGATGACCAGCCAACCGCGCGGCGTGAGAATCGGCGAAATTCTCGTGGCCCAGGGCGTGCTCACCCGCGACCAGGTCCACGCCATCGTCGAGCAGCAGCAGCGCTGCGCCCGGCCGTTCGGCGACCTGGCCGAACGCATGTTCGGCATCAGCGCCGACGACGTCGAGCAGGCCTGGGTGGAACAGTACCTCAGCTATGGCACGGAAGTCGACCTTGAGACCCAGCGGGTGGACGTGGAAGTGCTCAAGGTGCTCAACCGCCGGCAGGCCTGGCAGTTCCACATGCTCCCGCTTCGCCACGAAGAGCAGGAACTGCTCATGGCGACCTGCCGCGACGCCCTGCCCAAAGCCGTCAATTTCGCCTGGCACCGCCTGCACGATCCGGTGTTCTTCCTGGTGGCCCAGCGCCCCCAGCTCGAAAACTTCCTCATGGAGCACTACCCGTGGTCGGCGATGTATCCGATGATGGAAGCGGCCGCCGCGGGATGAGGCGACCGGCGATCCGGCATCCCAGCTCGTCGCTCGTCAATCGGCCGCCACGTGGCCGGGGTCCGACTCGTCCAGCCCGTTGCACACCTTCAACGCGCCGGGGCCGAACGTAATGACGTTCTTGCCCTGCTGTTTTGACCGCAGCAGCATCTGGTCCGCCAGGCGCACCAGTTCCTTGGCCGTCTGGCCGTCCCACGGGTAGCTGGCCAGTCCGCCGCTGATCGTCAGCGTGCCGGGCGCCAGGTCCGCCAGTTGCGGGAACTTGTGTCCGCAGATGGCCTTCTGGAATCGCCGGGCGATGCGGCCGATCGACTGGGGATGTTCGCTGTGGGCGCGTCGCGGTTGCTCGGCGTCCCAGAAGATCACGCCGAATTCATCCCCGCCGATCCGCGCCACCACGTCGTGCTTTCGCACCACCGACTGCATGAGCCGCGCCGCCTGCCGGAGAATCTCATCGCCGGCCGCGTGGCCGTAGCGATCGTTGTACTTCTTGAAGTCGTCGATATCGAAAATCAGCAGCGTCACCCGAAACCGCTGCTGCTTGGCCCGGCGCAGCACCGACGCGAGAAACCGGTCGAAGTACCGCCGATTCCACACGCCCGTCAACTCATCGTGCAGCGCCAGGTGGTTCAGATGCGTGATGCGGGCCTCCAGCGCCAGCCACCGCGCCAGCCAGTCCGCCCACTCCGTCAGTTGCTGATCCCCGCAGGTGTCCGAGACCAGATGCCCGAATGGCTGATCATCGTAGGTGACCGGCACGCACGCCGCGGCGTCGAGCACGGGCTGGGCCGACCAACGCACGTCCGGCGAGCGCAATTCCCGCTGAATGACCCGCACCGCCCCCCCGCGCATATCCGACCGCCGCCCCAGCAGTTTCTCCACCATCGCCAGGTCGCGGGAAGGTTTCGATCCATCGTCGACTGCCTCCGTCCGCGCTGCCGACGCCCGCACCGGCTCCGCCGCCCTGCCTTCCGCCGCGCCGATCTGCTCCGTGCCTTCATCCGCCGGCGCCGCGTCCGCCCCGTCGTCGCCTTCCACCGCCGCCGCCAATTCGCCGGGGCGCAACGGGCCGACCAGGTAGTCATCGAACCCCAGCCGCACCGCCCGCATGGCATCCGGTTCATCCGCCGGCTGAACGAGCAGCAGCAGTCGACCGCGCGGCGACAGCCGGCGCACTGCCTGCACCGTCGATGCCAGCGATGACCGCATGGGCTTGACCCGCCCCACCACCGCGTGCACCGGCCGGTGCGCCATCTCGCCCAGTGCATCGAGGTAGTGATCCACCGCGACGACCGGCCGACTCAGGCGGTTCGACAGATCCTCGGCCGTCGACGCATCGCCGACCACCAGCACCGCAGCGTCAGGTTGGCAGCGTCGGCGCGTCACGTCCCCGTCTCCGTCTCATCGTCGCCCAGCAGCATCGCCAGTTCCTCTTCCGTCAGCAACGGGCGTTCGTCCAGTTCATCCGCTTCCATCGCATCCGGTTCCTCCGTCTGATCCGAGGTGGTGATCGGTTGCGGCGCGGGCGGCGGATCGGTGCGATGGGTCCCCTCCGCCTCGCGATCCACCACGTCCGCCGGCGCCGGCCGCGGCATGGGATACGCCTGCAACGGCGGGTCCAGCGCCATCGAATACTGCCAGACGCCCGTGTGCGGATGGTACGTGGCCATGGCGCGGGTGAGCGGTTCGACATCGCGCACCGCGCCTGGCTCGATGAGGATGACAATGCGATGATTGCCGGTCGCCAGTTCCGTCATCACCGCCGGGGCATCGCTGACTTCGCGCAGGTCCACGCCGCGGCTCCGCAAGCCGTCCAGCAGATCACCGGGCACGTCGCAGCCGGTCGGCGCCAGCAGCAGGCACGCACAATTCCCGGTGATGGCCGAAGCTGTGGGTCGATGCTCAGCCATTTCACCTTCATTCTACCACACGCATTGGCGCGTGCCGGTCCGTGGGCCCATTTCCCGCACCTCCGCCCACCATCACCCGCACAACCGTCATAACCGGCAGAATCGTCCGTTCGCTGATCCGTAAATCCGAAGCGTGGTCGCTTCCGCGACCATGCGCTGCACATTCCGCACGAAGCAGGGCCGCCTTCCCCCCTTCACCGCATGCCCCTACAATCCCCAACCCATGGTTCCCTTTGTCGATCAGCCCAACCCGATCGCCAGTTGGCTGCTGGCCGGTACGGCGGTGGTGATCGTGGGCGTGGCCAAGAGCGGCTTCGGCGGCGGCGTGGGCGTGATCGCCACGCCGCTGTTCATCTTCGCGTTCGGCGATCCCCAGCTTGCCGTGGGCGCCCTGCTGCCGCTGCTGATCATCGCCGACATCTTCAGCGTCTGCCACCACTGGCGCAAGTGGGATGCCGCCAACCTCAGGCGGCTGCTGGGCGGTTCGCTGATCGGCATTGCCGCGGGCGCGGGGTTGATCTGGTGGCTGGGCGAACTGAGCGAATCCGGTGAATCCTGGATGAAGTTCGCCATCGGCGTGATCTGCGTGCTGTACGTCGTGGGCGATTTCATCAAGGCCCGCTTCGCCCCGAACTGGCATCTGCGTTCCACCATGACCACGGGTTCGGCGTTCGGCTCGGCCGCGGGATTGACCAGCACCCTCGCTCACGCTGCCGGGCCCGTGATCACCATCTTCCTCATTGGCCAGCGCATCACCAAGCAGGCGTTCATTGGCACCGCCGTCATCTATTTCTTCATCATCAACCTCGTCAAGCTCGTGCCGTACTTTTCGCTGGGTCTGATCGACACGTCCACACTGGCCTATGGGTTGTGGCTGGTGCCGCTGGTCCCGGTGGGCACGTTCGCCGGCAGCCGCCTGAACCGCCTGATGACCGAGCAGGCCTTCAAGACCACCATCATGGTGATCGTGCTGATCAGCGGGATCGACCTGATGCTGGGCAGGAGCATGCTGCTCCGCGTGCTGGGCATGTAGCCCCGCGTCCCGCAACGCGAAGATCGGCTGAATCATCGGCCGATTCGCCAGACCATGCCCGCATCGGCCATCTTGGCCCGACCCCAAAGACCACATGGCCATGCCCGGGCGTTGCTGAACTGCGAACCCCGCCTGCCCCGCCTTGGTGGTGGAGCAGGCTTGAGCCGCCGCGCCACCGCTCTACAATCCGGTCATGGACCCGACCGCCATGCCACCCGACGCCCCGCGCACTTACATCGACAACGCCGCGACCAGCTTTCCCAAGCCAACGGAAGTGCTCGAGGCGATGTCGCGCTATGCCACCAGACTCGGCGCGTCGCCCGGGCGCGGGGCGTATTACGAATCGCGAGAGTCCGGCCGGCTGCTCGCCGAATGCCGCCAGCGCCTCAACACCCTCTTCCACGGCGAAGATCCCGACCACGTCATCTTCACCCTCAACTGCACCGACAGTCTGAACATCGCCATCAAGGGCGTGGTCGGCCATCACCATCAACAGCACGGCGGCAAGTGCCACGTCATCACCACCGCGCTGGATCACAACTCGATTCTTCGCCCGTACAAGGCACTGGTCACCGCCGGCTGCGTCGAACAGACGCGCGTGCCGGTCGATCCCGTGACCGGCCTGGCCGATCCCGACGACATCGCCAAAGCCATCCGTCCCCACACGAAACTCATCGCCCTGCTGCACGCCTCGAACGTCACCGGCACGATGCAGGACATCGCGACGATCGGCCGCATCGCCCGCGAACACGGGATCCTCTTCTGCGTCGACGCCGCCCAGTCGCTCGGCCATTACCCGATCGACGTGCGGGAACTGGGCATCGACCTGCTCGCAGCGCCGGGACACAAGGGTCTGTTCGGCCCGCTGGGCACAGGCATCCTCTACATCCGGCCGGGGGTCGAACAGCGCATGATTACTCTGCGCGAAGGCGGAACCGGATCCGTCAGCGAACGCGACACGCAGCCCGACTTCCTGCCCGACCGTTTCGAGGCCGGCTCGCACAACACGATCGGCATCATCGGCCTGTCGGCTGGCGTGGCGTGGATCCTCAACCAGACCGTCGACAAACTCTGGAACCACGAACAGGCACTGATCAAGACGATGATTGAATCGCTGACCGAATGGGGCGACATGCCGGGCTTGACGTTGTACGGCCCGCCGACGGTCAAACACCGCTGCGGCGTGTTCAGCGTGCGGTGCGAAGGTTACCGCCCCGACGAACTGGCCGACGTCCTGGAAAACGAATACGGCCTTCTCACCCGGCCGGGCCTGCACTGCGCGCCGGGCGCCCACGAAACGATCGGCAGCGCCCCGCACGGCGGCACAAC